>JABFGF010000001.1:0-322087 GCA_013112635.1 Calditrichota bacterium | reverse complement strand
TCACAATAGAAGCCCGCCAGAATTACTAACGTCTCTACATCATCGGGATGTTTTTCCAATATTTTATTGAAAACGGCAATTCCATTCGGAAAATCACTCAATTCGATCAGACTTAGACCATAATTTCTTTGAGCATCAAGCAAAGTGTTATCTTTTTCGATGGCCGTTGCAAAAAAGTCCCGTGCATTCTCAAATTCATTGTTTTGATATTTCAATAATCCTAACTGGTTATAAGCAGCAGCATACTCTGGCCATTTCTCTATAATATTACCTAAAATAGTTAAAGTTTTTATTTCCAAATCTTTTTGAGAAGCGCATAGAGCTAATCCAAATAATGCATCTGCATTTTCGGCAGTATCAAAACTTTGCTCAAACAATTTTTCAGCCTCGTCAATCTGATAAGAACCCAGGGCTTGATACGCTTTTTCATTTAATAAAACCTCTTCTTCAAAGGATTCTGTGTTTTCCCCAGGTTCCAATCCATTCAATAAATCTAACGCATGTTGATTGTCCGGATCAATTTCCAGCGCTTTATTTATAAATGCGGTTGCTTTTTCAGTTTGCCCAATTTCCTGGTAAAGCCCGGCCATGTAAACAATAGAAATAACATCATCAGGATGTTTTTCCAGGATTTTTGTAAATGCAACCACTCCATTTTCATAATCACCACTGTCAATCAAAGCTTGGCCATAATTTCGTTTTGCTTCTAAAAATGAAGGGTTCATTTGGATAGCTGTAGCAAAATGTGACTTGGCCGTTTCCAAATCACCCATTTCAAAAGCAACCATTCCAAGTTGATTTGGGATTAAAATATTATCCGGATAATGTTTAAATGCAGATTTTAAGAATGGAATCGCCTGTTCGCCATGCCCTTCCAGCCGAAACGCCAGAGCCATGCCCATCAAGGCTTCACCATTTAGCGGGTTTTCATCCAACACTTTGGAATAGATGTCGGTTGCTTTTTCAGTTTCGTTGGCTTCCAAATATTCTGTTGCTTCGTTTATCATTTTTGGATGGATTACATGCAGTGGATTTTTAATTTCCAGTAATTCTTCATAATCAACATCCGGCCAGTTTTCTTTAAAAACGGCGCCCTTTTCATCCAACGATTTGCCAATATCAATTTTATTAGCTTTGAATGACTGGCTGCCAAAATGATGAATAAAAGTACCTTCATGCACCATAATCGCATAACCGGCTTCTCTCACTTTGAGACATAAATCATCATCTTCAAAATTACCAAGCCCAAAACTTTCATCAAAACCCTCAACCTCCTGGTATATTTCTTTTTGCATTAAAACTGCAAACCCGGCAATACGTCTGCGGGGCGTAACATTTCCTTTGTTTCCATCGCGAATTTGCTTAGCAAAGCCTTCAAAATCCGCATCGGTTTTGTAAGGCACGTTGTCCAATCGCTGGAGGCCACTTATGCTGTTTGTCAACGGCCCAACCATTCCAATTGCCGCATCTTTTTGCAATGCAGAAACCATATCGCCCAACCAGTTTTTTGCTACAAGCACATCATTGTTCAAAAAGAAAACATATTCACCTTTGGCCTTTTTTACTCCCTGGTTATTTCCGGCTGCAAAGCCTTTATTATCCTTGTTCTTGATCAGTTTATAGTTTGTATTTTGCTTAACCAGATCCTCAAGATATTTTACGGACCCATCTTTTGAATTATTATCAACAAAGATTATCTCGTGTGCATATTTTGTATTTTGCTGAATTGATTGAACGCATTTTTTTGTATAATCCAGCGCATTACAAGTGAGCATAATTATGGAAACCAACCCGCCTATTTCATTTCTGCTTTCGATTTGATTTCCTGTTGTTGGATACGGTCTGATATGAACATTGGATGTTTGCCGGACGTCACCGTTTTCTGTGATGATAAAATCCACTCCAATTTTGTTGAGCCATTTGCGATGTAACAAGCCAATATTTTCAGCCACTTTCGCAAAACGTTCAGTGCCACTTTTTGATTCGTAATGCAGCACTTCACTTGCTGGTTGATAAACTACTTTTAATCCCGTTTCCCTTATCTTAAAACAAAAATCAACATCCTCGTAACCATTCCAAAATTGTTCATCAAAGCCGTTTACCTGCTTAAAATGTTCTTTTGATGTGAGCAGACAAGCAGCTGTCACAGCCTGATATTCACGCATTTGGTTTGCATCTGAAAACGAGCGGTTTTGGCCAACAAAAATATTTTGAGCCAACAGAGGATCATTATTTACTTTATCATTAATTATAACAACACCGCCATGCTGAACTGTGCCATCCGGGTAAAGTAGTTTGTTACCAACAATGCCAACAGTTGAATCGCTTGTGATTACTTTCAGCATATTTTCCAGCCATCCTTGCAGCACTTCTGTGTCATTATTTAAGAAAAGAACATATTCGCCATTTGCGTGCTCAACAGCCTGGTTATTCGATCCTGCAAAGCCGGCATTTTGATTATTTGAAATGACCTTAATCCTGTCTTCCTGCGCAGAAATTGTCTTTAAATAATTTGCTGTCCCATCTGAAGAAGCGTTGTCTACTACAATTATTTCATAGTCAACATTAAATGTATTTCCAAGAATGGACTCTATACATTTTTGTGTATATTCCACTTTATTGTAGACCGGAATTATTATTGAAACTTCAGTTAAATTTGCAGAACCTATTTCCGGAGCAATGTAATCAGCAAGGTTATAATAGGCCTCTGACCATTTGTTAAGATTGGTTTTAAGAAGATAGTTATCCTGTACTTCTTTGGCTGCTTGCCAGGCCATATTAATGCGCTCATCAGGATGCTCAATCATCCACTTTATCGAGCGATACCATGCTTTATTGGTGTTATTTGTCAGCAAACCATTTTGTTTATCTTTAACAACATCTTTATAAGCATTAACATTAGAATAAATTCCGGCAATCCCAACACGGCTGTACTCAAGCCATTTGATGTGCGATTTGGCATTATTAAAGGGCGTTTCCTCCAATGGAATTAACGCAAAATCAATCTCAAGATTTTGTAAATGGCGTGCATAATCCTCATAGACGGATGTAAATTCTGGTCCACGTTTTACATTTGGATATTTAGTCAGCTCAACCAGTTCGTTGCCCCAAAGAACCAATTCAACCTTATCTTTATATTCTTTTAGAATTTTTTCCAAAGGTTTTAGTGTGAGACCTAAATCCTGCAGATGCGTTGGAGTCCCGGAAAAAAGAATTCTCACAACTCCATCATGCGCCTTTGGCTCTTTTGCTTCCCATAATTGTTCATCCAAAACATTTGGTATGATGACTGTATTCTTATTGTGCTGCAGTGCATGTTTTTCAATAAATTTGGTGGATACAGAAACCAAATCAGCCTGCTTAAGGTATTTCTCCAACTGTGGTTTCATCTTGTCATAATAATCGTAAGCAAGATGCCCTTTAGGAATTGCCCAAAAAGCATCATCAAATTCATAAATCATTTTAAGATTGAAACGAGATAAAATAGGCTGTAGTTTTTCAAATGGTATTTGTGCAGGCACATTTCGCTGGATTACTAAAATATCAGTGTCTGCCAGTTTCGCTTCTAAATTGCTGGCATCATCAAGCGAAACATAGTTATACTGAACCTTACCGGACTGCTGAAGAAGGCTTAATGGTTTGTGAACCCGGATATAAGGACAGGCTCGGTTTGCAAATTCTGTGCTAAGTACGGTTATTCCAAGAAGATTATTTTTCTCAGATTTAATATTTTTTGTTGGGACAACCCTCACATCTTTTGGATAATTATTAAGCCAATAATCTGCATCTTTTGCAAGAGTTGTAATTTGCGTTTCTACTTTAGCTGCCTGTTTTACCAATACAGGGTTATCAACCAATTTTTGCATTATTTGGGTTAGCTGATCTAAATCAGCAGGATCAAACAACCAACCATTTTTTCCATCATCCACAACATCCAGAATTCCACCTACAGATGCTGCTATTACTGGCGTTTGCACCATCAATGCTTCACGCACAACCAACGAATAACTCTCTATACGAGAAGGCAGGACAACCACATCAACCTGGCTCAAAATTGTAGAAAGTTCATTGGGAGTATAGGTACCAAAATATTTTGCCCGTTGTTCATTTTCACAATATTGATTTAATTCATGAAGCTCTTTTGGAAGCCCGTTACCCCAAATTTTTAACCGTGTTTTACCGGTGACTTTTTTAAACGCTTCATACAATATATCCGGGTTTTTTAGGCCGGTAAAATTGCCCAGGAAACCAAATACCAGCATGTCTTTTGGTGTCTTTTTAGAAACTTTTTCTATTTCCTTCAACCCGAGTGGTGCTACTTTAATTTTGTTTTTTTCAATAAAGCCATTCTGTTCGAATTCTTCTTTCACAAAAGTAGATGGCGCGGTTATATATTTTGCAGCCGCCAACAATTCTTTCGCACGACTGTTTCTGTCCACCAACGCATTTTGAACGATCTCGTGTTGATTGCCCTCAGCACTTCTTTCAAATAAGTGAAATAGACAATCTGTACATTTTGCTTTTTCCGGTCCGCCACATATTTTGTTATCCCGGTAGTGAAAAAGATGATTTCTATGGCACATGAATGTAAAGTCATGCAATGTTACTGCATATGGTATTTTTAAATTCTGCAGGATAGAACCAATCGCAAAAGGTACATTTTGTGCGTGTTGAATGTGGACAAAACTGTAATGATTGGCCTTTAAAAAAGCACTCAACATTTTCTGAACCTGTTCACCGCCGGAGTCCATATATTGGTTATACATTTCGGGATCATACCACATCTGGATTGTAGTAACGCCCTGGTAAGATTTGTACCTCATTTCCGGTGCAATCTGATCAGAATCGGTGTGCGGAAATAAAACATGGACATCCTGCCCTTTTGAACGCATCTCATGAACAAGTTCTAAAACATAATTCTCCGTACCACCATACCAGAAAGGCGGAAAATTGTGAACTACATAGAGAATTGTATTTTTGTCTTCAGATGTGATTGTTGGGTTTTGAGGTAAAATAAAATCACCGGCGATATTTTTATACTTCTCTTTATAATTTTTGCGAACTTCACCTGCCTCTATAATTGGCGTATCGCCACGCCTCGAAACTGTTTCATCACTTAAATAATAAAGCCCGATAAATTCGTCCAGATGAATAAAATCATTCTTTAAAGCAGTTCGAAGCCAAAACTCCCAATCAGCGGCGGATGTTAGTTTTGTATCAAAAAAACCAAATTCATCGTGCAGAGATTTTCTCCAAACCGGGTGCGGCCCGATGTAGCACCACGAGTGCATTGTCCGTTTATCAAAATCGGGCCATATTAAATCTTCAGTGCCATCAGAACTGTTGCTTTCAAATGTCTCGTTTTCTTTTTTTGTAACAAGCGAATTGCCATAAGCCAAAACCTTGTCAGGATTGTTTTCCAAAAGGTTTGCGAGCTTTTCAATAGCATCTGCTTTTAACCGGTCATCAGTATTGGCATTTGTTACATACTTGCCGCTGGCCATTTTTATACCACGGTTCCAGGCTTCATAAACTGTTTCACGTTGCTCAGTCCTTATAAAACGAATATTGGCATTTTGCTGCACAAATTCTTCAACAATGGCTTTTTCGTTTTGCGGGCTATTACTGTCAATTACAATTATTTCCAGCCTGCCCTGTTTATACAATGTTTGATCCACCAGGCTTTCCAGGCAGCCCCGGATAAATTTTTTAGAATTATATGTGGAAACAATCGCACTGACCAGGATTTCATTTTCTTTTGAATTACTGTCCAAACCGGTCTGTAAATTTTCAGAAACAGGTGTTGTATTCACCGGTATTGATTTTGTTTGACCATCGTATTGAAGATATTTTTTGATAACCGGCTCAACAAAAGCAATTTGTTGGTTTGTTAAATTTAAAGGGGCAATAACTTCACTAATTCTATCGTTTGATAAACTGTTTTCATTTAATGGAATATCTTGCAGATATTTGAAAATCTCATCATAAGCATAGCCCATTTGTGTAAATAAATCTTTGCCCAACAAAGTTACGTAGATTTCTGCAAGCATTTTAGATTGCGCTGTATTCAGGTCTTCAATCCATTTATGCAGACTATCAGTAACCGGCCGTTGATATTGATCAATGCCAGTAGAATCACCCATAGAACCATCAGGACGTTTATGCTTGCCATACTCTAACATTGAGTTTTCAAAAGGAATATTCAATTGTTTACATAAATCTGCAGCGACTTCCTGCGGGTTATCAACAAACTCTTCGTATTGAACAACAGAAGCTTTGTCTTTTAAATGCTCTATACCATCCAAAAGCAATTGGGGAGCTTGCAATAAATCGGATTTGTGCAATCCCAACCGTGGCCAGTTTTCCTTAACCCAGGTTTTTAAAATTGATGAAAGTACGCTCAAAGGATTGCGAATCAGAAACACAAATTTTGCCTGCGGATAAAGCCTTTCCAATTCCTTAATTATAAAATAATAACGAGGGGTTTTATCGAGAAAAACTTGTTTATCGCTGTTTTGCAAAGCCTGCCCGTACAAATGATTGCCCATTAAACGCAGGGCCTCATAATAATCATCTTCGCCATTTGGCAAGTTTGCCATAAAATCTTTTAAGCCGATTTGCGCATCAACGGAGCTAAATTCAGAATCAACTCCCTGTTTTTTTAAAGCATACAAAGGGTGCAGCATTATCCATGGTTCGGATACTGTGTGAACTTTTGAATTCGCCCCCAGCACCCTTTGTAAAAGCGTCGATCCTGCCCTTGGTTGAGAAATGAGAAATATTAAGTTTTCACCTTTTGAGTTTTGGTTTTGGTAGATCATAGCTTTTGTCCGTTTTTTAGAACGTCTTTCCAGCGATTCGATTTTGTAGCCGCTTTTTTCCCAAAGACCGTTCATTAATGTGTTCATCTTATTAATATGTTTTTCAGATAGTTCTTTTCGCCATTCCCCAATTTGCCCTTTTCTAAATGTTCCGGTTCCACCAAAAACCTTGTCCGCCAGAGCATCGATTTGAGCATCAGTCAATTCAATTTCTAAAAATGTAATCAATCTTTTTAATTCAGCAGTTTGTACTTTTTTACTTCCGCCACCCTTTTCCCCAACAAGTTTTTCAAAATGTATAACATGCACATTTGGTTGGTCCATCCAGGGCAAAATACTTTTTACACGATCAGCAATATTTAGCATTTTAATTTTGCCTGCCTTGGCCCCATTGATCGAAGCGGACAAACGTTCATCGTATGAAAGTTTATCATAATGATCATAAAATGGATGGCCTTCCGTATCGGCAACATAACGTGCATGGGAAACAACCACATCACGTGGATCGCGCATTACCACAATCATTTTGATAGAATTTTGCTGAACTAATTTGATGAGTTCTTTTGAATGGGGTAAGTGCCCGGAACAAAAATCCAGCGGTTTTAATGAAGCCAGGTTTTTATTAATTATTGATGCAGAAACATCCTTCGGCATGTCGATACCTACAGGAATGGTTTCTCCTATTTCAATCGCGTTTAAATCTGAGGTGGTTGAGTTTCCAAAATGAATAGCTGTTTCTTTCAGTTGAGGAATGAGTCTCAAAATTTTTGTAACAAGATTTGTACCCGCTTTGGGCAAACTGTTTACCAAAATTGCATTTTTGGGAAGATTATTTAATGTAAATTTATCTGGTTTTCTTCCTGTATTTTGAGCCAGTATTTGTAAAAACTGATTTATATTTCCAAGCACAAAATTGGCTTCATCTGTGGAACGGTTTTGGAGAAGATTTAAATTTTTTAAAATCACATCTTTCGCAGAATCATACATATTTTGACTCTGTTTTTTGTGTATCCCGCCTTCATGTTCGCGGTACATCACCAAATCCTGACCTGAAAAAACTACCTCATATTTTGCAGTCAACCTGACTTTAAGATCCCAGTCACGGTGAACAGCAATATTAGGGTCATGGCCAAATTCTTCATAAACCGCGCGATCAGTCAGTTCATTTCTAAAAACCGATCTCCTGTCTTCAAAAAATTTCTTGGAGAAAACATCCACAAAAACATCGCCTTCTTTGGCAACACTTCCGGGTTTGAGCCAGCGGTCTTTCTCATTTCCATTTTCATCAACTAAAACAACACCGGAATATGCAGATTTTGCCTTCGGATTTTTGACTAAAGCTTGCCATTCTTTTTCCAGTTTTTCGGAAAGCCAAAAATCATCTCCATCCATCGCGCTGACCCAATCACCCGTTACCATTTTGTAGGCCGACATAAAATTTTCATATGGACCCACATTTGTTTGAGACCGGACAGTTTTTATCAATTCCGGATATTTCAAACGGTAGCTTTCTATTTTTTGCCAGGATTCATCGGTGGACGCATCATCACAAATAAGAATTTCCTTTGGTCGCAAGGTCTGAGCAATAATGCTTTCAATACACTGATCCAGGTATTTTTCAAAATTATAAGAAACGATTATTACACTTATCTGTGGTGATATTTTCATAGAGTACCAAAAATTATTTCACTTTAGTTATGATTATAATCTTGTCATTTTTATAAACGTTTTGCTGTCCAGACGAAACTTCTCTGTATCAGGCATAATAAAAACACTTCCGGCCTCAGCGCTTTTTGTCACTCTGGCCCCGCCACCAATTAAACAGCTCTCACCAATATTAACTTCATGGCCAACCATAGCATTTACGCCGATAAATGTGAATGCCCCAATTTCACTATGCCCGGCAATTGAGACATGCCCGGCAATATAGCAATGGTCTTTTATTTCGGAATGGTGGCCAAGAATGTTGTTGCTCCAAATGGTCACATTGTTTCCAATTTTGCTGCATGGTTGAATGGAACAATTTTCCAGGATAAAACAATTATCACCGATTGGCACATTGCCCATATTGGCGGCTCTGGAACTGACATAACTTATCAGCTGATAACCATTTTCTTTTGCCTGATTGTATTTTTCTGCGCGTAACTGATTCAATTTTTGATAACCCACAGCAACAAACATTTTATATTCATTTGGTGGAAACTTGTCTTTTATTTCTTCAAACGGAACAACTGGCAAGCCATACTGCTCATCTTTAGTTTTATACTTTGCATCCACAGTAAAAGCTACAATTTCATGTTCGCTATCATTGGTTAAATAAAAATAGGCCTCGTCTGCAATCATACCCTGTCCAAATATTACTACTTTACTCATGAGACATTCCTGTATCCTTTTATGTACAATTCAGAAATTTTTTGGCGGTCAATTTTCCCATTTGCATTGGTTGGCAAAGCTGAAACAGAATGGAACTCATTCGGGATCATATAATCCGGCAAGAATGATTTTAAATCATTTCTCATACGGGTTTCATTTATTTCCTTATTTGTGCAAACCACTCCAACCAACCTGCTAATCCCCATTTTAAAGCCATGGACAACTGAAGCCTGATCAATATAATCCAGCCTGCAAATGGCTGTTTCTATCTCTTCAAGCTCTATGCGGTAACCCATATGTTTTATTTGATTGTCTTTGCGGCCATGAATATAAATTTTGCCATCAGAACTATTATAATGGACAATGTCGCCTGTTAGATACATAGGTTCAGAAAATGCTTCATTCTGGGGATTGGTAATAAAATTTTTAGATGTATTCTCAGGATCTTTGTAATAACCAGCACCAACATTTGGCCCTAAGAGGCATAATTCTCCTTGAGAATCATTTTCAACCGGAGACAAATCTTCATCAACAATTTGCCAGGAAAAGTTGCCGATTATCGCTCCTATTGGGGGAAACCCTTCCAGGTTTTCAAAGTCTTGAGAACTGAGTTTATAATTAGAGCAAATGCACGTACATTCCGTTGGACCATAGACATTGTAAAAATCAATCCTGTGTCCAAAAAGAGTATACAATGCTTTTAAGCGTGCCTTTGGATAGCCTTCACCGCCAAAAATTATGCGCTTGATAGATTTAAAACTATCTTGTTTAAAGGCCCGCATAGTCTGAAGAAAAATTAACATGGTTGGCACAGAGAACCATTGCGTACAGCCAGTTTCATCAATTAATTCTAAAAACCGTGGCCCCGTTTGAACCTGATCCTGTGAAAAAGGAACAAGAGTTGCTCCATTAAAAATGGCACTGTACAGGTCAAAAACAGAATTATCAAAATAGAGTGGGTTTACGTTTGTCAAAATATCATCTTCTGTGATTCCATACTCATCCCTTCCCCAATTAATAAAATTGAGAATATTACCGTGGGTTATTAATGCACCTTTCGGTAAACCGGTAGAACCTGATGTATACATTATATACGCCGGAGTAGAAGCTGGAAAATCTGCCTTTTTTATGGATGAAATATCCTCATGTATTTGATTAAAGTTGTTTTCAAATACGTGTGTTTCATCTCCAAAATGTTTTTTAAATACTTCCAACGTCTCCTTAGAACAAAACACTGCTGATGGTTTGCAGGTTGAGAAAATTCGTTGCAACCGGTCCATTGGACTTTGAGGATCAAAAACAGTGTAGGTGATTCCTGATTTCAAACAGGCTAAAATAGCTGCGAAAGTGAAAACATTTTTTTCACCATAAATCGCAACGACAGAACCTTTTGTAATTGCCATCGCTTGTAAAAACACCATAATTCTGTCTGATAATAGATTAAGTTCTCCATACTTAACCTTATCACCTTCAGGAAAAGAGAGAGCGACCCTGTCAGGGAACTTCTCGACTATTTGTTTAAAGCGCTGGTTTAAATTATAGATATACATTCTTAATCCTGCTAAACAACCATTCCACCATCAAGCTGAAGGACTTTCCCATTAAAAAAATCATTTTCAATTACAGATAATATGCCCTTGGCTATTTCCTGTGGTTTGCCAAGCCGGCGTAAAGGAATTTCTGTTTTTAGTTCTTTTAGAATTTCTTCATTTAAAATTGAATGAGTTGAATCTGTGTCTGAATAACCCGGAGCGACACCGACAACGCGTATTCGCATAACACCCAATTCTTTTGCCCAGGTCGCAGTTAACGCATTTAACCCTGCTTTCGCTGCTGAGTACGCAGACTGCCCTTTATTGCCTGCTGCACTTATAGAACTGATGTTAACGATTACACCTCTTGTGCGTTTTTCCAGCATTTTTGCCGCCACACAAGAAGCCAGATAAAATGGACCATTCAAGTTTACATCAATTACTTTTTGCCACTCAGCAGGATCATGTTTTTCGATTCCTAATGCATTAAACTGAACCAATGGTCGATTAAACAAAATACCTGCATTGTTGATTAGGATATCAATTTTACCGGCGCTTTTAAAAAATGTATCCACAGATTTTTCGACATTTGAATAGTCAGAAATATCGCAATCATAAGTTGAAATATCGGGAAGTTCTGCTTTAAGTTTTTCTAATCCTGAAGAATCATTATCCAAAACGCCAACACTTACGCCAGCTTCTAAAAGCAATAACACCACTTCTTTGCCTATACCTTTCACTCCACCGGATATAAGCGCCTGTTTGCCCGTAAGCTCCATTAATTTTGCACCCCTTTTTGAGCCAGTATTTTTTTTATGGCTTTAACACTATCCATTTGCACAATTTCTTCTGACTCAAGTTCGATACAAAAAGCATCCTCAATGGACACAATCAATTCCATGTGTTTTAAAGAGTCCCACACATCACTGTCACGCATCTTTAAGTCATCAGTCACCTGGCTGCTTTCCAGCCGTAACAGATCAGACATTAAAGTGTTTAACTTGTCACTCATTTTAAGTGCTCCAATGTTACTTTTTATTTTCGATATCAGCTTTCACGATACCGAAAGATATTTTATGTATAGTTAATGCAAGACATATTTCAAATACTATGCCACCGGATTAATCTTTGCCAAGGTGCATAAAATGGGGGTTTTTTGATTTCTAATTTGAAATCATAGAGGAATGAATTGCTTAAAAGGGGAAGATATTTCCGTTAAAACGATCCTGTATTTTATGGTTTAATTACATATGCCGTCGGCATCCAGCCAAATGGAAATATTTTTATTTGAGCATTCGGCAATAACTCTTTAATGGCGCGGGTTTCGCCTGGAGATAGTTCATGGTTAAACTGGTCAAAAATCATAATACCGCCGCTGGTCAGGCGTGGCCAAAAGCTCTCAATGCTGGATTTTACTACTTCGTACATCCCGGCATCCAGAAAAACCATTTTAAACTGCATATACGGATTTTCATCAAAAAATTCGGATAATTCATTAACCACATCCAATTTATGAATATGGACTAAATTTTCAAGTTGCTGTGCTTCGACTAATTTTTTTACCCGTCCATAATCTTCTTTATAAGACCCTTCTAAAACATTTTTCTCTTCTTCTGTAACATGATTGCCTTCAAACCAATCAAAACCATGTACAAGATTGAGGGAACCAGGCTCAAATATTTGCAGCAGCTTTGCAAAAAACAATGTTCCGGCTGCCTTATAAACACCGACTTCTGCTACATGACCAGCCACATCCTTCACCATTTTATAAGCCTCATATAATGAGAGAAACCGGGCTATTGTCATGTGTCCTGTAAAAGCAGGAAAATGATGAATAAAATCCTCCTGGTCATATCCAAGATTTAGAATTGTCTGCAATCCTTCCATATAAGGCCTTTTTTTATCAGAAAACTTTTTTGTTTCAAATTTACCTTCGAGATACTCCATCTTATACTCCTGTAAGTTCTGCATAGCCAAAACCATTTTTGCCAAAATAATTTCCGTTATAAAAAAGATACGTTTTATTCATCACAGTGATTATGAATGGATAAGCCATCATTTCAGAATCCCAACCGGATTCGCTTAATTCCAATCCTGTAAAATTATCATCCAATTTCCAACTGGCAAGATCATCGGAAACCGCATGTCCTAAACGGTACCCGGCCCCATCATTTTCTCTAAAACCAAGTGCCTCTCTATAGCAATACCACATATGAAATTTATCATTTAGTTTTTGGACAACAGGCCTGTTTTGTGCTTCATTTGTTATTCTTGCCGGTACGCAAAAACCCTTTTCTCTTTCCCAGTGGTAACGATCTCGTTTGACGGCATGTTTTATTTGGTACACAATTTCATATTTGCCATTAGCAAAAATCCACTCTTTACCCGAGGCATACCAGATGTGCTGCATCCCATTATCAAAATAGCTAAATGGCCCATTTATGAGATAAGGATTTTGTGAGTCCAATCCAAGCAATGGCCCGATATGTTTCCGTGAAAATGTTCGTCCATTATCTTTGGTGGTTGCGCATCCAATTTGAGTCGAGAAAGGCACATCTGTGCGGCGAGCCCAGCCAGTATAATACAGCTCTATTTCTTGTTTGTCCTGAGAAAAATGTATGCTGCCAGGCATTACTCCAAACGCATCAAAAGTCCCGGGTTTACCATGGTTTAAAACAGGCTGATCATGGACATATAATACTTCTGACAGATTTACCGGGTTTACATCTATAAAACCAATCCGGCTAATATATTGGTCGTCTTCATCCGGTAATCCACGTGTAGTAAAAAAAATACGAAGCACTCCTTCAACCACTATTGCTGTTGGAACCTGGGCATAAGCTTTCATCCACGGAAAACGATCAGATGGATCAAATATTTGTCCTTTTTTTAACCATCTCATCATGATAAAACATCGCCTACTGAAGGTTGATTTTCAAGATATCCGTCGCTCATTTTAAGGTTTAGAAATCCATCTTCTTTTTTAACCACAAGGCTGCTTTCATAAACAACAACCACTTCATTTACTGAATTGTTTTGATATTTATAATTCATAAATTCATTTTCAATCAGCTGTGCATTTTCTATCAAAATTTCATTTGAGTTAAATAAAAACCTGGCCATTTTATTTGGTGTATTAAAAGCTTTAATGCGACGAATTATATCATGGGAAGAATCATTAAAATCAAAGTACAAATCTTTTGTTTTAAACGAATAATACAAGCGGTCAACACTTCCTTGATTTTTGATTGAGATGAAATCTTTTTTCCATGCTTCTTTAAAAACATCCTGTTCAGCCAAAAAAGATAATTGGTACAATAACCCGGCATCAAATTTTTTAGAATATTCAATTTTTGTCTGGCTAATAATTGCGCCCGCATCGATTTGATCATTCATATAATGGCATGTTGCACCAGAGTCCCGCCCAAATAATAGCGCTCCGGGTTGCGGATCAGCTCCGCGTAAATCGGGCAAAAATGAAGGATGGATATTTATAAATTTCCTTTTTGTATTTTCTACCAATTTTGAAATGGGCAAGATGTACGGAAGCCCATTTGAAATAAAAAAATCAAAAGTTATCCGTTGCACCTGTTCGACAAATTCTTCTTTTGCCGGAAGGATTTCATAACCAATATTTTTTTTGATTAGTTCTTTCTCCAACCATGAATTCTTTACTGCAAATATTTTTATAACGTTCAGTTCTAATTTCAACATCTCCTGCAAAACATTGAAGCGGTTTCCGGCAAATATGTATTTTCTTTTGTCCATTTTGATAAACTTTGTGTTAACAATAATGTCTTTCTTGTATGTTCAAAACGGGAATCCGCATCAAAATTAGATTCATGATAAAAATATTCAGGAATGACAGATTTATATTGCTTTTTGATTTATTAAATTTGTTATTCTCAAAACATCATCAGTGCTCATTTCCGGGTAAAGAGGAAGACAAATTACTCTTTTAGCCGCCTCTTCAGCAATTGGAAGATTATCCTGTGAAGATGAAGCCAATCCACGATACATAGGAAAATGACTGATTAAAGGATAAAAATAACGCCGGGCATATATTTCATTATCCTTCAGAAATTCGTAAACCGCATCCCTGGCACAACCAAACTTTTCTGCTTCAATAAAAATCGGGAAATAAGCATAATTATGAGTAACATTTTCTAATTCAGGCAAGTATGAAATCCCATTAATATTTGATAGAATATCCCTGTACAACTGCGTCAAAGATTTTCTTTTTTGGATTCTTTCATCAATATATTTCAATTGAACAATTCCTAAAGCAGATTGCATTTCATTCATTTTACCATTAATTCCCGGCGCCATTACAGTTGTCTCATCAGCAAAACCAAAATTTTTCAGATAATCAATCCGTGTCTTTAATTTTTCATCATTTGTAGCTATTGCCCCGCCTTCCATTGTTGTAAATATTTTAGTTGCATGGAAGCTCAGCACCGATAAATCACCAAAATTAAGAATTGACTCGTTTTTCTTTTTTACTCCAAAAGCATGTGCAGCATCATATATAACTTTAAGCCCATAAGTATCTGCTATTCGGCCAATTTTCTCAACATTACACGGGTTGCCATAAACATGAACCGGCAGAATTGCAGCTGTCTTTGGTGTTATCAAAGGTTCAATTTTTTCCGGATCAAGATTGAGTGTTTGGGGATCAATATCGCAGAATACCGGATTTATTTTATTCCAGTTTAAGGCATGGGTTGTCGCAACAAAACTAAAAGGTGTGGTGATTACTTCACCTGTTATACGCATTACCTGAAGCGCCACGACAAGAGCCAAAGTACCATTTGAAAACAAGCTGACATATTTAACACCAAGATAATCGGCTAAGGCCTGTTCAAATTGCTGATGATACAAACCATTATTTGTAACCCAACGTTTATCCCAGATTTTTTCAAGATATTCTACAAATTCATCCAATGGCGGCAAGTCCGGCCGTGTAACAAAAATTTGATTGTTTTTTTTCTTTATATCTTCAAGTGTATCAAGGCTTTGGGAAAACTCATCAGGATTCATTCGCTTCCTCCATTACTTCTGTACAATGGAAAAAAACCAGAGTCGGGGTTTGCGCCTTTAGAAAGTTTGTTATAAATCTCTTTATCAAGAATTTTACCACAGAAATAAGCAGTGCGTGTATCAGTTGCCCAACCTTTTTTAAACCGGGTTAACCCATCTTCCGTCGATTTTAAACCCGCCCCACTGCCAAGGTTTAACCATTTTTTTCCTAAGTCAGCAAAATCACTTATTGCTTTAAAAAATATTCCAAAAGAAGCGTTGTTTTTATAGCCGCTTTCAGTATATGCAGCAAGGTGATAGTATACTTTGTTGCCTGCTTCATAAAAGAGCACCATTCCGACAATCTGACCATCGAGAACAGCTTTGTATGAAAGGAAACCCGGTACCTGGAATTGCTCTTTAAATGATTTTTTAGAAAACCGGGCAATTCCTCTAATCTTGTGTTTTTTTACGAGATTTGAATATAAGCCAACCCAACTATCCAAATAATCTTCTGATTGTTCAATTCGATTAATTTGTAATGTTTTTAAGGCCCGTTTAGCATTTCGTTTGTGGTTTTTATCTAAATAAAATTGCCAATCCTTTTGAAGATCAACAACAAAGTGTTTTTTAAATGAATAACACTTGTCTGTAAAAATGCTTCGCAATTCCTGCTCAGAAAAATCAGCAAAAGGATCAGTCACAACGGAAAAAGTTATCCAGGACTCTGCTTTGGCACGTAAGTCTTCAGCCAGCATATTCCAATTTTCTAAACTAAAAATCGGGTAACAACCGGTGGCATCTTTTAACCCTGAATTACAAATATCTCTTTGCAAAACCCATGCATTACTACCTTTTAAAAAAACGGGTTTTCCAAATTCAGATAAAGATTGCGCATATTTTGAACTGGAATATCCTGTCATAACAATAAAAACAATACCAAAATTTGCATACAAACAGGTATTATTCATTCCCTAAATTTAAATTTACAGAGCTAATGTGGGATAAAGGTCAAATATTATGCCAGTAGTGTATTAATTCTAAGATACTGACAAATAAGGGCAAAACAGGAGGTTGGCTACTTTTAGCAGTATTTTTCAGGAAAGTTTTTCATTTTAAGCGGAAGAATTTACCACCAATTCTTTATCTTCAATTTCATCAGGTAATTCACTAACAGGAAGTTGAGTTTTATCAAGAAATTTATTGATTAGTTCAAGGATAATATTCATTTCTTTTTTGGAATACCTCTGATCAATCGGAAGTGGGCACATATCATTTGCCAATTGATATTCGAAAGATCCCTGGTGTGTTCTAAAACTCACTTCAGGCCAATATTGCGGGATATAGATTTTATTCTCAATCAGGAAATTTCTTAAACCATCCTGCCTAATCATTAAAGGATAAACCATTGGCCCATGAACGGACCTTAAATTGAGTTTAAGAAGATTAATTTTTTTTAAGTTTTTGTGTAAATAATGAAAATTTTCCTGGCGTTTTTCCCATGCCTCATCATAGTGAATTGAAGACAGGATTTTCTGTGTTAATCCGGACATCCTGCGAATTTTGGCCCTGTTTAGCAGCTGTTCAGAATTTCGATAAAGAAAATTACCAGCCTGAAAACCGCCATCTATGCGCACCAAACGAGACATATATCTCTGAGTGGAGTCATCCTGGACAACATTCTCACATTCTAAACCATTAGCATAGATATATCCGCCATCAGCTACACCAAAAAATTTTCTGGGTGAATAAAAGGTTACAACATCGCTTTCCGGGTTTGAGAAAAAAGCCTGGGCATTGTCACAAATAACATTATCAAATTTTTTAATGCACTTATTAATCACTTTTTCGCAAATGCCAAAATAATTGACTAATAGAATATAAGCATCACCGATTTCATCCTTACTCAACAAGGGACTAAAGTTATCATCCAGGTGATAAAAGTGTATCCGTGTTTTTCCCTGTTTTATAGTATTTACAACTTTATCGCATATATAAACAGGTATATACAAATCAGTAATTTTATTTTTAAGAAGAAAATAACTGAGAGCATTCCGGGCTGTATTAAAGCGAAGTGCGTTATTATGATACTCGTTTCCTAAGGGCAGTTCAAGTTCAAAATATCCGCCGATTTCTTCAAATTCCGTCATTCGTGTCAATCTATTATGTTCAGGTTTTTTTCTTTTAAGATAAGTTTTATCACTTACTTAGGTGTAATATCGTCACCAAAAAGTGAATAATAAGCTGCAGCAATCCTGTCTTTCTCTTTTTTGTCCACTTTTATCTTATTTAACGAGGTAAAAGAGTCCAAACCGTCATAATTTTTATGTAATGTAAAACCAAGTTTATTAAAGCGATTGTTTAACCTGCCCCAAAAATGTATGGGATCAACACAAAAATCCTCATAATTAAATATTAATTTTTGGTGTTTGGGTACTTTCATCAATCCTTTTGTAATTAGCTTATTTGTAAAATGTACTTGGCCGGCAAGCTGCTTATATATGTTCAATTTCTTTAATTTTTTATATTGCGGTGGTTTATAAGAAACCCAATCGGCAGTCCCTTCCAACTTTCTTCTCTGTATTAAAAGTGATTGGATATTAAAAAACGTATCTCGTTTGATAAATAAAAAAATTGCATTTGGGATTTGTTTTGCGAGTTGTTCAATTTGGCTATTTAAAGAAACAGCTTTCATTACAATCGGTTTATTATATACAGATTCTAATGCAGCCAATTCAGATCCCAAAATCAACATATTAGGATAAGAATCTTTTTTCTGTTTTATTCCGTCATCATTTCTTGAAGGAAAAAATCTTTCCCAAAATTTATTAAACTCATTTGGGGCCAATAAGCCATCTGTTTTGCCCAGATCAGATTCAAAAACAGCTTTCCAGTTTTTATCAATATGCCCTATTCTGTTCAGAGGCGAAGAATCTGTCTCACTAAGCATTTTTTGAATTTTTGCCCCAATAAAAGGAGCCATATAAAATTTTGAAATTAAATTTGTTGGGTATGTAAAAGCATTGGTCGCGGCAAGCCATTGCAATATAAAAGTTGTACCACTACTTGGGGCGCCAACTATAAAACAAACAGGAAGTGTTGGGTTAGGATTATAATTTGCAACTGCATTGATTTCCGCATTTGCCAAAATTTCATTTAAATCAAGTTCGGTTTTAGGTGGTACTATTTCAGTTAAATCTTCTTTAGACATGTTTTGTTGTTGTATTAAATGAACTGCATAATATTCATGCGCATTGCAGTTGAAGTAGCCTGTAATGCTGCTTCGTAAGCAAATTCCTCTGCTTTAAAGCGCACTATTTCTTCATCTATTTTTGCATCACGCTCATCTGATAAAAAGGTTTGTAAATCAAAATTAGATTGCTCCAATCGTGATTGAATTAGTTGTACATTTTTTGACCGGGCACCCATCTCTGAACTTAGTGCAATTATCCCTTCAGACGATGTTTTTAGCACGTCTATCTGAGCCCTGATTGCCGCTTCATCATTGGCATTTAATGCATTCATTAAATCTGTCATTGCTGCGTAAACCCCGGTATCCATTATCTCTTGTCCGGTTGTATTAATCGTCACACTCACTGATTCTGAGTAGGAACGGGTCATTTGTTTGTCGTTCCCAATATAAGAAACGACACCCGCTGAATACACAAATGGATTTCCTGTTTTTGTTGCGGAACCGGCAAACACACTTTTACCCAAATGTTGAGAATTACTTAAAGAGAGCATTTCATTAATCAGAGCATCAAGGCTGCCAGCTAAGGTTGCACGTACTTCTGCATCCGATTGACCATCGGCACCTTTATTGGCAATATCTCTGGCCTGCAAAGAAATATCAGCCATTTGCTCCAATAAGGAAACCGAATTATTAATCCAGCCATTGGCAGATTTAATTTTATTCAGATATTGTTCGTTTTCCTGCAAAGTAGCTTTGTAACGTTCCGCTTTTGCAAAAGATGTAGGGTCATCCGAAGCCCTGTTTACTTTTCGGCCTGTAACTATGTGCTCTTGAATCTCAGCCATATTACTGCGGTTTTGGTTCACCCGTAATAAAGCATTTCTGGTGATCATTGCCTGGGTTATACGCATTTTATTTTCCTACCACTTATAGATACTTATCCATGTATTAACTCAACTATACTTCCATGTACTTATATTTTACGCAAGCTCCAATACAGTGTTGATCATTTCATCGACAGTCTGGATAATTTTTGCCGCTGCCTGATATGCCTGCTCATATTGTACAAGCTTGGTCATTTCTTCATCGAGTGAAACACCGCTGATTTCATCCCGCTGATTTTGCAATTGTTGTGTAATTAATTCCTGGCTATATCGTAAAAAGCTGGCATCATCAATCTCCGAGCCTATTTCTGTAACAAGTGAAATATAAAAGTCAGCCGGAGTTTCATTGGCAACAAACGTATCAAATTGTAAATTAAAAATGGATTCTGCTACTGAATTTGCACCAACTCCCTCTGTAGCTCCTCGTGTTGCAATCAAAGTCGGATCATTAATTACTGCCTGGTTCATCTGTAAATTTGCTGCTCCCGAACTTCCTGAGTTAAAAAAGTTAATACCGGTTGTACCAGCTAAATTATATCCTGCGGAGTGTGCTGAGTTAACCTGTTCGGAAATGCTATTGGCAAGCGTATCTAACTGATCGAGATAATTTGGTATATTTTCATTAAAAACATTTAGCAAACCAGACAAACTGCCACCATCAATATCCGGTTCAAAATCGCTGTCTTTAAAAGTTATTGTCGCAGCATGCAGGTTATTTGTCCGGTCTATATTTACTTCTAAGGCATTTGCTTTATTTTCAGAAATTAAAATGTGCCCGCCAAAAAGTATGCTAACTTCTCCGTTATCCTTTTCTTTAACATCAATATTAATTATATGCGAAAGATCTGTGATAAGCTGGTCTCGCCGATCCATCAAGTCTGGTGAGTTGCCCAACCGTAATTGCTGGTTTATTTCCAGCAGTTGCTCACTCATTTTATTAATCATGGCAACAGATTCATATAATTCAGGATCTAACTGACGCTGAAGTTTAACCACACGAGTATGTGTGCTTCTAAAAGTATTTGCCAGAAGCTGGCCTTTATTTTTTACTAAAGTACGGTATGATTCACTTTCCGGCTCAGTTGCAAGATCATTCCAGGAATTCCAAAATTCACTTAAAACATTTTGTAAGGAGCCGTCGCTGTCGTCACCAAAAATAGATTCAATTTGCGTTAAAAGTGTTTCTGTTTTTTCATACTTGCCTAAGTTGTGATTTTCGCGCCAAAGAGAATATTCTGCGAATTTTTCGCGCATCCTGCTTAAACTACTGGCATCAACCCCCGAACCAAATCCTGCAAAACCATTGATAGTGGTGAGATTATTTAAATCAACGCGGCGTCTTGTGTATCCCTCGTTGTTTGAATTTGCAATATTATTTGAGGTAGTATCAATCGCTGTTTGATACCCGGAAAGTGAGCGGCGGCCTATCTCAAATAAAGATGATATTGACATAGTTTTTCTTTCGTAATCTCATTTAATTTTTTCATTTTTCATTATCAGGCAGCAAGACTTTTTGCCATAACCTGGGTTACCTTTTGCTTCGATTTCTGATAAGAACCTTCATTATTTCGCTTTCTGGAGAAAGCTCCTACCTCAATATTAAAATCTTACAATTATCAATATTCAATTTTCAATTTTTAAACGCCACAATCTACTACAGCCTTTTTTTGAGCCTCGGTTTTTCCATCTCGTGTATAAATTTTTGATTCACTCTCATTTTTCGGGTAGTAAAGCCTAATCAAATCCTGAACAAAATTGATTGAAGTTTTTAATAAAATTGAATTTTCCTGGTTCAGGCGTTTCACTTTGGTTAAAGCTTTATTCAGACGGTTCTCCATTCCAACCCATTCTTCATTTTTTAGTAGATTGTTTAAACCTATAAAAGATGCGAGCGACATTATTTTTTTCTTGTGATTCTTTCCCCGTTCTGAGGTCATTTCCAATCTCTTTGATGTCAATGCATTTCCTTTTCGAATAAACGTCTGTTCCAAACCTGTAAACTTTGCCAACGATTGGACATTATTCTCTAAAATTGCTTTTTGTTTTTGGTAGGCTGTATCTGCGAGGCTTTCGTATAAAACCACCTCTTCTGTTAAAATTGAATGGATTTCATCCAGTAATTGTTGATTCTTTTTTTGTAGATTATTCATCATTATCTCCCGTCAATGATGGCGCATAATATGGATTATAGGTTCCCGTTTCCGACAATTTCTGCAAAGCATCAGTACCATTTTCTTTTAAGGATTTATAAAAAAAATCGGCCAAACCAATACCACCACTTTCTGACATCTCTTTTCCCATTACGGAACTGAACATCATGGTGGAAAGACTTTGTTTATTCTGTCCGTCTTTGGGAATAGTTGTTTCCATTGATTTTATTAAAAGAGATAAAAACTGCCCTTCAAGTTTTTTGCTGGCTTCTCTTAGCTTTAAATCCTCTTTGTCTATTTGGTCGAGTGGTATTTGTTTTTCTAAACTTTTAGTTTTATTAGTCTGATCTCTTTCCAAATTAAACATCTTCCCAGTTTTATCTTCTACAGATTTTATCTGGTTATTAATAACAGTCTGAAGTGCCATTTTAATATTTCCTGGTTCCAAGTGTCTAATCCCAAAAATGTAATTTAGTTTATTATTAAGCGTGCCCTTAAAGCACCGGCTTGTTTTATAGCCTGAAAAACGGCAATGATATCCCTTGGTTTGAGGCCAATTGTGTTCAGTGCCAAAGCCAAATCGGTTACCGTGGTTGTTTCATTAATAACTGCACTTTGAGCATCTGCCTCTTCCGCAACCGTATTTGTTACCTGGGCTACAACCGTTTGCCCGCCACTGCTAAACTGATTTGGCTGCGAAATGACCGGCGCACTTTGTGTGTGGATTGTTAAACTGCCATGCGAGATCATAACTTCCCCGATACTGACAGCTCCACCCGCTACAATTGTCCCGGTTCGTTCGTTAATTACCACCCGAGCTTCAACATCTGTAACCACCGGTAAAACCTCAATAGATGATAAATAACGCATCGCTTCCATTTGTGTTTTCAAAGAATCCGGAAATTTAATCTCAACAATTCCGGGTCCCAATGCCTGCGCAGAACCGGAACTGTCCTGATCTGCCCCACCATTTATCGCTTCTGCAATCCTGCTCGCGGTAGAAAAGTCTGGTTCAATTAAAAACAGATGTAAGGGTTTAGAAATATCCAAAGATTGATTTGGCGGCAGTTGTGTTAAAGAAGCACCATTAGGAACACGTCCAACCAAAGCATGATTTTTTCTCAGTTGTTCGCCTGCTTTTGTTTCTACATTATATCCCCCGATAGAGAGCGGGCCTTGCGACATTGCAAAATTATTGCCCGCAGTATCCATCAATGGTGTTGGTAACAACACGCCCCCTTCAAGGCTGCTTGCATCGCCTAATGACGAAACCACAACATCAAATTGTGATCCCACAATACTGAATGGTCTTACCTTCGCGGTAACCATAACAGCAGCGACATTCCTGGTTCGCAATTGCTCCTTTGGTACAGTTATCCCAAAACGTTCAAGCATATTGCTAATCGTTTGAACGGTGAAAACTGCTCCACGGTTGCCGGATGAACGGTCGCCTGTTCCACCCAATCCAACTACCAGGCCATATCCAATAAGAGCTGTTTGTTGCGAATTTTCAACAGTTACAATATCTTTTATCCTTACCTGAGCTGATAATGTTTGAATTATCATGCCTGAAAGAAAAAGTGTTGTAAATATTTTTTTTGTTAATTTCATTTTTTTTGATCCTGGATTCTGGATTTTCGATTCTTGCTTTTTCTATCACATTATTTGGATTATTAAGAATTCGACACCAAAAACGACTCCTACTTTTTCCACTCATCTATATGAGTGCTTAAATTTTTCATTCTTACATTCTTTCAATCTTAAAATTATTTTAACGCTAAATATCCCAAAGATGAAGCCACCATGGCCAAGCCAATAATTTTGACAAACATGTTGCTAAAAAATCCATCATTAACAATATTTGTAATCCCGCCTTTTTTATAAGTGATCTGAGCATCTGCTACATTATAGGAGAAAACAGAATTATTTGTAGATATATCCCGCGGCCGGACAAAACCCTGAAGTTCCATAAGGTTCTCTTCACCGTTAACATTTAACGTTCTTTCACCTTGAATTTTGTACATGCCACCTGTTGTTTTTTCAGTGATTCGAACAGTGATCCTGCCGGTAAGCTTCTCTTTCTGCTCCGTTCCATCGCCACCATCATAAGAGCTGGATAGTGAACTGCCTCCTCCAAAAATCGGTAAAAAAGAAGCAATATTTCCATTTGCCGATGCATCCATTTTCATATCACTATTGGAATTACTGTTTGAGCTTGATTCGCGGCTGGCATTGGCACTTTCTACAATTACAACCGAAAGAATATCACCTACTTCATGAGCTTTTAAATCGCTGTATAAAGATTGAGCACTCAAAATGTTAATGCTCAATAAAACCAAAACTGCTAAAATTGTTTTTTTCATTTTTTACTCCTGAGACACTATTACCAGGTTTTGTGATGATACAATCCCCTGAATGGTTTTCCCTGTTTTATCTAATTTTAATTTGATTTGCTCCCCAAAGGCACCGTTTTGTTTAGCAATCCCATTTGTAGTAATTGTAAGTCCACCGGATTTTAGCTCCACGCGAACAGGATTTCCACTATGAACAAGCTGTTTCGCCTGAACCATCCTTTTTGTAAGCACTGTTCCTTTTTTAATCAGCCGTTTAGATTCAGATCCGTTTATTTCCTTTAATGTGAAAAAGTATTGATCCCAATCTTTGCCCAGATGCTTGGTTTCAAGTTTAAGATTTGAGTTGCTCAAACTGCTGTTTCGCTTAATTCTTTGCCCGGCAACAACTACGTCTTTTACAACAAAAACCGATATATTTAACGGTATTTTTTTTACGACTTTATGTCCATTTCTAAATCGTGCCCACACCGATTGACTACCGGGTTTCAAAATGTGTTTTTGTGAATAGACTTCGATTGTATTTTTATTATACTTTTCAAGATTATCCGGTAGATTGTTAAACGATATTTGCAATTCATCTTTAGTGATATCCAGTTTTTCAAGAAACAGATTAGACGTTTTTTCCTTGATTGTGCTATAGACATCCTGTGCACTCAACACAGAAAAACTAAAAATGCAGAAGATAATTATTGATGTTTGTTTGAGTGTATTCATATTGCTTTTCGCATATTATAATGGTTGTTAAGCCTATCGAAACACCCTTCGACACGCTCAGGGTTCAATCCGGTAACTGAGCTTACCGAAAATACCCATCAATGCGTTCGGGTTCGATCCGGTAACTGAGCTTGCCGAAGTTACCGTTTAAGGTTATTCGCCATGGACATAAGTTCATCCGCAGTTTTCACAGCTTTTGCATTAATTTCATAAGCTCTCTGGGCCACGATAAGGTTTATCATTTCGTTGGCAACATCGACATTTGATTTTTCAAGATAGCCCTGATACAGCAGCCCTAAACCTTCTTCACCGGGGTTTCCAAATACTGCATCTCCAGATGCCTCGGTAGCCAAAAACAAGTTTCCGCCTGCGGCTTCCAATCCGGCCGGGTTCATAAATGAAGCTAATTCAATTTGCCCTATTTCCTGTGCTTCTGCCTCGCCATTCAATAAAACTGAAACAACTCCATCCTGGCTGATAGCAATTCCTTTTACATTATCCGGAACCGAAATATCCGGCGAGATTTTTATACCAGAATTTGTCACAATTGAGCCTTCTGCATTTACTTTCAAAGCGCCATCGCGCGTATAGGCCAAACTTCCATCCGGCATTTCTACCTGGATAAAACCTTTGCCGGTTATAGCCACATCCAGAGGATTACCTGTTTCGGCAATCGTGCCTTCCGAAAAAGAACGGTATGTTGAAATTGGCCTGTTACCCAAACCAATTTGAATTCCCGAAGGATTTTCATTTCCTTTGCGACCATCACGATTACCGGTCTGCATGGTTTCATAAAGCAAATCCTGAAACTCAATGGATGTTTTTTTGTAACCGGTCGTGTTTACGTTGGCAAGATTGTTGGCAATAACATCTACGTTCAATTGTTGTGCTGTCATGCCAAGTGCTGCTGTTTTTAATGCTCTCATTATTTTCTCCTGTTTTTAATACCCATCCTTAAAACCGGTGCTTGACGAATTAATGAAATGATGAAAAGTTGGAATAATGGAATGCTGGAATGATGTTTATCATTTTTGATCCAAGCATCTCACGGTCACTTTTCATTCTAAGTTTTTCATTTTTAATTTATAATTCTCAATTCTTAATTGTTTTTACGCTGTCGTCCTATATTGCCCTAATTTTGTATGAAAAACCCACCCCTAACCCCTCCAAGGAGGGGAATCTGATAACTATTTTTCATTCTTAGTTTTTCATTATTAATTCATAATTCTCAATTCTTAATTGTTTTTACGCCGTTGTCCTGTATTGCCCTACTTGCTGTACCGCCTTTTTATAGACATCATCCAATGCCCGCACCATTCTCTGCACCCCTTCAAAGTTGCGTTGAATTTCAATCAGTTCAATCATTTCCTGCGCAGGGTTCACATTAGATCCTTCAAGAAAGCCTTGCTTAATTGATGGTGTATCAACCTGAAACTCAACAGCCCTTTCATTCGCCTTAAAAAGACTGCCACCCATTTTTTGCAAAGCATCCGGTGTTTCAAAATCTGCTACAATAATTTTATCCAAAAGATTACCATCAGCAAACACTTCACCACGTTCCGTTATTACAACATCACTTGGTGTTCCAAATTCAGACAGAATATTTATCCAGCCGCCTTCGCCTAAAACCGGCATATTGGATTTATTTTTCAAAACCCCATCTTCATCTACATGAAAAACACCATCACGGGTAAAAGCATTATCCCCATTTTCCAGCTCAACCATAAAAAAGCCATTACCGGAAAGTGCAAGATCAAATGGATTGCCTGTTTCCTGAAGATGTCCCTGTTCAAAACTAGTGGCATGCGTCATATCCTTGCTGATATCCAATTCATCTGACAAAGTATGAAAAAATATCTGGTCTTTCTTAAAACCGGTTGTCCCAATATTGGCCATATTATTGGCTGCATTATTATTGCGATCGACCTGGGCCATCATGGCCTGCTTCAGTTTGGTCAATTCAAACTGCATAAAAACTCCGCTATGTAGAACTATGTGCTTTGCTTTTATACAAGTTTGGTGCCAGCTTTGGAAATATGCGTTTAAAGGGTTGTTTTTATGGGGTTTGAAAAAGGGTAAAAAAGTTTATTTACGAAAAACTTTAAAAATAGTAGGAAAGTTTTTTCGTTTTAGGGGAAGAATTTGCCGTTTTGTAAATGTATCCTAAATTCTATAAAAAAAGAAAAAGGTTATAAATTCATTCTATGGAGTGTAACTTGTCCCGCTACAGCCACCAGGGCCAATAGGATAAGAAGTGGTATCTCCGTTGAAAGCAAAATACACATCACCTTAAAGCGGGTTTCCATCTAACCCAAGTGCGTAACCAGTGACTGTTCGATCATCAACAATCAAACTATCTAAAGCAAACAGGGCAGATAACCCAATAAGTACGTGAATGGTTATGGATTTAATACAATGTTATTCATGATTTGTAGTACTAGATGGAATTGTCTTTCGTAAATTTATTAATTTCACTTTTAAACTGCTGGTAGGTTGGCTTAATATTATCGACCAGCTTTACCATCCTGTCTTCATATAGCTCCATAGCATAAGAGTGAACAAAGACATGCCTAAACCCAAGATATTCAGTCAACATAGTTTTCAACTCATTGGAGATAATTGATTTTGAAACTGCATCATTCAATAAATCTGTATGCCATGAAGAACCACTGGGAAGAGGAATTTTAAAAGATTTAAAAATGCGTTTTAAGATATTTTCAATACCATTAAAAAAACTGTGCAAATATGCCGCTACACCTGCTAATTCAAGCTCTGAGATAAATGGGAGTTTTTCAGAAGAAGGTAATGCTTGTATAGTTTGTTCTAATTTTTCATATTCGATTTCAATCATCTCACGCAGTTCATCCATAAAGTACAACCCCTTTGCGGGTTATAAAATCTGTAAAGCGGCTTTTTTTGCTAAGATCCACAACATCAACCGGTTTCGACAAACCAAATAAAAGCTCTCCACAATATTTATAAAAATTCCTGGGTTCCACACCTTCCACTGCTAAGTCGATGTCATTTGCTTTGGTATAAGGCTCTATGGAAGAACCAAAAAGCAGAACTTTCTTAACATTGTATTTTTTGGAAATAGCCCTGATTTTTTCTTTGTCTTCATTAGAAATCATTAATGTCCACCTGCTTTTTTTGATGTATAACGAATTTAAAAAAGGAGAGGTCAAAATCAAGCATATAGATTTATTATGTTTCATTAATGAGATGCTTCGACAAACTCAGCATGACAGTACCAGGATGAATCTTGAATTACAGACTATTCCTGGTATACTTTGAAGGATTCTTTAAACATTTGAAAAGGATTTTCCAGTTTGCCATGAACTTCAACTTCCAGGTGCAAATGAGCATAGCCATATTGTGCATCGTTTGATGGAATATTTCCGGTTGTGCCAACACTGGCCAATGGCGATAAAGTATTGATCCAAAATGGTCCCTCACTGCGAAAACGAGATAATGTCCGTTCCCAGATTCGATCATCTTTAAGGTGAGAATAAAGTGATACAATGCGGTTATCATGTATAATTTTTATGTGATTGCCATGACCGTTGCGCTTATTTCCAACAAAAACCACAAAACCATCTTTTACAGGATAAACGGGCGTTCCTTCATCAGCAATCAGATCGATGCCTTTATGCTTATAAAAACGGCCTCTTTCTGACTTCCGGCGGGCGCCAAACAAACCAACGTTTTTTACTTCCAATGGCATGCGCAATGGATTATAGAGCCGGATGGTTTTATCCCAAAGGTCAAGTTTTTTATAAACACGGTTATTATATTTAAATGTTGATACGAAGTTCTCTACACCGCTGTATTTTGTATTATCTATAAGATTTTTATATTTACGGCCTTTTGAGGCAAAGTAATTTTTTCCTTTATAATCGCCATTCAGCCAGCCATACACATCTTGCGAACGCCTGGTTTTATACTCTTTTCCAAGATAAACCTGGAATAATCCTAATCGCAGATTAAGCTCCTGTTTTTTTTCTGCAAGCTGTTGTTCCAATTCCAGCTCATCTTTTATTAAAACCGGGTTTGTGGAAAAAAGGCTGGCAAGCTCTGCCTTTAACTCATCCCTCTCCAGTTCATTTTTATTGTTCTTCACCAAAATGTGTTTAGCAATATCTTGTACTTCCGTTGGAAAAGGTTCAGACAGTTTTTCGCTTAATTGCTTTTGAAGGGAATTGATTTCATCACTAAGTTTTTGGAAAATGGGATTGTAATAAGCGCTGTTCATGAGGGATGAATTTGTTTTGTTAAACAACCATTTTTTAAGGGTTTGAGAACTATCATCGCTAAAGGGCCGGTTAAGATTTGACAGATCCGCATAGTTTAATCCGGCCATTGAAATATGTGTGTATAGATAGCGTTCATCAAGCAAAGCAAGGTTATAAGCGCTCCCGTAAAAATCGTTATTTAGTTTATGGATTAAAAAGGCATATTTGGTTTCTTCTGTAAGTGACTCATTTTTAGGCAATTCCAATCCACTAAAATATGTTTTCGGCACAAGCTTCATTGCACTCTTTTTTATAAGCGCAGCATCTTCGGTCAACAATAATTCAACATCATTCATTGCCAGGGTTTTTACAAGATTTATAATTTCACCTGAATATAAAAGTGCTGATACAGCAAGGATTAAGACAAATAACACCCCTGTTAACCTGCGGCGCAAGCTATCCCAAATTTTTCTTTTAGTGATGTAACTATCAACTTGCTGTTGGATTATTTCAAACGAATTGGTATCGTTTTTCTGGACAACCTCAGTATTCGAGTTCTGGAACGGGTTCTTTTTCATTTTTAAATAAACTCAATATTTTATCAATTGGACTTTTTTTATGTATGTGGTGAAAACCATTATTATTATCTAAACTTAAGAAAAAGTGGGCAATCTCTTTATAACTTTTTGCCATTTCACTTGTCGGATAAGCTTCACTGATTGGGGTATGGTATTCAGAATATGATCTTCCAACCAATTTATAATCTGGCGGAACACTGCCAAGGAACCTTGGCTTTAACCTAATATCATCTTTAGATTTTGAGACTTCTGCAGCACGGCGTACACCGCTAAAAATATTAGATGCCTGGTTTTTCTTAGCTTTGTTAAATATAAAGAATGGCGAGAATTGATGCACTCTAATATAATCCCTGTTTTTTGATGAAAGCCGCTTTTCATTTTCATTCAATCTTTCGGCAGCTGCTTTGGCACAACCATACCCTGTTTGTATATCTTCGGGTGTTGTAACAATTGTCGTATAATCGGCTGTCAATGCAAAATCCAGTGTAACCCGGTCAATACCAGCGCCTAAATCCAGTATTGTATAATCATAGTTTTCAGAAATTTCTTTAAATGCTTTTATAAATTTTAATTTTTGCAGATAATTGATATTGGCAAATTTAAAGTTCCCACCTGCGCCGGGAATTAGATCAAAATTATGGATGTGTTTAATAAGGTTTGATAAATCTGTTTCTTTCTTTTCAAAAAACTCCAATAATGTGACTTCATTGCGCAATTTTAGTTTTATGGAAATATCGCCGGTATTCATATCCGTATCTATTAATAAAACTTTTTTACGGGCCTTACCAAGAATGTTTGCAATTTCAATTGAGGATATGGTTTTGCCTACTCCACCTTTATTTGAAATTGTACTGATAATTTTCCCTGTGTACTTTTTGGTTTCCATAATTTTACCTGTTTATCCTTGGTTCTGCATGCATTGATACTAAATACCGGATCCGTAATTTATTTCTCTTTCATTTAATTTTTCAAAAAACTACCCATCATGAAAAAGTTCTATCATATTGCGTAGTTGACTTCTCTCATCATCCAGGTCAATTGGGATACGCATCGAAAAAATAAATCCATTTTGAGCCTGAGGATACCAGTTAAAATCACCGCCTAAAGTTTCAGCAATTAATTTTACTACTTTCAAATCCAGTTCGTATGATTCCTGCATGCTCAATTCTTCAACTTCAGGGATGTGGGTTATAACAGAATAATCGCAATGAGCCGTTACCAAAATCCCCAACCATTTTGATTGATTATCTGATATTTTTAATACTATTTTCCTTTTTGCTTTACAAGAACTTGTATTAACCAGATGTTTCATCTGCATACGCAGCAGTGTTACAAAAACTTGTTGCAAAGTAATCGGGTTGGCCATAACAGAATAATCCGAGCCTGCTAATTCACAAACAATTTCTATATCGTTTTCTGTAAACTCATAACTCATTTGGTCTAATGCATGGTCTAAATTTTCTTTCAGTGAAATTATTTTTTCTGTCTGGTCTTCTGTCTGGTTTGCAAAACGCCTTGCATTGTCAATGGTAGAATCAATTACATTTAGCAGTTGTGCCATTTTATCTACATGAGATTCAATTTTTTGTTTGCTAATTTGTTTTTGCTTTATTTCGCGTTGAAGCAATTCCAGCTTTAACCGCAAAGATGTGAGCGGCTGGCTCAGGTTATGAACCATGTTTACTGTCAATTCGCCCATCTCTTTAAAACGGCTTTTAGACATAGCCATCATCTGTTTCTGATCAAGAATACGCTCCATTTCTTTACGCCAGCTTATGTCTCGTGCACTTGTGATGATATAGCTCGTTTTACCGGAACCATTTTTAACAACACCAAAACTCAATGATACAGGAACGGATAAATCTTTAACTTTAAATTCTGTTTCGGTTTCATTAAACCGGCCCAGCTTTATTTCTTTTATAACGTTATCACCTTCAACAATTGTTTCAATACTTTTATTAATTAATTCAAACGAGCTAACACCAAGCATATCAAGTGCTGATTTGTTGGCATACTCGATATGGCCTTTTTCACTTAGGATAAAAATTGCATCCGATAAGTGCTCCAAAATAGTAATGGTTGCTGAGTAATCCTGTACCTGTGTTGTATGTGTATTGTTCATCTTATTTATCTGTATCTGTTCAGTTTTTCAATGCATAACAAATTCAAGTTTTCACCTTATTAGAAAAACTAATAAAGCTTTGACCTACATAATCCTACTTCCTACTTGCTACTTCTAACCTCTTAATCTTATATCCAATTTTTTAAATTTTTATATCCATCGTACCACCATGGAGCGGTTTCTTTTTTTCCGGTGGCATTATTTTCAATTTCAAAATGGGTTCAGTTTCCTCCACGGATACAATCACTTCATCAAAGCGGGCAAATGGCATTTTAGATTCCATTATATAATTATTGCCCAAAAAACGAATTAAAAATTTATTTTTACCAAGAACAAGAACAATCCGGGCATCGAGTTTTGCACCCTGAACAAGACGGCCTTTAAGCATGCTAAGATCGCCACGAACATAATAGATATTTTCTGAGAACTGCTTAAAATGAGAGCCTTCATGTCTCTTATATGAATTATAGGAACTCGATTCTGTACTTGTTTTAATTTTTTCCATTATAAAAACCTGGTTTTAATCTCCACTAAGGTTTTATTTAATATTTGTGAGATCCGAGCCTCACTCAATTTTAGAATTTTTCCTATATCAGCTAAAATCAATTCTTCATAAAAATAAAGGGCAAGTATTAACCTTTCCCTTTCGGGCAGCTTATTTATGACTTGCTTTAAACGAACTTTCATGTTTTCTTTTACGACTATTTCTTCCGGGCTCATTTGGTTTTCATCCTCCAAAGTATCCACTTTATATATACTTGTACCTTCCTCATCAGATACGGTTGTATTTAAAGATGTCATGTAAGTCATTTGAGAGGTATTTAAAATTGAATAATATTCTTTCTCAGAAATATCCAGGTAATCACATATTTCATGCATCGCCGGTTCACGGCCATTTTGCGCACTTAATTTTTTAACGCAGTTCTCAAGATTTTTTACTTTTTCATACATATCACGGCCTATCACACCTTCACGGCGTAATGCATCTATTACTTCCCCATGAATACGTTTATATACAAATCCTTTAAAAGGAACATTCATCTCAATGTCATAGCGGTCTAAAGCTTTTAATAACCCCAGGATACCAAACTGGTAAAGGTCATCAACAGATATTGTTGTAGAGTAAGAAAGGTTAAAACGTCCTATAATATGTTTTACCAACGGCCCATAAGACTCAACTATCTTATCTTTTATAAGTGGATTCTTTGTCTTCAAATATTCCTGAACCAAAAATTCACCTTTTTGTACTCTGTCTTTTACAGCTACTTCCATTAGTCTTCTTTACCTATTAACTGGTCATCCGTTTTATTTTTATGTAATCCTTTTTTCATTTGTTTTAATAACTCTTCACGCATTTGTTGCTCATTTTCAGTCTCTTCATCATGTTTTTCAATAATTGTTGTAGTAACAATTGCCCAGCGCATTACATTTAAAAAAACAACAAATAATATGAGTGTCCCCAAAAAAACCAAACCCGTTCTTACAAAGGTTGTCATAATTGAAACACCATTCATCAGTGCAGTAACCAGCGTGATTACACTTACAAAAACTGCAAATTTGTAAATAAAGCGATGCATTAATCCCATTCGAATTTGATCTTTCTATTTGAGATAAAACGGTCAAAAACATTTTTATTGTCTTTTTGTTTTTTCTTTTCCATTTGCAAAACCCTTTTAGTAAGCACACGGATTGTGTTTGTGGCCGCCGCATTTGGGCTATTAATAACAAATGGCTTTTGCATTTTTATCGAACGTGCAATTAAATCGTCTTTTAAAACCGTGCCTGCAAATTCAATATCCGATTTGAGAAAACGGCGAACCATTAGATTCAATCTTTTATAAAGGTTTTCACCTGCTTCATGGCTTGGCATAATATTAGGGATAAGCATGATCGGGATGTCCAGGTCATTGCGTTTAATAATTTTTATCACTGCATAGGCATCAGCTATTGAAGCCGGATCGGATGTAATAACCAGAACAATTTTATCAGCGCCAAGCAAAAACGATAAAACTGAATTCGCAATCCCTGCACCTGTATCTACAATTATGTAGTCATAGTCGGTTTCGATTGTTTTAAATGCCACCGCTAATCTTTTTAAAAAAACATCTTCCATTTCCAATAATTTCCCTGATGCAGAAGAAGCCGGGAGTACATCAATGTTTGAAGGTCCGGGAACAATAATATCACTTAATGCAATACCATCATTCAGAACGTCAGCAATTGTATATTCTGTCCGGATTCCTAAAATCAGATCGACATTTCCAAGATGGATGTCTGCATCGATTATCAGGACACGTTTGCGCATTTGCTGCAACATAATGGCAAAATTAACACTTAGAGAAGATTTCCCGACGCCACCTTTACCGCTGGTAATAGCAATAATTTCAGCTTTTTTTTGATCCGAACCTTCTTCTACCCCAATGCGGGTGCCAATCTCTTTTCCTAGGGTTGTTAGCATTATATTTCCTTTACCTTGCTTTCAAAAATTTTATCATACATATATTGTGGATTGCCTTTTTCCAAATCGATAAAAATCCTTTTTCCATCGCCAAAACATGCAACAGGAAGACTGATCACATCCAAAATGGAAAACACCTTACCCGGTTGTGTCGTTTCATCAAATTTGGTAAACGCTATCCCTGTGGGCTTTAACAAGAGGTAATTTGCACATAGCAAAACCAAATCCTTAAGATCCGAGCCGACACTTAAAACAAGAAAAATATCTGTTGGTTTTAACTTTTTTATAAAATTTTCCATTTTGCCCAGTTGATTTGGAGCAAATGGGCTTTTCCCCGGTGTATCAACAATAAGGACATCACTGCTTTTATATTTTTCTAACATTGTTTCGGTTTTATCAATGTCTTTTTCTTCGTGGATTTGTGTCCCGCTCATCCGTGAAAAAGATTTTAGTGCCTCAGATGGTCCGTAAGGATCTGTTGATATAATTGTGACTTTTTTATTGCCATAAATATCAGGATGGGCTGCAAGTTTCATTGCAATTGTTGTCTTTCCAACGCCTGTAGGTCCCATCAGCAAAATAACTTTTTGTTTGCGGCTTTTTAACTGGCGGTCAAAATTATATGGCTTAAGGAGGTGATCCATTTCAGTTTTTATCAGCATGCTGATTTCATCTTTGCTGACAATGGATTTTCCATCCAGAAGCAAATAGGCCTCTTTAATAAAGGAATACGCCATGTCATCCTGAATGCCATTGTCTTTTAACATCTCTTCAAGTTCGCGGTACACTTCCGGTAATTCTGTCGGAGATTCAATTTGCTTGCTGTTAAAATCTGACTTTTTACCAAGCTCTTTTATCTCGTTGCGCAAAAGGGATATTTCTTCAAGGATATTTTTTTCCTTATCAAGCTCTTTTGGTTTGTTATCTAAAATATTACTTATAAGACTATCAAATTGGTTGCTTTTTTTTGCTGGTTTGCTTTTTGGTTTTTCACTTGCAACAGTTTTTTTGTCAGCCTTGGGTTTTGAAGTTAACCCCGGATATGTTCTTTTCTTTTTGGGCTTTGTTGGCGAATCAACAATTGGTGGTTCCCAGTTTTTCACCTCTTTTTCCTGTCCATTTTGAAAACCAACCGTTGCCTGAATCATTCTTTTTCCTGGATAATCAGGATGATTGATTATGTTTTTCGTTTCCAAAATAACAATGTCACTGCCAAGTTCTGTTTTTGCTCTTACAAGAGCTTTGGGCAGACTGTCTGCTACATACATTCTAACTTGCATTTGGGTATCCTATTGATCCAACTGACTTAACTTCTGTATCCGGTGTTAATTCCATATATGAGATTACCAGGACATTTGAGAAAACTGATTCAAGAAACTTGCGTACAGCGCGCCTTATTTGTGGTGAAACCAACAATGCCGGTTTTATCCCCATAATATTTATTTCTTCAACTTTCTCAGCAATATCCTGGAAAAGTGCACTAACCTGATCCGGAGCCAACCCTAAGTTTTGAGCTAACCCATTTGTTTTAATCGAATTCATAATATGATCTTCCAGAACCGGATCGAACATAGCAACAGTTATTGTGTTCTCCTGGTTCTTCAACATATCGGTAATAGTTTCTGCGAGTGATTGACGTACATATTCGGTCAAGACTTCCGAATCTTTCGAAAAGGCCGAATTATCAGCTATAGTTTCCAGAATAACGATCAGATTACGTACAGGTATTTTTTCCTGTAACAAATTTTTTAATACTTTTTGAATAGTTCCAAGAGAAATAATATCAGGAACAAGACCATCAACTAACGCAGAATGTGTTTCCTTTAAATCGGTTAACATTTTTTGCATTCCCTGACGATCGAGCAATTTATAACAATTACTGCGTAAAATTTCCATTAGGTGTGTTGCAATTACTGCCGGCGCTTCTACAACTGTATTTCCAAGAAGCTCAGCTTTTTCACGTTCTTGTTCAGAGACCCAGATTGCGGGTAAACCAAAAGTAGGCTCTGTCATTTCAATGCCCGTAAGCTCAAGCCTTTCATCCGGGTTAACTACCATGAAATAGTCCATCATTACTTCACCACGGGCTACTTCAATACCGTAAATTTTAAAAATATATTCGCTGGCTTTAAGTTGAATATTATCACGTATCCGAATGGCCGGAACAAGGATACCCATTTCTATAGCAAGGCTTTTACGGATTGTGGTTATGCGATTTAACAGATTGCCACCCTGGTTTTCATCAACTAGTGGAATTAGCCCATAACCAATCTCAATTTCAAAAGCATCCGGATGTAAAAATGACTCAATTCTTTCAACTTCTTCTACTTCTTCCACTTCTTCAGCTTCAGCCGCTTCAGCTTCATCTTGCTCTTTTTTCTGATAATTACTGACATAATTTCCAAGGAAAAACAATCCGATTGCAAGAATCATAAACGGCACAAATGGCAATCCCGGAAGCACACCCATTAAACCTAAAACACCAGAAGCAGCGTAAATTGCCTTGGGTTGCCCGATAACCTGTTTGGCTATATCAGCACCAAGTGTAGACATTGAGGAAGCACGGGTAATTACAATACCGGCGGCCGTTGAAATAATTAGTGCAGGAATTTGTGCAACAAGCCCATCACCAACAGTTAGCAAAGTATATAATCCGGCAGCTTCACCTGCGGGCAAACCTTTTTGTAAAACACCAATCAATAATCCGCCAAGCATGTTTACGGCAGTAATGAGCAAACCGGCAATTGCATCTCCGCGCACAAACTTACTTGCACCGTCCATTGCCCCATAAAAATCAGCTTCTTTAGCGATTGTCTCGCGGCGTTGCTGAGCTTGTAAATCATCGATTAAGCCGGCGTTTAAGTCCGCATCAATTGACATTTGCTTACCGGGCATCGCATCCAATGTAAAACGTGCAGATACTTCTGCGATACGTGTGGCACCCTTTGTAATAACCACAAAATTAATGATTACAAGAATCAAGAATATTACAGTCCCGACAGCGTAGTTGCCCTGAACAACAAAATTTCCAAATGCCTCGATTATTTCACCGGCATAAGCCTCACCCAAAATTAACCGGGTTGATGCAATATTAAGAGCAAGCCTGAACAAAGTGACAATTAAAAGAAGACCGGGAAAAACAGAAAAATCCATCGGTCGTAAAACAAATAATGTCACAAATAAGATAACTAGGGCACTTGTCAGATTTAGCGCCATCAGGATATCAAGCAGAAAAGACGGGATCGGCAAGATCATAATCCCAAGGATAAGGACTATGCCTGCTGTCAATATTAGATTGCTGTTTTGTGAGGCCGGGGATAATTTTATCGCACCGACAGCCGGATTAGCCATTTAGTGATCCCCTGATATCATTATATTTTCCCTGATTATTTTTAAAAACCTGGCTTAGTACTTCTGCCACGGCCTGATATAGTGCCATCGGTATTTCACTTCCTACTTCACATGCGGAGAACAAACTGCGCGCCAATGGTTTGTTTTCAATAACCGGCACATTATTTTTTGCTGCAATTTCTTTTATTTTTTGAGCGATCAAATTTTTACCCTTTGCCACTATTTTGGGTGCGTCTGATTTGTCCATTGGGTCATATTTTAAAGCCACTGCAAAGTGGGTCGGGTTAGTAACAACAACTGTTGCATTTGGTACATCGCTCATCATTCTCTGGCGAACAATTTCCTGCTGTTTCGATTTAATCTTACCTTTAACTTTCGGATCGCCTTCAGATTGTTTTGTTTCATCTTTTACTTCTGTTTTGGTCATTTTCAATTTTTTGGTGTGCTCATATTTTTGATAGGCAAAATCTGCAATGGCCATCACCAAAAGTGCCAAAGCAACTTTGAAAGTCAATTCAAAAATTACTTCAGCTGTTAAAGCACTTATCTGCAAAACACTTTTATGGGCGAGAACCAAAAACTCATCAAAATAGCTACTGACAACCGTATAGCCAATAGTACCAATAATTGCCAGCTTTAATATCCCTTTTAGCATTTCAACCAACGATCGTGACGAGAACATACGTTTGATCCCTGATTGGGGACTAAGTTTTTTAAAATCCGGGATTAGGGCCTTACCCGCAAAAATGAACCCCACCTGGCCAACATTGCTAATTACCGCTAATAACAAAACGCCGATTAAAACCGGGCCAACAACACCTGCGAATGCGCTCAATGTCAAAAACATAACATCACTTATAGTGATTGATGTGATTGTTAGTAAAGATGAATGTTGATACATATAGCCCATATAACCCTGTAAATTTTCTCCCATAAAACCGGAATAATTTTTAAAAATCAGTAACACTGCTACAATCACCGCCACGGAGTTTAGCTCCGTACTTTTTGCTACATCCCCTTTCTCGGTAGCTTCTTCCAGCCGCTTCCCACTCGGCTGTTCGGTTTTCTCCTGGCCATTTTCATTTTCTGCCATAACTTACCCTTTTACCGCAGTGATTATATCCAAAGTAAGCCCTTCAAAATTGTTATAGATATAACCGAACATAGTTTGAAAAATTTTTAAAGAAATCAGTACCATAAATAAGCCAACTCCAATTTTCATGGGAAGACTTATAAAAAATATATTTAGTTGAGGCATAACGCGTGCTGCAAAGGCAATAGCTACATCTGCTAACAGCATTAATACCATCATCGGTGCTGCAAAACGAACAGCGAGTTCATACATTAATGATCCGGCCTTAACAATGTACTGCCCTGTTGCAGGATCAAATTTTGCTTCATTTAATGGAATTGCGCTAAAATTGTAGTAAATCACTTCCAGCAAAAAGTGATGACTATCTGTAACAACAAAAAATGTGATCATCACCATTAACCAGAAATTTCCTATGACCGGCGCACTGTTTCCGCTGTTTGGATCCAGTATGTTCATAATGGCCAATCCCATCTGAAAACTTACAAATCCTCCGGCCAGGGTGAACACTTCAAAGATTAACCGTGCCCCAAAGCCAATGATAAGCCCAATCATTATTTCACGCATAATATCAACAACCAATACGGCCAGTGATGTATATTCAGTTTGGAAATTTTCACCAACAATTGGGGAAATTATTAATGTCAAAATTACAGCAATTGTAATCCGGATTCGTGGAGCAACGGTTGAATATCCAAAAATCGGCATGGTTATCATCATGGCAGAAAGCCTGACAAAAACCAGCATTGTAAATGGCAGCCAATTTTGTATTTGATCCGGTACTTCAAACATAAGTTTTAATTCCTTGAAACTGGTTGAGCATTTTTTGCAAAATCCTGTGCTTTTACGAGGATGCTGAATAGTGTGCGATTTGTTTTCATTTTAAGCTTTTTCTTTTTTCTTTTGTCTTTTCATATCGTTGTTCAAAACAACTCCTACTTTCCACTTCTCACTTCTTACTTCCTGGATTATTGTTAGTTTTAATTTTTAATCTTTCTTTTTTTATTATTTGTTTCGCCATCTGGAGATGGCTCCCTACTTTTATTGTTTTACCTGCCCCATCAAGGCAACCTGTTCAAAAATTTCACGCATAAAACCCATCATCAAATCAAGAAACCAGGGCATAAACAAAAATATCACCAAAAAAACTGAGATGATTTTTGGCACAAAACTCAGGGTCATTTCGTTTATTTGGGTTGTTGCCTGGAAAATCCCAATGATTAAACCGATAACCAATCCTGTTCCCAGGATAGGCATTAGAATAAACAAAGCAGTCATCAATGCTTCGCGGGCTATATAAATCACAAAATCCACAGTCATGTCAAAATCCTTTTACTAAAGATTCTACAACGAGATACCAACCATCAACAAGAACAAACAGTAGAAGTTTAAAAGGCATTGCAATCATTACAGGCGGCAGCATCATCATACCCATGGATAGCAAAACGCTACCAACCACCATATCTATAAGCAGCATTGGCAAATAAAGCAGAAATCCAATCTGAAATGCCGTTTTCAATTCACTTATAATAAATGCGGGGATTAATGTCGAAAGTGGTATATCATCTACTGTTTTCGGCCTTTCACGATCTTCCCTCAAATCCACAAAAAGCAATAGATCTTGCTCCCTGGTTTGTTTTAACATAAATGCACGAATTGGTTTGGCAGCTTTATCAAGCGCTTCGGCTTGTGAGATTTGCTCATTTAAATATGGTTGTAAAGCTGTGTCATTTATTTCATCAATTACCGGGCGCATAATAAAAAATGAGATAAACAGGGCCATGCCAACTAAAATCTGGTTAGATGGAACAGTTTGGGTGTTTAAACTTTGCCGTAAAAAATGGAAAACCACTACAATCCGTGTAAAGGATGTCATCATTATTAAAATGGATGGTGCAAGACTAAGGATTGTTAACATGAACACAATTTGCAGTGTTGGGACAAGATCTTGCGGCTTATCCGATTGATCCACTCCAATTGTCAGGTTTGGCAAAACGTTTTGTGCTTCTGTTTCGCTAAAACTGCCAAGGGCCAATACAAAAAAAAGTGTGATTAAAAAACTTTTGCGTGACATATTTATTTATTCTTTTGAAGTGATTTTTTTTAATATTTGTCCAAAACCGATGGGCTGATTTTCAATAGAATTTATATCCTGATCGTTTACTTCACCCAAATCCGAGATGAGAGAAATCTGTTGTTCAGTAACGCCCAATGCATATTTTTTCCCTTCGATAACAACAATCACAACAGATTGTTTTGCCGATAGTGCCTGACGAGCAATAACTTTAATTGAGGAACTATAAGGAGTATTGTTTTTTAAGATGAATTTCTTATAAAGGAAAAGACCACCAATTAGAAACAAAACTAAGAAAAATGTTACCAGAACAACCTGGTATAAATAACTGCTCACATTGGTTTGTTCTTTTGGTACTGCATTTCGCAACGAATCTGAAAATGTAAGTTTCTTACCATCAGAAAGAAAAAGCGAATCCTGCCCGCTTTGCTTCACTTGTTCCTGGCCAATTACAGGCGCCAAAGATAAAAGAAATATTATCAGGACAATTCTCATCAGATAGCCTGTCCTAAACTTTTAACACGCTCTTTGGGACTAATTAACTGTGTGATACGAATTCCAAATCTATCATCCACAACAACTACTTCACCCTCTGCAAATTTGCGGCCGTTTACAAAAACATCTAACGGCTCACCTGCTGATTTGTCCATTTCAACGATTGAGCCTTTGCCCAGTTTTAACAAATCAGAAACCAATATTTTTTTGCGGTCAATTTCTACGCGAATCTCTAATTCAACATCCAACAACATAGAAACATTTTGAGGATCACCCGGTGTTGTGCCGGAATAGGATATATTTCCAAATTCAGCACTTTGAATATCAACAGGATCGTTACTTAGTAAATCATCCACTTGCGGCATCTCGGTCATTGGGTTTTCCTGTTCTACAAACATTTCCGGATTTTCCGGCCACATAAACTGTTTTAGTTGATAAGTCTCGCCTTCTGTTGTTAGGGAGTAATTGCAAAAAGAGCCTTCACCTTCAATAACCTTTTCATTTACGGCATCAAACGTTTCAGCAGGAAAAACTTCAAGACCAGTAATATTGAAATTACCTTTTTCATCTGCAACAGCCATTTTAAGCTGACCAAATACTTGCTCAAGCCCTTCTTTTAGCCCATCAAAATGATCATCGGACACTTCTTCTGCCGGTTCATCCATCAACATCCAGGCATAAAATTTTAATAAGAATGCAGGTTCGAGAAGAATAATGTGTTGTATTGTTTTGTGGTCTGGTCCTGATGTAAAAGTAACTGCAATACTTGGATAAGACTCAGCAGTAATTATTGGGTTAATATCAGCCTGGTCTGAGAATTCCAACGAAAACTCAAACTCACGGTTCAGGATTTGGTTAAGGGCATTGTTTATGACAGATTGAACATCATTAATATTTTGCTCAACCCTTTCTTGAAAATATCTATTCGCCATAATGTTTTTCCTCAGGAATTTTTTCTAAAACCCGTACAGCGTATCTTTTTTTATGAACGCCAACTATCGAGTTATACATATGTTTATTATTTGCAAATAAAGGCAGAGACTGGTCGGTGCGGGTACCAAGTTTTACAACATCTCCGTTTTTAAGATTTATGAATTCATCAACAGAGATTTTGCCTTTGCCGAGTAATGATTTTAAATGGATGGGTGTATTTACCAGGTTAAACTTTACAAGATCTGTCTCTTCTTCGCTTGGTTCTTTTGCCCCAAAAAGAATTTTTTCCTGAACCTCAGGTGTAGAAACAATATTGGAGATCATCATATAAGGATAGCAGATGTTCATTAAAGTTGAATTGCCATGGATTTTTACTTCCATGGAAGCCACAACAACCGGTTCATTTGAAGGAACGATCTGAACAAATTCAGGGTTACTTTCAAACCGGTTTATATTGCAATTGAACGGTGCAATGCTTTCCCAATTTTTATTTATTTCTATTCCGATTCGGTCTATGACCCGGTTCATTATTTTCTGCTCAATAATCGAGATTGGCCTTACTGTAGAGACGAATCCACCTCTTCCACCAAATAGTCGTTCAACTATAAAAATAGAAAGTGTTGGATTTACTTCTAATACAAAAGAAGATTCCGGATTTTGGACTTTCATTACATAAATGCAGCTTGGCGGCGCAATTGACATTACAAATTCTGAATACATGATCTGGTCTATTGCCAATAAATTCATTTCAACAATCATCCGTAGCTGTGCGGAGAGAAAGACACCGAAATTCCGGCATACGCCTTCGTGGATATTTTCGAGCAAACGCATCTGCTCTTTTGAAACAAGGTTTGGATGTTTAAAATCGTATAATGAAACCTTCTGGTTCTGTTCTGCCTCCAGTTCTTCTTCTTCCCCGGAAACATTCGATAACAACGCATCAATTTCATCTTGTGATAATATTTTTGCCATTTAAGAATTCCAATCTATTCTAATACAAAACGAGTAAAATACACATTGTTTACCAGCTCATCGCCTAAAACATTATTAGCAATATCTGAGATATCTAATTTCAAAGAATCCAACAATGAGTCATTGGCCAGATCTTTCATTGTCCTGTTTCTAAAATATGCGATGTAATTATCTATAAGAACCGTCTTATATTTATCAAGAGTTGCCATTTCCTCCTCACTGGGAACTTCCAAGGAAAATTCAAAAACAGCATAGCGCATACCACGAGTGCCTTTTGGATTAACCGTTAAGTTTTCTATTTTATACATTAAACCCAGTTCTTTTGGGCCTTCTTCATCTTCATCATTTTCTGCCCCTTCTTCTTGCTGAGCAACCTGATCATTTAGTTCTGTTAATTCGTTGTATTCCGGCATAACAAATTTCCAAATCAGAAAACCGGCTACGAGCAGTTGTACCACAATAATCGCTATATACAGACCAGCTTTGCTCGATTTTTTCTCGGGTTCCTGTTCTTCAACAACCTCTTCTTTTCCTTCTACTTCATCTGCCATATCATTTCCTTTTTTGATCCTTGAAACTTTTCTTGCCTGTTATGCTGTGTTTAAGAAAGCATTCTTTGTATTGGAGGTGGTTATTCCAAAGGGCTGCTTTTAAGCACTGCTCAGAAAAATATGTAAAACTATATGCCCACTATTTATCAACTTCTGTGCCAATTGTTTAAAGAAATTATTTTACAAGGATCGAAAAACCTAAAACATGCATATATGCTGATTTTATTAGGCTTAAGGGAGGATTAGTTGTTAACAAATAGAATTAATAAAAATATTATGAAGGAAATTTATTTCTTTGCAGAAGGGAAAGTTTTTCCTGTTGAAATTTGGATTACATTTTAAAGAACATTTCCACCCGGCGATTTTTAGCCCGGTTTCCACGGGTATTATTATCAACCAATGGTCTATGTTCACCATGGCCAACGGCAGTCAGTTTAGTAGGTGGGATTTTCCCTTTTTTATTTAAATATTTTATTACGCTCATAGATCGTGCTGCGGAGAGTTCCCAGTTTGAAGGGTATTTTAAACTTTTAATGGGGATATTATCGGTATGACCTTCTACATAGATATCTTTAAATTTTCCTTTAAAAGCCTGCACTACAATATCCATCACCGGGGTAGCCTGGTTTTTTATACGCGCCTTGCCGCTGTCAAAAAGCAAATCATCACCCATACGCACCATTACACCTTCCCCTGTAAATTCAAGATCAACCATTTCAGCCAGCCCCATTTTCTCTAAAATTTCTTCCACATCGTTCATGGTATCAATTAGCTCTTGCCTCTTTTTAGATTCAAAATCCTCGTAATTTGGATCCTGCTGTTTTTTGTAGGTACTAATGTTTTCAGGTAAAACACCCAATGCCCCTTTCATAGAGCTCATCGCACCTTTAAATTTTTCTAGCTGGATGGTTGAAAATGATAGGATTAAGATAAAGAACACCATTAATAATGTAACCATATCACCATAGGTTGTCATCCAAAATGGTGCGGTTGGTTCTTCAAGTTCTGGTTTTTCTTTTTGTTCGTCGCTCATAATTATTTATTGGAGTGATGAGGTATTGAATAAAATGTACCCCGGTCACAATTAAATTGCTTTAATCTTTTCAAGTTTATGTTCCATTTTTATAACAATACGATGCTTTGTTCCACAGCCTGACAATTGATATTTCACTGCATCCCTAATTGTTGCTTCATTTTACATCTTACTTTTTACGTCTGCTTTTTTACGCTGCTTTAGCATCTCCGTTAAATCCTTCACGCAATTTAGGCGGTATAAAATTTAGTAATTTTCTACTGATCGTATTTGGGTGCTCACCAAACTGAATTGCCAACACACCTTCGATGATCATTTCTTTTTCTAAAATTTCACTCCCAGACATATTTGCCAGCTTTGTTGCCATGGGTAAAAATACAAGGTTGGCAATCAAAGCACCATAAAATGTTGTAATTAAGGCAACGGCCATACCAGGTCCAATCGCAGCCGGATCATCTAAATTTTGCAGCATGGCAATCAAGCCAATCAAAGTACCAATCATACCAAATGCCGGAGAATACATACCCAGTGTAGTATAAAGAGCCTGTCCTTTTGAATGACGATCCATTAGATAAGACAGCTCTGTATTCATCACTTTTTTTATTAGCTCCGGTTCTGTACCATCAACCACCATTTCCATACCGGTTTTCAGAAACTCATTTTCAATTTTGTTAACTTCCTTATCTACTGCTAAAAGGCCTTCACGTCTTGCTTTCTTTGCCAAATCAACTACAACTTCAATCACCTGGACATAATCAATCTTTTTCCCAAAGAATGCATTTTTTGTAATATTGGCCACGCTAAGCACATCACCAAAAGGGATAGCCACAAACGTAGCGGCAATCGCACCTCCAACAACAACCAGGAATGATGCGATATCAAGGAATGACATCATTTCCCCACCAAGAAAAATAGTAGTGAAAACAAGTATTACACCGCTCACTAAACCGACAACTGTACCCAGTTCCACGTGATTACCTCTTTGTTTTAATTAAAGGCTACCCCAAATATGGGATAGCCTGTGAATCAGTTAATTATCGTTTTAACCTAATTACTTCGTCAAGAATGGAATCGGCGGTTGTTATAATTTTCGCATTCGCCTGAAATCCTCTCTGCGCCGTAATCAGCTCTGTAAATTCATCAGCCAAATCAACATTAGACATTTCCAATGCACCAGAAACAATCGATGATGTTGCATCGCTATCAGGATTTAATATTTGTGGATCGCCTGATGCAATACTCGTTGCATATAAGCCGTCACCTAAGTCACTAAGGCCTATATTGTTTGGAAATTGTGCAATCGCAATTTTGGCCATACTTGAAATGTCACCATTACTGAACGATCCTGAAATAATTCCATCACGGTCGATAGTGATTCCAATCAATGCGCCTGTTGATTTTCCATCCTGCTCACGAACATTAAGTGTCGAAACCGAATCAAATTGGGACAAGCCGCTAAACTCATCTGAGCTTTCTGCATGCAATAAAATATCTACCTGATCAGCTCCATTACCTGGGTTCAAAGTCAATTGGCTTACACCGCCATCATGGCTGAATGATGTCATATTCCCGTTTTCGTCAAATGTAACACGGCCTGTTCCGCCACTTGCAACACTGCTATCGCCTGTTGTTGTAGCCTCCCATGTCCATTCATTGGCATTTTCTGTATTGGTAAATTCTAAAATCAGGTTATGGCTTGCTCCCAACGAATCATAAACAAGTACAGATGTTGTGGCTGTTCCAGTATTTCCCGGAACTGTATTTGTAAAACCTGGGAATGTTACGGAACCTATGTTACTTGAACCATTGGAAAGGTTTACTGTTGTTGAGCTATCCCCAGCAACATTATCTGTTACTACCAGGGTACCTGAATCTATAGTAACAGTTACGCCACTAAAGCTACTTTCAACTATTGTTGCCAATTCACCAAGTGTTGTACCATCATTTGCAGCTCCGTAAGTAAATGTTGCAGTTACTACAGAACCATCAGGATTTGTACCCGAGATTTCAATAGTATCGCCATTGGTTAGGGACTCAGAAAAAGTACTAACTCCCAACAAGTTGTTCAAAGCAGTTGTGCTATCTGCTATGGATGCTGTTGCACTATCACCATCTGCATATCCGATTGTTGCTAAAGCCGTGTTTGTTCCATCACTTAGGCTTATAGTAGTTGATGATGTCCCATTTAATTGGTGAAATTCTAAAGTTCCACCATTATTTACGGCTTCAACTCGTGTGCTGATATTCGCTGTGGCCGCTATCTGTGTATTAAGCTCTGCCACAAGTGCATTCAAATCCGCATAAGTTCCTGCTGTCAATGTAAGATCTCCAGCGATTGTTGAGGTTGGGTTATCCTGAATATTTATTGTCAATTCATTATTTGTACCATCTATTGGCATTGGGAAAGCTGGTACTCCGGCAGTACCGGTTGCAATGGCTTTATTGGCAAAAGCACTAGGTGATTGCCAGATTTCAGCAACAGTCCTGTTTCCCGCATTGATGTTTCCATTCATGTAAACATTTTGAGTTGACTCAGCCGGAGATACTAATCCTGAATCAATAACTATATCTTCAGTGTTTCCTACTCCCAATCCACCAGTTGTTTGCGATCCATTTAATTGCCAACCTTGAACTGCAAGACCTTTAGTATTTACAAGCTTGCCATCAGAGTTAAAGAAAAAATTTCCTGAACGCGTATAAAGGTTGTTCTCACCGGATTTCACCATGAAAAAACCTTCGCCTTCCAATGCTAAATCAGTAATAACACCTGTATTTTCCAAACCACCTTGCGTAAAAATGTTTTCTATTGAAGATGTATTCATCCCCAATCCAACCTGCACAGGATTTATAAAACCTGTTCCTGAACCTGGGGTTGCATTCTTAACAGTTTGGTTTAGTGCTTCTGAAAACATGATACGTCCGCCTTTAAAACCAACAGTGTTTACGTTTGCAATATTGTTACCTAATACATCAATCTTCATTTGATGATTTCTTAATCCGGAAACGCCAGATTGCAATGCCTTTAACATAATACTCTCCTTGAGTTTGTTCCGCCTCAATCAGTCAGCGGAGTTCAAGGGCTTCCCTACGGTTTATCCGATTATTGGGTCCAGCCCGATTTAATGATTATTTATTTATTTTGTCTCTCACTTCCAACTTCTTACTTCCCTTCCCTACTTCATCATCAGGAGACGAGTGCTACACAAAAGCCACACTGTCAATGTTTGTAAATACATTACTCGCAGTAAGTGTTTTATCAATTGCCGTTATAACTGTTTTGTTGCGAACACTTACTACAAATGCCGTATCATCAACCATAATCAGTGAATTTTTTCCACCTTTGGCATCAACCTGCTTTACACCGGCATTTAAACGTTCAATATCATTTGTTGTAACCGGTAAAGAACGTTCTTCAAGCCTTTTTACAGCATGGGCAGAAAACTGAACAGTACTGTTTTCTTCTACATTTTTCTGCAGGATATCTGCAAAATTAATCCCGGCTGTGGCCTGATCAGCTTTTTGCGCGGCACCTGTTTTTGCCTGGTTTATTTTATCATTCTGAAGCGGGTACATATTGGCCCGCATTTGAAGATCAGCAACTTTCATATTATGCTCCTAATCCACTTGATATTTCTAATACATCACCAAAATTAACCCGTATATTGCCAATCTTGAACATCGCCTGCCCGCCTTCATATTGCAACGATCCAGCAAAGCCACGAATGAGTTCTTGTACATCAATAGCCGTTCCTTCATTGTCTGTTGCATCAACTTCAAAAGTATAAGTTCCTTCAGGTAATTCCAGTCCATCTTTATCAAGGCCGTCCCATTCCACAGATTGAATTCCTGAAGAGAGATTATTTGCTTCTATAGTACGTACAATATTCCCGGCAGCATCCATTACATTAACACTTACATTTTCAGTAAAATCAGCCAACTCAAAATGAAGGTTCACCGGCGTATCAGGCTGTAATTCCACCTGGTTTCCCAAAGCTGTAATCTGCTTTCCTATTAAGGTCGTTGCTAATGTATTGTTAATTGTTTGGCTCAATACAAAATCAGTATTAATACTGTCTTCAATATTGCCATCAATACTTGTTAACTGCTCAACAGAGCTAAACTGCGCCAGTTGGGAGGCAAACTCCTGCCCCTCCATCGGGTTTAACGGATCCTGATTCTGGAGTTGCGCAACTAGCAAGTTCAGAAACTCTTCTTTACCCAAATCGTTTTCAAAAACGTTGGAAAGGTTATCTGTTGTTGCCGAGTTCGAACTTGTTACTTGTGTTATATCCATTATTTATCCTTCTTTAATTTATGCGGTTATATCCATGGTATTATAACCATAATATTTCTTTGAGTTTATGGTGGCGTCTTTATCATTTATTCCCTCCATTGTTTGTGAAAGATTTTGTTTAGAATTGTTTTTATTATTATTCCGTTTATTATTTTTATTCCAGGATTGTCCAATATCGATATTTACTGAATTTATTGGCACACCTTTGCTTTGTAAACTTTCAGCAAGATGCGGTAGAATGCGCGCCATTTCTGTTTTAATTGTATCATTTTCCACCAATATTAAAATAGTCTGTGAGCCTGAATCCTTGTTTAGGCGTATATCCAGGCTACCCATTTTACCGGCATCAACCACAACCTGGCTTTGAGTAAATGCCTGGTTTGATGAGTCATAATAACTTTGAATAATTCCGGAAATGTACTTGGCCTGTACAACCGGTTTAGTAAAAACTGCATTGGTTACTTTTGGCGCTTGGTTATTACTCACAATCGCTTCTTCGACTGTACGCACCAAAGGTACCTCGTTCTGAGAATCTTTTTTTGTTACGTTGCTGTTAAAGTTTTCATCATTAATTGATTGTAATTTTTCTGGTTTCCCGCTTATTGGTTCAGATGAAAAATTGGTTTGAAAAGTATTTTTTGAGATTTCTTTTGTTACGGAATTAGTTTCTATTTTTTTTGTTGGTTTTACCTGATTCTCAAAGGAATTATCATCTTTTAAAAACGAATTAGTTTCTCTTTTATCATTATGTGTGTTAACCCTGGATTTTTCATTTTTCTTAACCGGGTTTGTTAAATTCAAATCATTTACAACAGTAGTTTCCCCTGTTGTTACTTTTACAGGATTTGATTTAACAGATTTTGAGAATTCCCCCCTAAAACCATTATTTCTTAAAAGTTCATTCAAAGAGAAATTTTTAAGTGGTTCGTTTCTACTAAATGTTTTATCAGGTTTATTTTCTTGATGTTGATTTATTTTTGGCTTACGGACTTCCTTAACAACCTCATCTGTAAAAACAAACTTTACTTTCAGATTTTTATTTACATTGAAATCAATTATCTCTTTTACGATTGGTTTATTATCAGTTTTAGAGATTTCTAATGGTTGCTGATTGGCCTCTGTTTTCAAATTTTGTTGCACAGATTTTGTTGTAAAAACTTTCTCTGTTTTAATAATGACTTTAGGCTCATTTTTTTCACGGTGGATATTTTTAATATTCGATTTTACAGATCGCTGAGCAGCCACTTTTAGCTCTTCTCTTTTTGAAATATTTGATACAGTCTTCTTTAAAAAGTCGCTTTTGATGTTTTCGTTTACCGCTGTTTTCGCACTTTGCTCTTCTTTTAAAATTGTTTTTACATATCCATTTTTTGCCTCAGTAGTTCCCGGCTTTTCAAAATTATTTCTAACTAAGCTTTTTATATATCCTGAAGCTTTTGAGAGGTTTTTTTTGTTAATATTGTGGGCAGTTACAATGGCCTGGTTGTTTTTAACTTCTACAGAAACACGGTTTTTGTTATCCTTTCTGCCGACATAAATAAACTTTGTTTCTTTTTTTTCTTCAACATCAAAGTCAATATTTTCACTTGATGTTTTTGTCAATATTTCAGCGGTTTGTAGACTTTGGTTTTTTAAAATTACATTTTTATTTACTACAGGTGCAGGTGCGGTTTTGATTTTTATTTCCGCTTTTGAATTCTCATTATTTTGTGGTGTACTGTTATTTTTTACCCCTAAATTTTTAAGCACATCAATTTTATTATCCTGTTTCGCCGCAGCTGTATTCACTACTTTTGAAGCTTCATTTTTCACAGCTAAACTTTTAAGCTTTTGGCTATTAGTATCCGGAGTGTTTTTGGCTATTTCATTTGCAAGTGGTTTGCTATTGGATGCTATTTTTTTAGAAGCTGCACTCTTACTGTCTGAGATAAATTCTTTGCTATTTTTCAAACTTATCGCGGTTTTAGGTTTCTGAATCAACGTTTCGTTATTTTTTAAACCTGATTTATCAGGAACATTCACATTTGATATGACAGTTTGTTTAACAGATAATTCTGCAATTTCCTTTATAATTGAATAGACAGCTTTCTGAACCGGCACCGGCTCTTTCAATAATTTTTTTACAACTTTATTTTCTGTAGGGTTGTTTAGTGAATTGTTTTTTAATTCTTTTATAAAAGATTTGAAAGTGGACCTGGCCATAATTTTGGTTTCAGAATTATCAGTAGAATTATCCACTAATTTTATTTTTTCAGCTGGCTTACCAATTTCAAGTTGATTGATTTTTTCAAAACTGTTTAACAATGAAGCAACTGACGTTTCTGCCATAACATCGTTGTCTATTTGAAGTAGTGCTTTCTTTTCTTTAGAAACATGCGTATTTATTCCTTCAACAGATTTGTCAGATTCAAAGATTAACTGCGTATTTTTTTCTGATGGTGTATTGCCAAAAAGTCCATTACTTTTTGAGATTAATGCAGGTGTTGCCAGCCGATCATTCACTAAAGGTTTTTCAGATTTGGCGGATTTCAGATTTGTGATTAGTGTATCAATAAATGCAGCAAATCCTTTCCCGGAACCAATTGAAGAAGATTTTCCGAGTTTATTAACCAAAGTATTCAAACCCATCATTTTTTTTGATGCTACTGAAACATTATTGTTTTTCATATTTTTTGCTCAATTATTGATAAATTCTTTTGTAATTAGTGCTGCCCTTTTTTCATTAACCGCCAATAAAATATTCTTTTTAAAACGATTACCCGTATTTGTGTAAATCATCATTACTGTCTGATCATCAAGATTTCTCAAAATGGGGGCGATTTGCTTTATACTCATTTTTTCAAAAGTTTTAGCCATTGATAGAGCCTTTTCCTGTTTCATAGTATCATTTTCTTCTTCAGCAATTTTTACAGCCTCTTTTTTTGCTAATTCAACCTGCTTTTTTGCATCGTTTTTCAAACTGTCTAATTTTGTTTCTTTTTTGGTTATCTCCTGCTCTTTCATCTCAACAATTTTTTTCAAACTGTCTGTTTCGGAAAGAGGCTTCTCTAAAGTGAATGTTGAATCATTTGCAGCAAGCTCTGCAATAACTCTTTGTTGTTCCCCTTTTACATATAATAAGGCTCCATAAACAATTCCAATCATTATCAGCATTCCTATAAAAGAAATAATTAAAGCTTTCATATTTTCAATTTCACATTCTGTTACTTTGAACTATTCGTGAAGCAACTTCGTCTTCTTTTATTTGTGAAACCCTGTTGGCTTCCTTTTTAAAAACCTGTTTTTGGTTATCTTTTAACAATTCAACTGATTTTTTTTCCTGATTAGCTTTCATCAAAACGGTTCTCTTTTCATCCACCTCTTTTTCTGCCAGAGCGATTTTTTGTTTCTGCTGCTCAATCTGGTTGTTTATCTGGATCAGATATTCGTTGGATGAGCGTAGTGCATTTAAATTTACACTAATAAAATCATCACCGTTAAAAAGAGAATTTTTCATTTCTTCAAAAGTTTTCAATTGGTATAGCTCTTTATTCAAAGCCGCTTGTGCCTGACCTAGTGAAATCGCTTTCTGATCTTCGCTGTACTTTTTAAGATTTAGCAGTTTTTGTAAAGGAAAATTAAATTTTGCCATCACAATGCACCTTTTCCAATTTCTTCCAGCTTACCCATGGTTTGCAAAAAGTTTGATTTATCTTCGATATCCTGGCGTAAAAATGTGTTAATGTTTTCAGTATTGTCAATTGCGTTATCTATTTTTGTACTTGTGCCTTTGCTATATGCACCAATGTTTATCAAATCTTCCGATTCGCGATATGTTGCCATTTGCTCTAAAAGTTTTAACGATATATTTTTTTGATTATCAGTCATAACCTCATTTTTAACGCGGCTCACACTTTCCAAAACATCGATTGCCGGATAGTGGCCTTTTGTGGCAATTTTTCTAGATAAAACAATATGGCCGTCTAAAATTGAGCGTGCCGCATCAGCGATTGGTTCATCCATATCATCGCCATCTACTAAAACCGTGTAAAGCCCGGTTATACTGCCTTTGTCACTGTTTCCCGCCCGTTCCAACAATCTTGGCATTAAAGCAAATACAGACGGTGTATACCCTTTTGAAGCCGGCGGCTCACCAATCGCAAGGCCAATTTCTCTTTGTGCCATTGAAACCCTTGTCAACGAATCCATCAGCAATAAAACATTTTTGCCCTGATCCCGAAAATACTCTGCAATGGTTGTCCCGATTAAGGCGCTTTTTATGCGAACCGTGGCTGCCTGGTCCGAAGTTGCAACAATCACAACAGATTTTTTTAGGCCTTCTTCGCCGAGATCCCGTTCAATAAAATCTCGTACTTCCCGGCCACGTTCCCCAACCATAACAATTACATTTACATCGGCATCGGTATAGCGTGCCATCATCCCTAATAGCACACTTTTACCAACACCACTACCTGCAAAAATCCCCACACGTTGCCCTTTGCCCAAAGTAACCAGCCCATCAATTGCGCGGATACCTGTTTCCAGTCTTTCCGTTATGCGCTGACGAATTAGCGGGTTTGGAGGCGCGTTGTAAACACTGCGCATATTCTTTGAAAAAACAGGCGCTTTTCCATCAATCGGTGCACCAAGGCCATTTAGAACTCTTCCCAACAAGGCATTGCTCACCGGAACTTTTAAAGGCTCCGGATTTAAACGAACCCTGCTTCCGGGAGCGACTCCAACGGTTTCTCCTAAAGGCATAAGCAAAATTTTATTATTTTTAAATCCAACAATTTCCGAGCGGACAGATTGCCCCGGTTGCAGGAAAATATCACATACATCACCGACAGTACCAGACTTTGAAGTTGCTTCAATTATTAATCCGGCCGCTTTGCTTACTTTGCCGTCAACTAAAACGGGATTCATAAACGGTGCATCCGCTTTAAATTGCTCAAATTTATTCTGGAGATAACTCATTTGTCAGACCTTTTGATTAATTCACTGCGAATTTTATCAGTATGGTTTTCAAATGTACCATCAATAAAATAATCCTCAGTTTCAATATGTGCTTCGCCCGGATTCAGGCTGTCACTTCCAACAATTCTTACTTCACTTTTTTCTGTTAGACCCAGTTTTTCTGCTGTTAATTCGTTTTTGAGAGAACCTAATTGTTGAGTATTCACTTCAATAATAATGTTATTTTGTTCAATTACATCGCTTAATAATTTTCTTAAACGCTCCATCAAGATTGTATCTGTTTGCTCGTTTAGTTTTATCTCCTGTTGAATCACTTCTTTGGCCATCACCTTAGCAAGATCTAAAAGCAGCTGCTCCATTTGTTCAATGGTTTCAATATACTTTAATTCCAACTGTTTCATTTCATGATGCACGGCTTCAACCTTGTTTTGTGCTTCTTGAAAAGTTCGCTGTTTACCTTCATCATATCCTGCCTGAAAAGAATCCTCTCGCGATTTTTGCAGCTCTTTTTCCAGATTTCTCACCTGGTCTTCCAGATTTTTAATCTTGCGCGCATCATTCATTATCTGGTTCGGTGAACGCCCGCCGGAATCACTTCCTGCTGAGTCCTGGATATCTTCATTTTTATAAACATTATGATATCTTATCCCGCGTAGCTTTCGCCCCATTTTTATTACAGATTCAGCCATATTTATCCTACCAGTTCCTCTTCTTCGCCACGCGTTAGTTGTATCTCGCCGGTTTCTTCCAGCTTCCTTGCAACATCGAGAATGTCTTTTTGGGCCGTTTCAACATCTTTGAGCCTCACAGGTCCCATATAATCTAATTCCTCTTTTAGCATACCCGCCGCACGTTCAGACATATTATCAAATATCTTATCACGCAGTTCCGGAGTTGTAGCTTTTAATGCCATGGCAATGGAATTTGATTGTACTTCTTTCAGAATTGATTGTATAACAGCTGCCGGAAGTCCAATCAAATCTTCAAATATAAACATCATATCATTAATTTCAGAAGCCAGGTCTGCATCACGTTCTCGTAAATTGGTAAGAATATTTTTCTCTGATGTACGGGAAACAGAATTAAGAATTTCTGCAACAGTGCCAACACCACCTGTTTTGCTTAAGCCACCACCAAAAATAGAGCCCATTTGTTCTCTTAAAACATCCTCAATATCTTCAATTAATTCAGGAGATGTTTTTTCCATAGTAGCAACCCTGTAAGCGATTTCATATTGATACTCCTCCGGTAACTCCGAGAGTATTCCCGCCGCTTGCTGTGGTTTTAAGTTGGCCAGAATTAATGCTGCAGTCTGGGGATGTTCATTTTGTAAAAAGTTTAATAGTTGTTTGTCATCCACAGTTTGTAGTAAGTAAAAGGCACTAACTTCTGTTGCCGCTTCAACACGTTTCAAAATTTCTTCTGCTTTTTTAAGGCCATAAGCATTTTCAAGTGCTTCCCGAGCATACCCTAAACCACCCTGAACAATGTACTTATTGGCCATCATCATTTGGTAAAACTCTTCGATGGTTTGGCTTAGTGTTTCAACCGGAACATTGTACATGGTTGCAATTGCAATTGAAATTTTCTCACCTTCTTTTTCAGTGAAACTGCGCATTATTTCGCCAGCTATTTCTGAGCCAAAGGAAACCATTAACAAGGCGCATTTTTCAACTGCCGATAGTGGTTGTATCTGCTGTTTTTCTTCAGTTTGTTCTTTTACTTCTTCTGCCATGTTTACTTTCTTTTATTTATGCTTTAGGTTGTTCTGCTAACCAGGCTCGCATTAATCCGGTGACTTGCTCTGGATTTTGTTCAGCAAACGCGATTACATCCTGAGTCATTTTATCATTTGCTTTCATCCTTGCACGTGCTTCAGGACTTAGCTTTGCAATATAAATATCTTCATCAATTTCTTCTTCCGGTGTTTTTTCTTTTGCTGCTGCTATTAAACTGTTTTCTTTTCCACTTGCCAAAGCTTTCTTCTGAAGCTCAAACGGGATAAGAATTTTGCTGGTGGCTTCTGTATTCATTAAACCTTTTACAAGATTAAAACCCAGGTAAAGACCAACTGCAATCAGCAAGTACATGAAAATTTCTTTCCACATTTCAAAATCTTTAAAATTGTCGATGAATCCGCCTTCATAAACAACCGGATCGGCAAACTGAATGTTTATGACATTAACCACATCTCCACGCTCTTCATTATAACCAATCGCGCCTTTCACCAATGTTGTTAAGTCCTCCAGTTCCTGTGGAGTTCTTGGAACGTATTGTTGGTTTTCTTCGCCATCATCCGTAATAATTGTTTCATATTTTCCGTTTACTGCAACAGCAACCGAAAGTCTTTTTATATTTCCTGTACCATGAACTATATTTCTTACAGTTTTGCTAAATTCATAATTTGTTACGCTGTTCTCAACAGCAGCGGTAGATGAGTCAACATTATCCTGGTTGGATTCATTTATTATCTCTTCACTTAAAACGGTTACATCATCCGGATCAATATCTTCAATTGTCTGTTGAACCTGATCAAAATTTAATTCAACACCAACCTGAACACTTGAATTGCCAAAACCAACGCTGCTTTCAACTATATTGCGTGCTTTTAATTTTATTTCATTGGATACAGAATTGGTTAATTCCCACTGTGTTCCGGAAAGTCCAAGCGTGTTTTCTTTCTCGCCGTTATAAAGCAAATTCCCCCGAGAATCCATTACCCGCACATCTTCTGGTTGTATTCCATCAATGCTTCCGGAGATTAAAGCCGGTATGCTTTTTATCTGCGATTCCTGAACAGACGATCTGTTTAAAACCAGAAAAACGGAGGCCGATCCGCGTCGGTCATCTTCAAACAATCTTCTTTCCGGGATATTTAAATGAACCCTGCTTCCCTTTATCCAAATCATGGAATTAAGGGTTTTCATTAGCTCGCCTTCTTTTGCACGGATTATTTTTACCCGCTGCATGTTTGTCGTCTCTCCGATATTTTGCTTCTCCGGATCAAAAATATCATCAAACCCTTGTGGAGCATTGCTACCAGCACCCAGGCTGTGAAAACGAATGCGCATTTCTTCCATTTTATCCTGCTGCACATAAATTGTAGTTCCGCCGTTTTCCAACCTGTATTTTATTTTATCATTACTTAGGTTTGTTACAATTTCACTTGCATCCTGAGGAGCAAGGTTTGCAAAAAGTAATTCATACTCTGTTTTATTTGCCCACATTAACAATGCAATTACAATTGATAAAAAGCCAACAATTATTGCCGTGATAATTGCCCTTTGCTTTAAAGAGTATTGTAAGAAAAACTGAGTGAGTTGGGCCACCACATCGTTCATTTATATCTCCGTTCCTTATACCTGCATTCTCTGTACTTCTTTGAAGGATTCAAGAAGTTTATTTCGTATTTCTAACATTAGCTTAAAACTTAAACCCGATTCTTCCATTGCAGCCATTGCTTCATGCAAATTTTGCGATTTCCCTTGAACAACATCTGTTGCCAATTGTCCGGCTTCTTTAGATTTTTGATTTACAGACTTAATAAAATCTGTGATTGTATCTCCAAAGTCCTTTTTGTCTGCTTCAGAAATATTCTCACTTTGCTGATTGTTTGTCGCGCGGATTAGATTGTGCAAATCCACCGAAGCCAGTTGATCGATACTTGACATAATTATCCTATCCTTTTACATCCAGCAACATCCCGGAATGGACATTGCTCATTTTATTAGCGCCGTAAATTCCGTCACCGCCATTTTGCTCATATCCAAAAAGTGCATGAAGGGAATTTACTTCTTTTACAGAAAGTATCTGTTTTAAAGAAAAGTCCTTGATATCAGGTTTTTGATTATTTTTATCCTGAAGAAATTTAATTTCTTTTCCCGCCAACTTTGGTTTGTGAACCTTTGTTTCCTGCTGGTTAGGCCGGTCTGGTGCATATAGCCCTTGTAATCTTTCGGTAATTTTCACAGGATTAAATCTCCATTGATTTTTTGGCTATGTTTTTTGCAGCATTAATTACTGTAACGTTTGCCTCATAAACGCGTGTTGCAGAAACGAGGTCAACCATTTCTTCAACAAGATTAACATCCGGTTTACGCACATAACCGTTTTCATCTGCCATCGGGTGGTTTGGTTCATACACCGATATCTCATTATCCTGCTCCGCTACTTCAAAACCAGGTCGGTTTTTATTGCCTTTAAGGTTATCAATTCCCGGGCTCATGTGGTCTTTGTCCGATCTGTTCAATTTCAATTTTAATTGTTCAGAAAATTGCCCGGAATTGTTCTTTGAATCAGCAACCAAAACTTTGCGTTTGTAAACTTCACCATTCTTATCCGGGGTTTTTTCAGCGTTCGCAATATTATCAGAAATAAGTTCCATTCTACGCATCTGGGTGTTTAAGCCTCCCATAGTTGTTTTAATTGCTGCCAGAATTCCTTGTACTTTCATATTGCCCTCTGATATTATGATGTTCTACCTGTAATGCTTGTGTTAAGCCCACGATAGGCTTTCTTTAACATATTACTTACAAAATCAAAACGGATTTGATTGACAGCTAAATTTGCCATTTCTTCATTCAAATCAACCCCTTCTTCTTCCGCGCCTTCGCTAACACCAGAACTTCCTTTAGAATCCATATGTCTCACATCTGACTGTTTAAGAGTCTGGTTTAGCGCAACTTTGAGCTCATCGGAAAAATCCGTTTTTACCCTTTTATAATTTGTATTATGCGCATTAGCAACATTTTTTGCGATCGCTTCATGCTCTTTTGTATGAACATCCAGAGCTTGTTTATAAAGCAAAATCTTTGCTGAATTAAATATTTTCATAGTCCACCTTGTGCAGCATCTATTCTCAAACCACGTGCCAAACATTTTAGATTTTTTTATGATAACGTCTAAGGACCATAAAAACAGCCTCTTAGCTATCAATACTTTTTATATGAAATAAGTAAATCGTACGAGATAGTATTTTTCAGAGGTAAATATTTCCTGACATCGCTCAAAAATTTCCTCATGCAGCTTCATATCCAAAACATTGCACAAAATGCACCAAAAAAAGGCCATGATTTGGTATTAAATTTAATATAGAAGGCAAACAACCGACTATTATATAATGAGAGAAAAATTAAAAGTACTTATTGTTGAAGATGTTTTTCTAATTCAACGAATGCTACAAAAGCTTATTTTGGAATATGCCGATTGCCAAAGTGCGGAAAATGGTAAAAAAGCTGTAGAACTTTATACAAGCGAGTATTTTAATGGTGAACCATTTGATGTAATTTTTCTTGATATATTTATGCCTGAAATGGATGGAATTGAGGTTTTACAAAGTATTCGTCTTTTTGAAGATGAATTAAAAATGAAACCGGAAGAGAAAATTAATATTATTATGGTTACATCAATGTCAAATAACAATATGATTCAAAAAGCAAAAAACCTTGGCTGTAACGGCTATATTACAAAACCATTCTCAAGAGAACAGATTATTAGCGAACTGAAAAGATTAGGATTGGTGAAAAAAGCAGAAGGAAGGTTTAAAACGAGTTAAGTTTCAAAGTAATTCAAAATCTTCAAGAAGACCAGGTGCAAAAATATATCTAATACCTTAGATTTATTCATATCTACTTAAAAATATATCAAATCGTAATTTCATATTTCTTTCATTTTTTAGTTGTTTTGTATTGCGAAATGCTTATCTAAACGGGTAATAGCCAAAAGTTTTAAAATATTTTCAGACACATTTACCAACTTAAGACTTTCGCCTTCCTTTTTTAGCGAATTATGGGCGGATATTAAAACTGAAAGCCCTGTTGAATCAACAATGTTTACATTGTTTAAATCAATTGTTATCTGCTTTACTCCATCCTTAAAAGACTTTCTCAATTTGTCCCTAAGATCATCACATTTGGATGTTACAATGTCATAGTCAGGCTGGACAACTAATTCACTAACTTGACTCATAGAATTCCCTCCTACTTTATATTATTTCTATTATTTTCTTTTATTAGGTTTAAACTTTTGTCTCTGCTATTGTAATGTAAATCATACCCAAGTGAAGATATTATTGTTAACCCCATACCATGAGGGGTTAATACATCCGATTTTTGATCCATCTCTTTCGAAGGATTAAAACCGATTCCTTCATCTTTAATATTGAATTGCCACTCACCGTTTTCCCAAAAAAGCTTAACCCATACTTTTTTTTGAGGGTTGTTTTGATTTCCGTGTCTAATTGCATTTGTAAACACTTCACGCAAAATTACATTCAACTCAAAAGTTCCACCATAATCTGATTCTTTTTTAATATGTTTTACAATCTCTTCGATAGCCCTATCTACATTTATAAAATATGAATTGAATTCCAGCAATAGTCCTTGCTCATTTTTGCTAACTTTAAAGTGATTCATTATTATACCCAGAACCCCTGTTAATTACTCGCCGTTCATCAAGCCCAATTCTTCTAGCTTATCATAGATTTTTTGCCGGTTGTAAGGTTTCACAACATAGCCTTCACATCCTGCCTTAAATGCGTTTAAAACATTTTTACTATCATCAAGCGCTGTGGTCATAATCACTTTTACACCATCCAGGCCTAGAACACCATTTTCTTCTTCAAACTGTCTTATTTCTATAAGCAACTGCAAACCATCTTTTTTAGGCATCATTATATCAAGAAAAATAACATCATATTTTTCATTATTTGTAAAAGCTTGTTTAAATGCAATCCAAGCTTCTTCTCCATCAACCGCAATATCTGTTTCAAAATTTTCTATTAAAAGCTTCTGTAAAACCTTTCGGCTTGTAAAATCATCTTCAACAACAAGTGCTTTCATGATAATTTCTCTTTTTTTGTAAGTAATTTTTGTTTGTCAATTAACTTCAATTTTTCAAGTATGTTTAAAAACCTTGTTCTGTCAAACGGTTTTACAAGATATGCTTCACAACCCGTTTTAAAGGCACCAAGAACATTTTTACTGTCTTTTAATGCTGATGTCATTACAACCCGAACACTATCCGATGCAAAGATTCCCATACTCTCTTCAAGTTTTCTTATTTCTTTAAGGAATTCTTGCCCATCCAGCCTTGGCAATAAAATATCCAGACAAATTAGATCATAAGGTTGTTTATCCTCAACAGCTAAATTGAATGCTTGTAACGCTTCTTTGCCATCTACTGCAATATGAACTTCAAAGAAAGGTGTTAAATATTTTTGCAGCAACATGCGGCTTCTAAAGTCGTCTTCGACAATTAATGCACGCATAACTTTACCTGTTTTTTTTAGAATAATTTTATATATCGGACTTGTTTGAAGGGTCTAAAGGGAATACAAAATAAGTGAACAGAAATAATTAGAAATGCAATCAATATAGAATAAAGTCAACCAGGCCGAATATAAAACATTACTAATTTTCGGCTTCTATACTTCCGTCTTGTTCAAAAAGATGAAGCTTATTTCGAAGGGTTCGAACTGTTATTCCTAAAAGCTCGGCAGCCTGTGTACGATGATTATTTGTTTTTTTTAGAGCAGCGAAAATAAGCCTTTTTTCCATTTCAGCCAACGGCATAACTTCTGCCGCTTTAATAGAGTTCGTATGAGGTTCAAGATCATTTTCAAGTTTTAAGTGCTTAACTCCAATCTCACTTTCCTTACCAGAGAATAGTATTGCCCTTTCTAAAAGGTGATGTAGCTGACGGATATTGCCAGGCCAATTATAATTGCTTAGTTTTTCCAATGCCTGAGAATTGATTGTTTTTTTATCATATTTGTATTTCGAACTAAACAACTCCAGAAAATAATTAATTAAAAGTGGTATATCACTTTTCCGTTCCTTTAATGTCGGCATTTCAATTGGAAATACATTTAACCTAAAAAATAAGTCTTCCCGGAATTTCCCATTGTTTACCAGTTCACTTATATCTTTGTTTGTCGTTGCAATAATTCTTACATCAACAGGAATTTCAGTCGTATTTCCTACACGTACAATACACATTTCCTGGATTACCCGCAGTAATTTAGCCTGCATGGTTTGAGGAATCTCACTTATTTCATCAAGCAACAAAGTACCGCCATCACATTCTTCAAAAATCCCCTTTTGGTCTTTATGTGCCCCACTAAAAGATCCTTTCATATGTCCAAACAGAGTGCTCTCAAACAGTGTTTCTGGAACAGCTGCACAATTGATCTTTAAAAATGGTTTATCTGCCCTCTCACTTTGCGTATGAATCGCTTCAGCAACCACCTCTTTACCCGTTCCACTTTCTCCTTTTAAAAAGACAGTTGCGTTGCTGTGGGAAACAATATCAATATGATATTTTAAATCAAGGGCTGCTTTACTTTCGCCTACAAATTTATTCCGTATTTTATGTCCGGCCAATTGTTTTTTCAGTTTTGTATTTTCAGATTTAAGTGTACTGAATTCAAAAAAACGTTTAACCCGTGACTCGATATGGGAAATGGAAAATGGTTTGGTCACAAAATCAAAAGCACCTTCTTTCATAGCATCGACGGCCGTTTCAACGGTACCGTAAGCAGACATAAGAAGAACTCCGATTTCAGAATCCATTTTTTTTGCACGGTTTAGCAGCTCAATGCCTTTAATACCCGGCATCATCAGGTCTGTAATCATTAAATCAAATTTTTCTTTTTCAAGAAGCTTTAAAGCTACGTTGCCATTTTCAGCATCCTTAACTCTAAATTCATCAGATTCCAGGCTTTCTTTGATTATCATTCTAAGATCATCATCATCATCAACAACGAGTATATTCTTCTTTTCTTTCACAAAATTCCTTAATTCTTCTGTAGTTATGGGGAAAAGGTTTTAGATTTAAAACCTTTGTTGTTTTTTGTAAATATCGGCCGCTTTAGAGTTTGATACAACACTTTTTGATGCTTTGCTGACAACTCTTACCTCAGTGTTATTTTTTTCATCCAGTTGTTTTTGCAGAAGGCCAATTTGTTCTTCCAGCTCTAAGACCGAACGGTATAGGTTTTTATTTTCTTCAATAAGATCGTACTCACGTAAAGATCTTTCAAAAGCTGATATAACCTGGTCTATACGAAACGGCTTTATCATGTAATCAAATTTATAAGCGCGCATTGCTTCTACTGCAAATTTAATATTCTGATAACCGGTCATTATCATAATTATTGCATCCGGCGCATGAAAACGTATTTTCTGTGCGAGCTCAACTCCATTTAAACCCGGAACTCCCAAATCATAGTCAAGCAAGGCGAAACGAACATCTGTTTCATTAATTAAGCGCAAAGCATCATCGGGGTGCGACGTTGTTGTAACATTGTACCCATGTTCTTGCAGGCCGTCATTAATCATTTCCAGTAACCCGCCATCATCATCAACAACTAAAATTGAATTATTCATTCATCAAACCAATAAATTATGCTTCCAAATGATTATCAAGTTTATCATTTTTTGTACTGTTAATTTCCTGAAGTAATTTTGCCCATAAACGGTCAGTTATTTCTTTAGCGGTATCTCCTGCTTCAGGATATCCCATGCATGAAAAATGGATATGCAATGAAGCACCCGGTTCTTTTGCACTGTAATCCTGATTAGCAATACTTTTTAAGTTTTTACAATAAATTTCTGCATTAAAATAATCCATTTCAGGCATAATCAGCAACGCAGTATCCTGAGATTGCCATAAAAGTTTATAATCTTTATCAACCATTTCCAGCATAAAAGATTGAGATGTGCGAATCATATCCTGAAAAGAAAATGGGTCGCCGGAAGGACTGTTTAACTCCATTCGTAGTAATGCAAAAGAAATAGGGCTTAATACATCTGTAGCTTTGTTTATACTATCACGGATCATATAAATAACATCATTTTCCATTAAAGGTTTTTTATGACCATCAAATTTGAGAGAAAACATCATAGGAGCTGTTTGTGAAGCAAGGATATTTAACATAGCAATTATTTCAGAAGATGGAAAAGTTCCTTCATCTTCGGATTGGATCATTAAGAATCCCATAATCTGATCATGAAAACTAATTGGATTAAATGTAAACCAGCCATTTTTTTCAACAGAATATTTTTTTTCTCCAAAAGAGATTTCATTATTTCTTACATAAATGATTGATTCATTTTGAGTTGAGAGCTCTACATCATTTACAATTTGCGGAAGTTTAAATTCAAAACCCTGAATACTTTTACTAAGATTATTTGAAGCAACAATTTTAAAAGTAGCTGATTGAACATCTTCCATTATAATAGCACAGTTTTCAAGTTTAAAATATTCTGTGATTGTATCAATAACCATCTTAAAAACTGATTGAAGATCAGTAACCTGGTAAATAATTTTACTGATATCCATTAGCAGAGAAAGATTGGCTAAAATACGTTTATTTCTCCTTTGTAATTCTTTATTTCTTCTTTGGAGATAAAGATTTTCCGTTGCCCTGAAAACAAGGTTTTGCAATTCTTTATGATTTATAGGTTTATTAACATAATCGTATACACCAAGCTGAATGGATTCAATGGCTGTATTTAAAGTTGCATGACCGGTAATAACAATTACAGATGTATCTTTCCCACCTGTTTTTATTGCATTAACCAAATCCATTCCACCAACTTCCGGCATCATTAAATCCGTTAAAACTAAATCGTATATTTCATTTTCTAACAATTCCATCGCTTTAACAGGGTTTGTCTCACAATGGATTTTATAACGTGGACCAGTTAATGCCTCTTTTATTGTATCTAGCACATCTTGCTCATCATCCACAATAAGGATGGTGAAAACTGTTTGGTCTGTTTGGTCTTGGTTTTCCATAATTTACCGCATTGGCTAAAAATTTATTTTTCAGAAATAAAGATATCATAATCTGGCGAAGTTGGTTCTTTTAAAGATTCCAGAATTATCTCTTCTTTAAAATTTACTAACCTCACTTCAGAGATTGGTTGGTCGCATTTATAAAAAACACCACCAATGTCAATTCGCACATTTTTATACATGGTACCATGAATTTTTATTTCTTTTTGAATTGTTTGAATTGATGATTCTTTTTGCAAAAGCACTTCATCATTTTCAAGAAGTCCAAGCTTACTCTTTAGTCTCGCTATTTCAGTTTCTATAAAACTCAACTCGGAAGTTTTATCATCAGAGAGTTGTCCGGCACCCCTTTTTAAAATAAGTAGAAAATCCTTTCGTTTATTCAATGAAGAAAGTCGCAAGGTATAGCTGGACTTTTCCCTGTTTAGTTGCCACAATTGAGATTGCGATTCGCCTTCGGTGTAGTTGCGAATTTTCAATTCTGTCTCGGCTCCCCGTTCAGATCCGACATTATGGAGTTCTATCCACTTTTCAGCAGTCAAAATTCCGCCACGAATAAGACTGTCATTTTCTGATGTCCGGATAACACCACCGGATGAAACGATGCTGTTTAACGCATATTTTTCAAGCGTAATATCTTTTTGAGCCGCTACATTTGCATCTTGCATAAATCCGCATTTTAAATTTCCACCGCATAGTATTTTTGCCCTGCCTTGGCCTAGTATGCCATGTGTAATTGTTATATCTCCATTTTGCGAAAATAGATTTGCAGCATCAACACTGCCACCTACAAAAATAGACCCATCTGTTTCTACACGAAACCCAGAGCGAACATCACCATCAATTATTACAGGTCCTTTTAGTTTCAGGTTACCGGTACTATAGTCAACATTTCCTTTAATATGTAATACATCTTCTATAACAAGACTGTTATCCCGCCACAGAATGTATCCGGAAACATTAGCAACAAGTGTTTTTTTATCTTTGGAAAGTGTTAAATTTTCATAGTTTGGAAATTGCAGCTCATCCATTTCGGGCTCAACAATTTCGCCTGTAACTTTTTTACCATTTTTGGATTCCGTGGAATCTAACAAAGAAACTATTTTTGTATTTTTAGAAATAAAATGATATGAGGTTAGTTTTTTAAAATCTGCCCTGTTGGTTTTTGTAATTGTAGGTTTATGCGGATTATCGATTTCAATATGCCAGTTTAGCCTTCCTTTCGGCTGATCCCCTCTGGCAATAGTTGCAAATTTTACTGATGTTTTGTTTTGTGATATCCGGCTAATTACCGGATGATCTAATCCATAAATGATATTATTACTGCTGATCGCATTATAAATTTCTTTTTCTGTAGGGAACTCTTTTTGTTCAGCAATTATAGTAATTGAAGCAGAATACTTATCGGGGGAAATATTTAATTTTATTGATTTCACAATAATAAAAATTAATAATAAATGATGTCTTTAAGTTGTATTTATCATATTCGGATAAAAAGCCATATTTATTACCTATAATTTTTATTGACTAAAAGATTCATCAAAATCAAAAACAACTTTAGCAATCTCTCCACAGGAACACTCATAAATAAAACCAATTATCTCCTCATTATCTGTAAGTGGTGTTATTTTTCCCTTGTTAACAGGAATGTGTGAATTTTCATATGGATTGATTTTTTTGCTCGATCCGGCCAATTGCACATTGTCCTTTTTAATGATCGAGCTAGCTCGTTTCTCTTTTTTTGTTTTAAACACTTTTGACTGTTCATCAACGGTCAATTCATCAAAAACGCTCATTTATTATCCTTGTTATTATTTGAAGAGACTATCAATATCATCTTGCGATACTGCTGTATCATGATGCATAATATCCTTTGTTTTCTCATCAAAATATTCTTTATTCTCTACTTCTTTTATCGATTGTTTTTGAAATTCAACTTCCAGGGCTTTAGCTACATCACTACCCATAGCGCTGTTCATGCGCATACTTTCAAATGATTTAAACAGTGTTTCAAATTTATCATGAACTGTTTTTAGTATTCTGCTTGTATGTTCTAATTTTTGGGTTGTAATATCCTGAAACTGGAAAGCGAAGATCATCTCATTTGTCATACTGGAAATCTCATCAACAAGAACTGTTTGTTCTTCGGCTCCACTATCTTTTTTTATCATTTCACCTAATGCAGATAGTTTACCAGAAATTGTATCAATTGAATCCAATACTTGATTGGTTGAGCTTTCAGTCATTTCTGAAATATTATCAATATTTTCAGTTGCTGTTGGGATTCGTGAAGTACTTTCTTTTATAGAAATATTTGCTTCCATTAACAACGGGATCATGTCTTTCAGGAAGATAAATAAATCTTTTACTAATGGAAAAAGGTCGTCACTAAATCTAATCGTTTCACGAAGATCTTCAATATGACCAAGTACATCGTCAAGCGTTTTTATTTTCTTCATTATTAAACCTTTCGTTTAGGAAGTAAATATCTCACCAATCTTCTTCTTCAAGATTTCTGGTGTAAAAGGCTTAACAACGTATCCGTTAACGCCCATTTTTATTGCAGTCATAACATCATCCTGCATACCGCGAGTTGTAATCATTAATATAGGCATGTCCTTATATTGATCTTTACTTCTAAGCTCTTTTACAAGCTCTTCACCATTCATTTCAGGCATATTCCAATCGGTTATAACCATATCCCAACTGGCATCGCCCATCTTGTCTAATGCATCAACCCCATTTTCTGCTTCAGTAACATCATCAATTCCAATCTTATTAAGTGAGTTCATAATGATGCGCCTCATAGTAGGAGAGTCTTCAACAAAAATGACTTTTTTCCCTTCCATCATTTTCCCCTTTCTCTAGGATATTTAAATATTAATATCTATTTATTCGTCAATATAAATCTATAATGAAGGCATAGTCTGAATAACACCAAATTACTTCACTTCTAAACAACTAATTTTTACTTAGGATACAATAGACACAGGTTTCTTCCATTTCCAATGCAAATAATCTTCTATTTTCAGACTTTACACTGTTCTCATTTCCATCCTCCCAAGGATTGCACTCAGGAAACCCTAAACTAAACTCTTCATCTTCAGGGACTATTCGTGAGAGGAAACGGCCTACAATTGTATTTCCTATTTCTGAAAGTGCATCATTAACCATACTATTGGATATTTCCTCAACATCGCCTCCTGTCATTTCCATAACAATTTCTTCAGAATATTCTTTATCAATGACAAGACCAACCTTCCCCATAAAAGGCTTCAGAGTATCCACTGAAATAACAAGCGATTCTTTTTTAACCTCAATGGCATCTAAATCGAGACAGTTCTCAATATCCGCAAAAAACATGTTTTCAAATGCTTCAGAAACAGCATCGGTTAACTCTTCACTAATTTCATCAATTTCATAATTCATAAATCTACCTCAATTTTTTTCCAGGTTTAATGAATTTTCCAATACACTATTTAAAAGCGGTATTGACAAAGGTTTGGATAATACCGCCTCTGCATGATCAGCAATTAGTTTCTTTTCAGTTGCAGAGTTTGTTTTACTAGAAATAATCACAACCGGTATGTGATTTAATTTGGGTGAGCTTTTTATACGTCTCAATAAGCCTTCACCATCTAGTTTAGGCATATTCAGATCTGAAAAAACAATATCAAATGACTTTTCCTTAAGAATTTCCAGAGCATTTTCACCGTTTACAGCTTCACTCACCTCAAGGTTTTCAAATCCGCAAATCTCTAAGCACCTTTTAATTAAAGCTCTGGCCATTGCTGAGTCATCTACTATCAATATTTGATTCATAACTTTTTCCTCATAAACCTGTTTAAATATTCCACATGCCCCTACCCGGAGACGTAATCTTAATTTCTCCAGAGTCGGTATCCACGCTTACTGTCCGGCTAAAATTTTTGCCAATATCCTCAGCAATCGCCCCTAGTTTGTATTTCCACAATATTTTTTTTGTTGCTAAAACATTTCTTTTGCCAATATTAAAACGGCCTTCGGGATCCATAATTTTAGCACCACCCGTCATTTTCACAATTACTTCAGAATTTTTCTTCACCCCGAACGACTTAAACTTTTCAATTAACTCAGGGATGGCCAAGTCTGCAAAATAACCTGGTAACGATTTTGCCTTCCCATTTGAATAGTTCGAGTCTGGAAGGGCTATATGGGCCATACCAACTGCATTCAGTTTTGGTGCAATAAAAATAAGTGCAATGCACGATCCTAAGGCGTAGGTTTTGACCATTGTTTCCGGGTTGTTTGATACTCCGATCTCACCAACGCCAACATTGATTACTTCCATTATTCTCCATCCTCTAAAAACACTTTTATCTTATTAGGAATCAATTCTAAGGGAACAAGCTCTTCTGCTCCTCCTCTTTCGTATGCCTCTTTTGGCATTCCAAAAACAACTGAAGTTTTTTCATCTTGCGCAATTGTTCTCGCGCCTCTTTCACGCATATTAACCATTGCATCTGCCCCATCACTACCCATTCCGGTTAACATAATTCCTATGGCATTTTTTCCTGCAAAGCGGGCAACAGAACGGAAAAGCACATCAACTGAAGGCCGGTGGCCGCAAACTTTTAAACCAGATCTGCATACTACTTTGTACCCGGCCTCACCTTTTATCAATTGTGTCTGCAATCCACCAGGAGCAATTAGAACCTTTCCATTTTCAATCAAATCGCCAGTAACTGCTTCTTTTACAGTAAGATTTGATTGCTCATTTAATCGATCTGCAAACATTTTTGTAAATTTTTCCGGCATATGTTGTACTATAACAATCCCAGGATAATTGGAAGGCAAAGCTGATATAACCCTTCTCAACGCTTCTGTACCACCGGTTGAGGCCCCTATTGCAATGATTCTTTTTGAAAAGTGCCCGGTTTTGGTCTTCACGTTCAGGTTTTGTGGTGGCAGTTGCTTATTATTGTTTTTATATTTTGATACATCAACTGTTGCCGCTGTTGAAACTTTCTCTGACAGTTCATTCATCATCCCCATTAAACCGGTTTTTAAGTTAACCGAAGGTTTGCACACAAAATCTACAGCGCCTGCCGAAAGTGCATCCAAAGTAATATTTGATCCTGAATCAGTTAGTGAACTTACCATGACAACGGGCAAAGGATATTGTGGCATAAGTTTTTTTAGAAATTGCAACCCATCCATTCGCGGCATCTCAACATCTAACGTTAAAACGTCAGGCCGTAACTTAACAATCATGTCACGGGCTTTAAATGGATCACTTGCTGCACCAACAACTTTAATTCCTTTTTTCATCGAAAGGCCTCGGGACAAGATATCTCTGACCAATGCAGAATCATCAACAACTAGTACTCTTGTTTCCATTATTTTATTTTCCTATATACGGCCGGCTTAACATATTCAAAAAATTCATTGCTCCGCCCCAAGCTTTCCGAGTGCCCGATAAATAGGTAACCTCCGTCGACCATGTGTTGGCTGAATTTTTTAATCAGCTCTTCACGGGTTGGGACATCAAAATAAATCATCACATTTCTACAAAATATTGAATGAAATTTTTGTTGAAAAGGAAATTCAGTCCGCATCAGGTTCAGCCTCCTGAATAGGATAATATCCTTTATTTTACTTTTTATTGTCCATGAATCCTGGTCTTGTTTTTGAAAGTATTTACTTTTAAATGTACTATTAATTTTTTCAACATTTCCATCGGCGTAACGCCCTTGTTCAGCAATTTTGAGCGCTTTTGCTGATATATCGGTGGCCAAAATGCCAAGTTTCCATTTTTCCTTATTTACCCCAACAGATTCATGCATAACCATTGATAAAGTATAGGGTTCTTCCCCTGTTGAACAACCGGCACACCAAAGACGGATTGATTTTCCACGCTTTATTTCCGGATTATTAAATTGTTCCGGAAGTACCGTTTTCTGTAGAAAATCAAAATGCTCATTCTCTCGTGCAAAGTAGGTCAGGTTTGTCGAAATTCTATTTATAAGTGTATCCATACTATTGCCACTTTTATCATTTAAGATAAACTGGTAATAATCCTTGAAAGTACTAAAATTGTTTTCGACTAAAACCTTTCTCAAACGGTTTGTTACTAAAGACTGCTTTTTACCACCAAGGTTTATTCCAAAACGGTCATAAACAAGCTTGGAGATTAGCTCATATTCTTTAGGTGTTATATTTATATCAGATACATTCATCATATGATTCTTTTAAAATTCATCTTCATAATTTTGACCGAACTCACTGTTATCACCATCTTCAAGAACAAATTCTTCATCTTCTTGTTCGTTATTTAACAAAGAACTATTACCATTTGAAGAAAGTTTAAAGCGGGTTAACATAGTTCTTAAATGTTCAGAGGCTATTGTTAAATCACCTGCAGCTGCTGCACTTTCTTCAGCATAGGCCGTGTTAGATTGAGTAACCTGATCGATTTGTTGCAGTGCTTTTGTAACCTGGTCAATTCCCTGCACTTGTTCTTGAGAAGACGTATTGATTTCAGAAATCAGATCTGTTGATTTGGTAATACCTTCTATAATATTATTAATTGCACCTGCTGTTTTGCTGGCAATTTCAGTTCCATTTTTTACCTTGGAAATTGATTCTTCGATTAAATCTGTTGTTTCTTCTGCAGCCTTTGCACTTCTTTGTGCAAGGTTACGGACTTCTTCAGCAACTACTGCAAAGCCTTTTCCATGAACACCAGCTCTGGCTGCTTCAACCGCAGCGTTTAAAGCAAGCAGATTGGTTTGAAATGCAATTTCATCAATTACCTTTATTATGCGGGATATTTCTGCAGAAGATTTATTTATTTTTTCCATGGCATCCAACATATCATTCATCTGCGAGTTGCCCTCTTCTGCCGCACTTCGTGAGCTAAGAGAAATAGTATTTGCATTTTCAGCATTTTCTGCGTTTTGTTTTGACTGTTGGCCAATCTCAACCATTGATGCACTAATTTCTTCCATTGAACTTGCCTGATCAGAAGCTCCTTCTGAAACAGACTGGCTTGTTTCAGAAACCTGACCTGAACCGGAACTTACTTTTTCAACAGCTTCCTGCACCTGAACTAATATTTCATTTATTGAACCTATTGAATTATTTAATGCCGTTTTAATTTTAGCATGGTCGCCAGTGTAATCACCGTCCATTGTATAAGTAAGATTACCATTAGCCATTTCATCCAAAACAACTTTAGCTTCATTAATTGGAATAACCACCGCTTCCATTGTATTATTGAGCCCTTTCACAATCTTTCCATAATCACCGGTATGCTTATTTTCATCAACTCGTTCGCTCAATTTTCCGGATACGGCAGCCTCTGCTAAATAATTGGAATCTTCTATAAGAGCTTTAATAGATGTAATACACATATTAAGGTTGGATTCGACAACTTTAAAATCACCTTTGAAATCTTTGTTAACCTGCTCTGGTATATTTCCGCTTGCAATTTGCTGTATGTATTCTGAGGTTACAGATATAGGTTCAACAACAGCATCCAAAGTTCGGTTAACCCCACTAATTATTTCGTAAAAATCTCCCTGGTGATTCGTTGCATCAGCTCTCTTTTTTAAGTCTCCCTTAACAGCACTTTCCACCAATTCCTGCACATCATTTACCATAGCCTGAATCCGAATTTTCATGGTATTCATTGCTTTTCCAAGGTCATCAACATCTTTTAGGTCTGATAATTCCACATTCATATTTCCCCGTGAAATTTCATTGGCCACATGTGCTTTTTCACGCTGGGATTTTACAATCTCGCGAAATGAGTCTGCAAGCATTCCCAGTTCATCTCCACCTTGATAATCAATTTCCTGCTGCACGTCTCCATCGCTGAGTTTATCAGCAATATCCGCAAGATTTTGAATAGGTTTTGAAAAACGGGTAGCCAAAAATAAAATGAGCACTGCTATAACCAACAGCCCGACAATGGATATAATATAAAGGATTGTATTTGCAAAACTTAAAGCTTCGTCTCTTGCCGTAAGTGAAATACCAACATAAACATTACCAATTTTATCACTCCCAGAGAACACTGGTTTTGAATTAAAAAACTCTGAGTCGGTATTTTTCAATTCAGAAATATTTTCTGCACTTAAATCAGGATAGCCTTCTTTTCTAAAAAAGTAAACCGTTTCGCCATCGGAATTTTTGACTTGTAAGAACGAAATCTGTTCATCGTTTTTAAAGTTTTTAAGAGCATCAGCAACCGTCTCATTATCTGCAAATTCCATTCCTGTTCTAACTGCACCGGAGGCAATATTACTGACAATTTCCAACGATTTTTCTAGATTCTTGTTCAGAGCACTTTCGGTAATGATGTTTATTATCCACATGCCTGCTAAAATCATTACAAAAAGTACAGGCAGGAAAATTACCAATACTTTTGATTTGATTTTCATTTGGCCGAAACTCATAATTATGTCCCCTTAAATAGTACCTATTTTAAAACCTGTGTAATACCTAATGATAAATTGAATTCTTCTGTAAATTTATCACTTTGGTCAGAATGGTTTTGCAAGTTTATCAATAGTTCAGTCATTTTAAATTTGTCGTTAACAATTATGCCTATAAATGCCCCAGATTTAGCATAATCCATTGAAGACGAAATTACTGGAATGCCTTTTTCTTTGCACTTAGACAGAATAAACATTTTACTCGATTTTTCTTTCAAAACAGGTGTTTCATAAACAACCAATGCATCATCTGAAGAAAGCTTTTTTATGCTTCCGCCAATGGTGCGTGCGTTATCAATTAAATAAATAGTAACGGTTATCCCAAAGGTTGCTGCAGCCCTTTCAAGCTTTGGCTTTTCTTTGTTAACTAAATCCTCAGACATAAAAACAGCAACTGTTTTTCGTTCCGGTATAACCTTATTTATCATGTATAAATATTGTGCCGCTGTTGCATTTTTCCCAAAAACCTGTCCCAAAAAAAGGAAAGAAAAAACCACAATAAATAATCGAATAAAACTCATTACATCCTCCATGACGTAAATTATTTTAATAAAAAAAATTATATTTTTAGCAATATATAATTTATCGGATAAGGCACGAACGATGTTATATATATATATTTTTTGACAAGATTCTTGCCAGCATGTTGAAGATAAAAATAATAATGAGGATTGTCGAAATTTGGAATGAGTGTCTAAATTGAATAATAACAAAAGCCTTCTTGAGCTTGGACCAAAAGAAGGCTTTTAAAACAACGTCAATACAAGATAGGTTGATATATTAATTTAAGTTGTTGCAGCTTTAATTATTTGTTCTAATTCCTCTTCAAACAAAAGTTTTTGTGTATCTAATAATATTTTAACATCCTCTTCAACTTTGCCTAGCCCATGAACGAAGCGGTTGCCATTTATTTTTTTATTTACTCTTGGGGGTGGTTCAATATTTTCACCAGGAATGTTCATCACCTCTGACACAGTATCAACTACTAAGCCGACTGATGTTTCTTCAATATTTACCACAACAATACATGTCCGCTCATCGTAGTCACGTTCATCCATCCCAAATCGTAACCGAACATCCACAACCGGGATAACTTTACCTCTTAGGTTTATTACGCCTTTAACAAAATCCGGTAAGTCCGGTAAGTCGGTTACTTTTTGAATACCAATTATTTCAGTCACATGACGAATATTGATACCATATTCCTGAGTTGCAATATTAAATGTCAGGAACTGACCTTCTTGAGTGTCCTCATCATTAAACTTTTCTACCATAACTTCTTCAGTTGTTTGCATAACACTTTCTCCTAAGAGTTGACTTTTATTATTTTAGAGATCTGGTTAAATGAATTATTAATGATCATACAACTGATTCAACCATTTTTATTAAATTAGCCAGTTCAAGAATTAAACAAATTTCTCCAGTTCCAAGGATTGCACAACCCGAAACACCCTGAACTGAGCCAAGATATTTTGGCAAGGCTTTTATTACAAGCTGCTGTTGACCCAATATTTCATCAACTAAAAACCCTATTCCTTTTCCATCTTTTTCAGTTACTACAACAATACCATCACATAGTGGCTTTTGCTCAAAGCTTAAATTATGTAATTCATGAACTCTCAAAACAGGAATCAAATTTTCCCGAATTTTAATGACTTCCTGACCATCAATTAAATCGACAATATTATTTTCACCAACCTGAAGTGATTCTTTTATATCTAATGTTGGGATAGCATAAATCGAATTTTCGACTCTCATTATCATGCCATCTACAATTGCAGTTGTTAATGGAATTCGTAAATTTATAGTCGTTCCCTCACCCTCATGGCTTGTCACTTCAACCTTTCCACGAATTTTTTCTACATTTCTTAGAACAACATCCATTCCAACACCACGGCCGGAAATATCAGATACTTTCGCTGCTGTAGAAAAACCAGGGGCAAAAATAAGGTTCCAAACTTTTTCGTCAGGCATATCCAATTCAGATTCCTGGATAATGCCTTTTTCAAGCGCTTTAGATAAAAGCTTTTCTTTGTTTAGGCCAGCGCCATCATCCTTAATCATTATCCAAATCTCTCCGCCAACCTGTTTCGCAGAAAGGTCGATTTTACCTGTTTCACTTTTCCCAATCTTTTTTCTTTCGGCGGGCGTTTGAATGCCGTGATCAGCTGCATTTCTTAAGATATGGACAAGAGGATCTGAAATGTGCTCGAGAACAGAACGGTCTACCTCGGTTTCACCTCCTGAAATTACCAGATCAATCTTTTTATTATTTTTTGATGACAAATCCCGGATTAGCCTTTTCATTTTACCAAAAACGCCATTTAAGGGGATCATCCGCATCGATGTTGAAAGCTCCTGAAGCTCACGTACATTTTTTTGAAGGTAACTAATTGACTTTTCAAAACTTTCCAACTCCATTCCTTTTAAATCCGGATTATGTGAAACCATCGATTCGGAGATTACAATTTCGCCTACAAGATCCATCAACGTATTCAACTTATTTACATCGACACGAATTACCTCCGATACGCTACTTGCGTGTGTCTTATCTGTTGTTTTTTCCTGTTTTACCTTATTAACACCAACTTCAGGTTTAACCTCTTTTTTATCTGGAAGGCTTTTGGCAGTTTGTTTTTCTGGAGTTTCCTTTGGTTTTGAATTCTTTTCAGCTTTTTTAGTTTTATTTTTTGATGCACTGACTATAACTTCTTTTTTCGGCTTTTCTTGTTTTTCTTGTTCGTCTTCTTGGTGTTCTTCAAAACCAAATGAGTCATTCATTAAATCTATTAGACCAATTTTACCCATTATAACCGGTGGTTTTCCGTCATCTAAGTTATCAACTGCAATTTTTATGAAATCCAAAACCTGCAAAATGAGTGAAATTTGTGATGATCCGGGAACTGCTTTTCCAGTGCGAGCCATATCAAGAAATGTTTCCGCTTTATGGCAAATCTGGTTTATATCCATATAATTAAAAAATCCTGCATTTCCTTTTAAGCTATGTAAAGTACGGAAAGCGTTTTCAATTAACTCCATGTTAGCCGGGTCTTTTTCCAGGCTAAGAAGATCCTGTTCAAGGCTGTCTAATAAATCTGTTGAGTCAACAACGAACTGTTTTTCCATTTCAGGGGTAATTAGGGCATCAAGCATTTCTTCTTCAGTCATATCTTCAAGAGATTTATTCTTTTCATCTGCTAAATCTTCTTGTTCCTCTAAAACACTATTTTGCTCCTCTTTTTCTAGTTTACCGTTGCCAGATTCTGCTTCAGAGATAAAACCCGTAATCTGTGAACATAACAAATCCGTATCCGCAGGAAATTTGTCTTCAGTAAAGTTCTCTTGAAGATGGTTCATCATCATCATTAAAGTATCACTAACTTCAAGAAAGATATCAATGTGCTTTTTTGATAAATCAAGCTTATCTTTCCGAACCAAATCTAATAGAGTCTCAGCTTCATGGGTCAGGTTCTGTGTAGATGATAGACCAATAAACCCTGCACTGCCTTTTATAGAATGGAATGTGCGGAAAATAGTATTTATTTTCGCAGAATCTATTTTCTTGCTACCAGCAATAGTTTCTTCCAGATTTAATAAAACCATTTCTGTTTTTTCTAATGCTTCATTACTCTCAGTAATAAAATCAAATAAGATTTCCTTATCTTCTTCCAAAATTGCGCTCATCTGCCGCCTCATTATCTAAAAGATAGTAATATGTATAAAAATGTTGTAGAGTAATTAACGACAACCGAGTTATGAAAATGAAGGTATTAAGGTAATGGTGGTTAAAATCTGATAGGAAAACAATTAAAGAGAATTTACTTCAAGAGTTCCGTTTTCTTCAACCAGGCGGATTGAAACATGATTTAAGGATTCTCTAATTCTCAAAGTTTGATGAGGAGCATGAATGACGCAACCGCTGCTTATTTTACCTGTCACGATTATTTCAGGATTCTTATCATCCCGGGTATGAGTTTCATAAAATGAAAGCTGCTTTTTTTCATCTTCAAATATGCTTAAGGTTCTGTCACACTTTTCAAGAGTAGCGTTATACTTTTCATGAAGGTCTTGCATGTTTACAAAAAAACGGTTTAACAAAACATCAGAAGAAATGCTTGCTTTGGCCATTTTATTTAATTTTGCCAAATGACCAAGTGCTTTCTTTTTTGTAAACTCTAATTCACGCTGCTGATCTTCTAAATCAAGATAAAGATCAAACAATTTTCTTTCATGCTGTTTATGATAGTTTTTTATATTTTTCAAGTTAGGATCTACAACATAATTTGGCCCCAGAAATATTTGCGATGACTTATCAATATTCCGCGTATAAATTTTTGATCCCACCCTTATTTCCGAAGCGCTGATCAAAGGAGAAACCAAACTGTTCATGCATTGTATAGTAGATCTTTCAATCGATTGCTGCACAATAACATACATACCGGCCCAAACAGGATAGCCAATGATCTGATTTGTGAAAATAGATTGCCCGGCATATATCCGGGCCATTTCCAATTTTTGCATATTATCAAAACCAAAATGGCAGGTAATATTTCCACCAACACGAATGTTTGCCGAACGGATTAACCCATTTACCATTAGGTTTGAGGGCAGCGTAACAATGGACTCACTTCGGATATCCTGCTCCACTTCCAGCGCATTATCAAACTCTACACGGCCATGCATTTTCCCTATATTTTTAACATCTTTTAGCGGATAAACTGAAACTGTACCATAAATTGTGCGATGGGCATATCCGTCTACTTCTGACTCAATTGCATTGTTTTGTGCATTTAGAGTTGTATTTTCTCCGGCATAAAGCCCAATATTATCGTCACTAATTTCGGCCAAAAATTGTTTTTCCCCATTGGGATGTCTTAAATAGGAAAATGGTGTTTGAGATAAACTCAATAACCGTTCGCCCGCTTTAACCGGATAAGAGAAATCAATTGAATCAAAACTTCCGCTCTTTAGCCAGCTGTTAAAATTGTCATCATTCAAAGCATCTTCAAAGTGAAACCACGGTTTTCCGGGATCTTTATCAAGATATGCCAGGGCAATTGGTACCTGACCTTTTTGACCGCTTTCCAACAAATCGAAGCTGGAATCTAATAGACCAAAGCGATAACCTTTTTTTAACATTGCCGGGCGCATTTCAGATTTTTTAGCTGTACCGTAGCGAATTTCGCCTAATATTAATTTCCCATCCCATAACTCGGTTGCGAGCAGCAGGCCATTATTCAGTTCAATTCGTTTCTTGCTCAATCTACTTACCTCTTAGTTGTCTAATAGAGATCCAAACTTTTCCAGCCATGATCCTATCGTACCCGAGTATTTTTTTAATTGGGTGAGTTTATAATGATTTGAAAATTGTTCGTATTCAACTTGTTCCAGGTTTAAACTGTCATACAATAAATCAAAAATAGCTTCTAAAGTTACAGGTTTTTTTATCAGATCTGTATGCGGTAATTGTTTTGCATGTTCTACATAATAAGAATCCGGATTTGTACACAGGAAATAGATGGGTATTATTCCGTTTGGACTAAGTTTTTGCGGACCGTTAAAATAACGTACAACATCTTCTACATTAATCATTTTCGTTTCCACATCAATAAAAACGCATACAATTTCTTCGCGGATTAAACCTGAAATTGATGTTGTGTTAAAAGCAACAACGGGCTCATAATTTAACGCCGTAACCAGTCGCGAGATATCGTTTAAAGTAGATGAATCACGGTCTACTATAAGAACTTTTTTCATAGAGTAACTGAATTCTTTGTAATTAGAATGTTATATATTATTAATTCGAATAATTAAAACAATCGGAATAAACACGCTTCAGTTTAACGATTTTTGCTACAATTGCTATAAAAAGATATTTCCAAATCTAAAAGGATTAATTATCCAAATAAATTGATTATCATTTTTCAACTAAACTTAGTATTTCCTAAGACTTTAGCGTGTTATACCGAAAACCGGATTAAACCCAATAAAAAACAATGATTTAAAAAAAATGTCTTTAAAACAAGAATCTACAGACTTAATCAAATTTGTTAAACATCCTGTTTGTGTAATCTCCGCTTCCGGGCTTATAGAATTTATTAACCCGCCTTTTATTACACTTCTGGGTTTTTCTGAGGAAAAGCTTGTTGGCCAACATGTAAGAATTCTTTTTAATAATGAGATTCCTAAAAACCTTAAAACCAAAATTCTGTCCAAAACCGAGGATAACAAATCCTGGTGCGGCGATGTTCTTATAAATAACGAAAATGGCGAGCTGCTTCGGCTGCAGTTAAACATTGTGCCGCAACAAAGTCAATCAAAAGAAAAACGTTATATTTGTACACTGGAAAAAAATACACCGACCAATGAGCTTCATGAAAAAATAAATGAGCTGAAAGTCATTTTCCGCAGCCTTTTCCAAAAAACCAGCGATATACTTTTGCTGTTTTATTATGACCAAAATGGATTGCCAAAGCCTTTTATGGATATAAACAATATCACATGCAATCTTTTAGGATATGCGCGGAAGGATCTGTTGGAATTTTCTTTGCTGGATATTGTGGACAACACATCACGAAATGATGTTTTAGGTCTTCAGGAAATTTTAAATACCAAGGCCGTTAATTACATGACTTTGGATTTACAAAAGAAAAACGGCGGAACTGTTAATATTGAAGTTGAAGCGCAATATGTAAATTATGAGGGCAGGCAAGCTGTTTTAATGATCGGTAAAAATATTAGTGAGCAAAAAGAGCTGGAGAATAAGCTTTCTCAGATTGAAAAACTGGAAGCGGTTGGACAGCTGGCAGGCGGAATTGCCCACGATTTCAACAATGTCCTGGCCGGGATTAGCGGTCTTTCGGAACTTGCTTTACGGAAATTAGCAAGCGATCACAAAGCAGCCTCATTTATAAAAACCATCCACCAAAAAGCCAATAATACGGCTAATATGGTGCGCCAACTGGTTGCTTTTAGCCGTAAGCAAAAATTATCAACACGTACAACCGATCTTAATAAAATTGTTAAAAATAATTATAAACTTCTCGAACGCTACCTGGGCGAAGATGTCAGTTTTATTACTGATTTACAACCATCACTTTCTATGATTTCTGCTGACCAGGCATCACTTGATCAGATAATAACTAACCTGTGCATAAATGCCCGCGATGCTATGCCCGATGGTGGAGAACTTATTATTACAACCCGAAACAAAAACTTTTCTCAAGAAAAAATCACAACAACCGGCATAATTCCACCTGGAAAGTATATTCTATTTTCGGTAAAAGATACAGGCCTTGGTATGCCTGCAGAAACAATCAAACATATTTTTGAACCTTTCTTTACAACAAAAGATATTGGTTATGGTACAGGATTGGGGCTTTCAATTGTTTATGGTTTAATAAAACAACATAATGGATTTATAGAATGTAGCAGCTCTATTGGTGAAGGCACGACTTTTGACATGTATTTTCCCTGGCACTCGGAAAAAAAATCTAACAAAGTTGCAAAAGCAGAGAAAAAGAATCTCTCCGGTAAAGAGACTATCCTTGTTGCGGAGGACGAAGCCGATCTTATTCTTTATTTGAAAGAATCTTTAGAATATTATGGATACAAGGTTTTAATTGCACATAATGGTGTAAAGGCCCTGGAATTATTTGAGGACAATATTGAGCAGATAGATATGATAATTTCTGATGTGGTAATGCCGGAAATGGGTGGGGTTGAATTAAAACTGGTGACTCAAAACATAAAAAAAGATATTAAATTTCTTCTGATCAGTGCCTACACAAATCGTATAGAACCGGGAATAGCGTTCCTACCAAAGCCTTTTCAAATGGAAGAACTGGCAATGATGGTCCGCAGCATTTTAGACAACACATTTATATATGAATAATGTTTACCTATTCATATAGTCTGGTAGATTCACTAATTTATCAACCAAATCACTAATTACATCTTCATCAAAATAATATTTTGATGCGATTTTTTCCTTAATTGCATCGACTTCTTGCGGTGAAATCACTTCACTTTCTTTTATTTCTTTAAGATAGTTTTCTGCCTCTACCTTTAAAGAAAGCAACTCACGGCCTTTGTTCGATATTTCTACCTGATCTTTTGACGCATTGCCTGCAGCATTCGTCTCTTTTGCACCCGGATCATTATCAGTAGGCTTACCAATTTTCTTATTAGATTCCGCTTTTTTAAGATCAGGAGACGTTGAGAATAATTGTCTTATTGGTCCCATGATTTACTCCTGAATTATATTTATTTTTGCAGAGTTTTTTACTTCGTTAACCTGTTTATGATTATATTTTCTTTGCCCGGAAATTGCAGCAGATTTTTCAATATACTCCATTTTTCGGCTTTCCAGGTTTTTATATATCTTGTCATCAATTTTAACAAGCTTACTTGCTAAGCGTGAAATACTCTTGATATATTTTTTTTCATTACTGTTTTGAGGAACTGTGTTCAGTTCTTTTCTACGGTTTTCAAGCTTCTGGATTTTCTCAATCCACTCTTTACGGTAATCCACCATTTCTGTTAAAACTGATATTGGTAAAGATTCAACTTGTTTGACAACTTTTTCAGATATACTTAATACAGAATTGAAATAATCCAATTCCAACTTAAGAACCGATTCTAAATTATTTGGAATTGCCGCCGTATTCTGAAACACTTTAATACCTCCCGTTAAAGATCAAACCAACAAAATCTTCCATTTTGTCATTTAATCGAATCATTTCTTCTGAAGGAATTTGCCTTATAACCTCACCTGTTTCTTTATCGGAAACAATAATTACAGGTGGATCACCTTCATTATCCATTCTGAAATTAATCTCTTTGTTATTTGCATCTGCAATTTGATTTGCCTGTTCAACTAATTCCTCAATATCAATATCCGGAACCACTGAAACGTCTTTTTGGTGATCGTTCTTTGTTTCAGCTGAGGTTATTTCCGTTTTTACTTTGTTGCTTCCAGCTACTTGCGGCACGGCGGATGCAGCTGGTGAGCCAGCTATTCTTGCAATCCTTATATCTTCCATGATATTCTCCCTTAATGCCGTTTCTTACCCTGATATGAATAAGCTTAAATATGATTGTTGGTTCTGCAAAGTTGCCATTGTCTCCTGCAACTTTGAAAACTCCTCAAATAATTGTTTTTCTTTTGAATCTAAAAATGACTCAACTAAATCCAACCTGTCATTAAGACTTGTTATTTCATCGTTTAATGTTTTTTTGCTATCCGAAATTGTACCACCGGTTTTGACAAATTTTTCAACATATTCATCAATTTTTGTTGCAATCCCATCTGTTCCTGTAAATATGTCTGAAACATATTCTGTATTTGTTTCTATGGCGGTTGTTAATTTATCGTCATCAATAATTGATAGCTTGCCTTGCTGATTTGCTTCAATTCCGATGTCATATAACAAATCATAATCCGTAAAGGTTGTTCCCTCAACAGCACCCTGGGCAATATTTCGTAAATCTATCGAAATATTTCTATAGGTTAAATCTCCAGACAACGCTCCCCGGCTTTTTGTATCAGAACTATACTGGGTCTGCTCTCTCAAATAACCGATGGATTCGTTATAGGCCTTGATAAATTCATTTATTTCTTCTTTTACTTTTTCTGTATCAGTATTTACGGTTACAGTTTCTGCTGCTGTGAATGTGTTTAATAACTTCAAAGTTACGCCATCAAGTGCATCAGTAACTGTTGACGAATCACGATAATAAGTCAATCCATCCAATTCAAACTTTGAATTTAACAGAGATGTAGATGCGCTGCTTCCGGGATCCAAAATATATCCACCTGTTGTACCGCTTGTTTGAGCGTTATTATTGATATTTAAATCATCAAGCAATGTACTTGCACCAAAATCCATGCGGTATGTATATCCACTACTTGCAGAAGTGACAGACAATCTGGAGACTCCTGCTTCTTCACTGACAGTAGAAGCCAATATCTTTTCTTCATTGGTTATTGTCTCATCAGCAACTGCCTGGTCCATTGCGCCGTTAATTGCATTTTTAACAGCATTTAATACAGATTCGTTATCACCGGAAAATGCGCTTGCTGCAACAGTAACACTAATATCAACCCTGTTATCTGCATCATCATCTGTCGGGTGCGCTACTTCAATTGTGAAAGTCTGATCTGTAATATAGGAAGTAAAATCTGAATTTGTATTTGTAAACTGATCAGAAACGCGGTTATCCGATGCTGAAATCCTATCGACAGTAAGAGTATGGTTACCAAGAGCGGCATCACTGGTTGCAGTAGTCTTTAAAAGATCTTCGTTTGTAGTTGATGATTTTTTAGCCGCAAAATAATTGGTGAACTCATCCGTCATTCTGGTCGTACGTTTTTGTAATGCCGAGAGCTTCGAATCCAGATCAGAAAGGATTTGGATTCGGCTATTAACAGAATCTTTTTTATCCAACAACCTGTTTCGAGGTTCCTGCTCGAAGAACATAAACTGATCAACAAGATATTGAACAGAGTTCTGATTTGCGAATAATGAAGAAACATCCATCTTCTTTACCTCAAATTAAACAACTTTCATTGCTTTTGTCCATGTGGACTTTAAATCTTCCAGATTCCTTTTAGCTTCGGCAAAATTTCCCTGGGATATAGTATAATTTATATAGCGGTAAACATTAAAAAATGTTAATGACATTTCTTTTTGATCAAAATCCAAAGCGTTAATCAAAACCTGGACAGCTCTTGTTGCATCAGATCTGTTTTCCAACGAGCATGCTTTTATGCCGGCATCATAAACGTAAGATACCAATTGTTCAGGACTTGCAGACATAATTTTCTGAACGAGGTATGGATTCTTCTGTGTGTTCGGTCTCGGTTTATTCTGAGTCATAAATTGTTTTGCCGCTAACATATTATCTCTCCTTTAAGCAGGAAAAAGGAGTGGGAAAATAATCCCACCCCTGGTTAATTATTGTTCACCTTTAGAATAGTGACAACACTATTTGTGGTGATTGGTTCGCTTGTGAAAGTGATGCTACAGCTGTTTGCTGCAAGATCTGCATCTTTAATACTTCCATTTGCTCTTTTGCAAAATCTGCATCTTCATAAGTACTTCTAATCGCCTCAGTATTAGTGATCGACACACTCAAGGTGTTTTCTTTGGCAGATAGCCGTGCCTTATATTCACCAACATCCTGTGCACGGGTTGCCAGCGTATTAATCGCCGTATCCAAAGATGTAATTGCCGCTGATGCACTAGCCTGAGTTGACATAGAAAGACTGTTTATTCCCAATCCGGTGGATGTTGCACTGGAAAGTGCCACAGCCAATGTTTCACTGGCGCCCTCACCTGTTTGGAATGTAACAGAAAATGTTCCGTCAATAAGCGCATTGTCATTGAAAGTTGTTTCCGTAACAATCTGATCTACCTCACTACGTAGCGCTGTAAACTGATCGTTTATAGCAGTACGTTGTGTACTTCCCAAACTACCATCTGCAGCCTGTGTGGCTTTGGATTTCATAGTTTGAAGAATATCCATAATGTTTTGATAACCACCATCAGCAATATTAAGAATGCTTTGTGCATTATTAACATTTTCCAAGGCAGCTTCTAAACCATTACGGCGTGCTTCTAAACCACGGGAAAGCTGATACCCAGCAGGATCATCACCAGGTGAATTGATCCTTTTACCTGTTGCCAGGTTAAGCTGATGCTTAGCAATACCTTCATTGGTTTTATTCAGGTGAAAAAGTGATTGCATTGCCTGTATGTTCGATGCAACCCTGGTTAATCCTGAACTCATAATAACCTCCTTATTAAGGTTTAATGTAGAAACTTCCGTGTTTCCGTTATTTATTACTTTCGTAATCTTTTTTCTTACTACATAGGTCGTGGGTCGATTAGTCTTCTTAAATGTTTTTTTAACTTTTTTTTATAATTTTATAATTCCTATCATCTAAGAGTTTGTTTTTTTTATTGTTATGGAAATTGATTTTTTATGTTTTATTGGAAATATCAGTTGGGAAAATGATAGGATTTCTCAGTAAACTTGTTTAAGAATAAAAAAAAGCGCCCGTCAATTGACGGACGCTTTAGCGCTAAGTATTCTTTCCTTAGAATAAAGACAGCACTAACTGCGGTGCTTGATTTGCCTGGGATAAAGAGGCTACTGCAGTCTGCTGTAAGATTTGCATCTTAAGCACTTCCATTTGCTCCTTAGCGAAATCCGCATCTTCATAGGTACTTCGTATCGCTTCTGTATTTGTAATTGCTACACTTAAAGTGCTTTCTTTTGCACCCAACCTTGCTTTATATTCACCAACATCCTGCGCACGTGTTGCCAATGTGTTAATCGCTGTATCAAATGTTGTAATGGCTGCCGAAGCACTGGCTTGCGTAGTTAAGGAAACAGCATTTATTCCAAGCCCGGTAGAGGTTGCACTTGCTAAAGTTACTGCTAGCGTTTCAGCAGCTTGTTCACCTGTTTGGAAGGTTACAGAAAATGTACCATCAATCAATGCATTATCATTAAAAGTTGTTTCTGTAACAATCTGGTCAATCTCACTACGAAGTGCAGTAAATTGATCATTAATGGCTGTACGCTGTGTAGATCCCAAACTTCCATCAGCAGCTTGTGTGGCCTTAGATTTCATTGTTTGAAGAATATCCATAATATTTGCATATCCACCATCTGCAATATTCAGGATACTGTTCGCGTTATTCACATTATCCAGCGCTGCTTCAAGACCACTTTTACGCGCCTCAAGACCTCGTGACAATTGATACCCTGCAGGATCATCTCCAGGTGTATTAATTTTCTTTCCGGTTGCCAAATTTAATTGGTGTTTTGCTATACCGGAATTTGTTTTATTCAGATAAAAAAGTGATTGCATCGCCTGAATATTTGTAGCCACTCTTGTTAAACCTGAACTCATAATTTACCCCTTTCGTTTGATTAAAATTTTTCAACTTCGCAGTTGATTAATTCGCCTTTACTTCTTTGGTCGGGGGGGCAATTTTCTTCTTAAATATTTTCTTAAATTTTTGATAAATATATATACAAAACAGAATTATAACTCATTGAATTTTATAACTTTACTGATGAAAAAAAAGAGGGATTAAATATAATAAAAGTAGATTATTTGAATGAATATATTTCCACGATATCATTTTTTTCTATGAACTGCCCTTTGATATTATTAGTTTTTTTTAATGAGTTAGCATTAACATTAAATTGAAGGGCAATATTTCTATAAGATGTTTTTTCCTGAACCTCATAAATATATTTTGTGATTTTTTTAGGAGCTTTTATTTTTAGTGATTGGCCTTTTTTTAATGACTTGAATTTAAGTGAATTCCATTTAACCAATTCTTTTTCAGATACTCCGAATATCCGGGCAACAAGATGTAGAGTATTTGCCCTTTTGACATAATAAATAAACTCTTCACCGATATTATAAACTTCTGTCTTTTTTACAAAGTTTGGGTTATAACCAACTTTTCTTTTCTTTGTATTTGATTTTCTTTTCTTTTTTAATGGTACATTGGTCTGTTTCACATTTACAGGCTCTGAACCATCAAACTTTTTTGGTCCAAATTTTTTCCGTAAAAACTCCAGGCATCTTTCAGCTGTCACAGTTGGCACAAACAATGGATAATCCGCAACATCCATAGGTGTAGTTAGCTTATTGGAATCAATATCAGGATTTAAAGAGAAGAAGATTTCCGAAGAAATATTTAATGATTCAGTAAGTTTTTTTATATTTATTGATCGAGGTATAATAAAAGTAGAATAATCCCCACGAACAGGAAAGCCAGGATCTTTAAAGCCAAATTTTTCAGGATTACCCGTTTTTGCAATTACTATTGCAGCAAAAATTTGAGGAATATATTCCCTGGTTTCTTTAGCAAGCTTTTTGCTTTTTTCCCGAATAGCCCAAAAGCCCCTCTCGTGTAGTGTGGTTAATTCTTTTAAAGCTGACCTGGTTTTACCAGATCCAGAATTATATGAAGTAAGAGCAAGGTTTATACTGCCTAATTCTAAATAGAGATCTTTTAAGTATTGGGAAGATGCTTCCGCACTTTTAATTGCGGAGAAGCGCTGGTCACTTTTCTTACTAACTTCTAAACCATATTGTCTTGCAGTGGCCGGCATAAATTGAAACATCCCAGCTGCCCCGGCTTTACTAATCGCATTTTCATCAAATCCCGATTCAATAATAATAAAGAATAATAATTCTTCCGGAAATCCCTTTTCTGTAAAATGTTCTCGAAATAAAGGAACATACTTCCTTGATTTATTAATAGCTTTTTGAAAAAATGCGTGAAACTTTTGCTTTTGGGAAAACATGATTACGTATTTTTCAACTTCTTTTATAAAACTCTCAGGCAAGATTGTTTCTGGACGTTCTCCAAGTTCAATCGCAATGGATTGCAATTCATTCACAATAAAGAAATGAAGCTCATTATCTATTAAACTATCTTTGGCTGCATATTTATTGGACAAATCATTTTTAATTGTTTTATCATTTTCTCTCGCCAAGGTAGTGATTATAGAATCTGTCAGAAGATTATGTTTATGCAGTTCAAAATAGTTTTCTTTAAACCAAACCCCGGCACTATCCTTTTCACCTTTTTTAAGCATAAGTAACATTTTTTTTAGACCATAATTCAATTCATTAAGGATTTCACTCTTTGTTTCGCTACTGTCCTGATCTTGACCCAAAACCAATTGAAAATTAATTGCTAGAAGAACCAAAAAAATATACCTATTCAAAGTATTCATCTTTTCATTTTATAAATATCAATAACTGGTCAATAATACCACATGAGGTTATAATAATAAACAATTAATGTATTTTAGTCGAAGCTGTTTACTAAATATTTAAAAATATTATGGTAAAGTTTCTAAACGTATGAAGATTAATTCTATGGATACGTTCGATACATCTGAATTGACTGCTCAAACAGATATTGAAAATTTGTCCCAAAAAATTACTCATTTACTCAATGCGGTATTTTATGCTAGTAATGATGCGATGCTTTTGTTAGATCAGGAAGCGTCAATTCTAATTTTAAACCCGCAGGCAGAAAAAGTTTTTCAATGTTCTGATATTGAAATGCGTGGGCATTCATTTGCAAGCTTTATTCCTGAACAAAACAAAGATAAATTTATTGGGCTTCTAAAGCACTTTTCGCTCACCTCATCCGAAGGCAACACACCTTTGGATAATATGGAAATTGCTGCAAAACGGACAGATGGAGAAATATTTCCAATGGAAATTTCTCTGTCAATAGTAAATATTGATGGCGAAATATTTTTTATTGCCACAGTATGTGATATTGCAACTCGTAAGCGAACTGAAGTTGAAATAAGTATGCTTGCCCATGCAATGAAAAGTATCCATGAAGGCCTTGCAATAATTGATCTTAGCGGTAATATTATTTATGCCAATGAGATGCTTTACGAAACTTTCAACTTCACTTCCAAAGAGCTTAAAACAAAAAATATAAGTTTTCTTTGTGCCACAGCTGAAAAAAACCTTTTTGATGATGAGATTATCCCGGCAACAATGACTAGCGCATGGGAAGGCGAAATTACAGGTTTAAAAAAAACAGGTGAAGAGTTTCCATTTGCCTTTTCAACATCAACGATTTCCGATGATTCCGGCAATCCAATCCTTATAATTTGCGTTGGTCGTGATATAACGGAGAAAAAACAGCTTGAGGACCAGCTTAGACACGCACAAAAAATGGAAGCGATTGGTCAACTTGCAGGCGGCGTAGCTCATGATTTTAATAATTTATTGATTGTGATTTCCGGATACAGCAACAACCTTCTTGCCACAATTGACAAAAAGAATCCTCAATACAAAAACATTATTCAAATTAATAAAGCTGCAGACCGGGCAGCATCATTAACCCGCCAGTTATTAGCTTTTAGCCGAAAGCAAATTCTGCAACCGAAATTAATCAATATAAACCATCTTATTCATGATATGGAAAAGATGCTAAAAAGATTAATTGGTGAAAACATAATTTTGCAAACTCGTCTAGAAGATAACTTAGACAAAATCTTAGCCGATCCTGGCCAGATCGAGCAGGTTATAATGAATCTTGTAGTAAATGCAAGAGATGCAATGCCTGATGGCGGAGAATTAACACTATCCACTGAAAGCATCGAAATTAACGCAGACAACAAATTTTATGGAGAACTTGGAGACGGAGAATATATAGCTTTTAAAATATCCGATAGTGGAATTGGAATTGAAAATAAGATTAAAGACCGCATTTTTGAACCTTTTTATACAACTAAAGAAAAAGGTAAAGGTACAGGACTTGGATTATCTACAGTTTACGGTATTATTGAACAAAGTGGTTGCCACATAACTATAGACAGCGAAAAGAATGTTGGAACTACCTTCACAATTTTTATCCCTAAATCTGGAATTACTGTTGAAGATATAGAAAAAGAAGAGCTGCAAATACAGCATAAACCAAGTGTTGGTGGAGAAGAAACCCTTCTTGTAGTAGAAGATGAAGAACAGGTTCGCGAACTTGTTATCGAAATGCTGGAAACATATGGTTATGAGGTATTAGAAGCCAATAATGGTAAAAAAGCTATTGATGTTTATAATAAAAACAGAGAACAAATTAGTATGATTTTGACAGATGTAGTAATGCCAGAGATGGGTGGAAAAAAACTAATTGAAAGCCTTAAAAATTTCAAAGCCGGGACAAAAGTGATTTATATGTCCGGTTATACAGATAACGCAATTGATGAACAAGGAATTCTCGATCCTGGAACTGAATTTATTCAGAAACCATTCTCACCTTTTGACCTTTTAAAGAAAGTCCGCGAAGTTTTAGATGCATAAAATAGGTTTAATCACCTAACAAATCTGCCTGATTTAATCCCGGAAAACCTGTATCCTTTTCTGACAAGAGCACGTCTTTTATAGGCCATTTAATATTTATTTCAGGATCGTTCCACATTATTCCCCGTTCACTTTCATAACTGTATTCCGCTGTAACTTTATAGGCCACTTCAGCAATGTCTGTTAAAGCCTGAAAACCGTGGGCAAACCCTGGAGGGATATACAACATATTATTATTCTCTTCACTCAACTCATATCCAACCCATTTGCCAAAAGTGGCCGAATTCCTACGGATATCAACAGCTACATCAAAAACTGCTCCATTAATGCAACGAACAAATTTCCCCTGAACAAATGGTGCTACCTGGTAATGCAATCCCCGTAATACTCCTTTCACGGATTTTGAGCAATTGTCCTGGACAAATTCTTCCTGTATTCCATTTTCTATAAATTCTGATTTTTTATATGATTCAAAAAAGTGACCACGCTGATCGTTATAAATTTTGGGTTTTACAAGAAGTACTTCTTCTATTTCAGTTTTTTCGAAAATGAACGGCATATCATCCTTTATTTTAAAAGCCCTAATAAATATTCACCATAACTGTTTTTCTTCATTGGATCAGCTAATTTTTCAATCTGGGCCGCATCGATAAAACCATTTCTGTAGGCTATTTCTTCAATGCAGCCAATTTTTAGCCCCTGCCTGTCTTCAATTGTTTTGATAAACAAAGTTGCATCAACTAATGATTGATGTGTTCCGGTATCCAGCCATGCGAAACCTCTGCCCATCAACTCTACATTTAGTAAACCTCTTTCTAGATACACACGATTTACATCGGTAATTTCCAATTCACCACGAGGAGAAGGCTTAATGTTTTTAGCAATTTCAACGATATCATTGTCATAAAAATACAATCCTGTGACCGCATAATTTGATTTAGGTTTGTCGGGTTTTTCTTCAATACTAAGTGCTTCATTTTTATCATTAAATTCAACAACTCCGTATCTTTCAGGATCTTTTACATAATAGCCAAAAACTGTTGCGCCTTTTTGTTGTTTAGCAGCTCTTGTTAAAATCTCGGGTAAGGAATGCCCGAAAAAAATATTATCTCCAAGAACCAGAGAGACAGGGTCATTTCCAACAAACTGCTCACCAATAATAAATGCCTGTGCCAAACCTTCCGGCTTTGGTTGAACAGCATAAGAAATGTTTATTCCCCACTGGCTGCCACCTTTTAATAATCTTTCAAATTGATTTGCATCTTCCGGTGTTGTGATGATTAAAATGTCATTTATCCCGGCAAACATTAATGTTGAAAGCGGATAATAAATCATCGGTTTATCATACACCGGTAATAGTTGTTTGCTGACAGTCTGAGTAACCGGGTAAAGCCTTGTTCCACTTCCTCCGGCTAAGATAATTCCTTTCAAACTTTCTCCTTATTTTTTTGCATTCAAGAAGCATTAAGAATTAATTGAAACCGCAAATACCTAAATTAAAATTTCCAAATGGTTGCATAATAGGTTTGATATATTTGTGTTTTTATTTTGTTATTTGTTTGTTTTTTATTATTTGTACTTTGTGATTTCATATGCCTTAACGCAGATTCGATTATCCTTTCAATCCCAATCGCTGTAAGTCCAATTTCCCGTCTAAAACTATGGAACACCATTCCAAATTTTCCAGGTACCATTTAACTGTTTTTTTGAATCCCTCTTCAAATGATGTTTGCGGTTCCCAGCCCAAAGCATTTTTTATTTTTGCAGCATCAATTGCATACCTTAAATCATGCCCTGGCCTGTCTTTTACAAAGGTTATAAGGTCGGCATGGTTTTCCACTTTTGGGTCTTCATTCAGTTCATCCATTAGGTTGCAAATAATGTTTACTACATCAATATTTTGTTTTTCATTGTTTCCGCCAATACAATAAGTTTCACCGATTTCACCTTCAGAAATAACTTTCCATAGGGCCGAAACATGATCCTCAACAAAAAGCCAGTCTCGAACATTCTCTCCTTTTCCATAAACAGGAATTGGTTTTCCCTGCAAGGCATTTAAAATAATTACAGGGATTAGCTTTTCTGGAAATTGATAGGGCCCATAATTGTTTGAGCAATTCGTTATCAAAGTTGGCAAGCCAAATGTGTGCTGCCATGCTCGTACTAAGTGATCGGATGATGCTTTACTAGCAGAGTATGGTGATTTTGGATCATAAGCAGTTGTTTCAGTAAAGATGCCCTCTTTTCCCAGAGAACCAAAAACTTCATCAGTTGATATGTGTAAAAACCTAAAATTATCTTTTTTATCAACATTTAGTTTTTCCCAATAATTCCGGCTTATTTCGAGCAAATTATAGGTGCCCATAATATTTGTATTTAAAAATTCGGAAGGCCCATCTATAGATCTGTCCACATGCGACTCTGCTGCAAGGTGCATTACAAAATCAGGTTGGTATTTATCGAAGATTTTATTAATTGCAGTGGTATCACAAATATCTGTTTTTTCAAAATGATACAGTGGATTTTTTTCAATTGGTTTTAGTGAGGCGAGGTTTCCAGCATAGGTCAGACTGTCTACGTTAATAACTTCTGCCAATTTATTATTAATCAAATAATGCACCAGGTTGGAGCCAATAAACCCGGCACCACCTGTAATAAGTACTTTTTTCAATTAGGTTTTCCTTAATAAAAATAGATTGGTTTATTTCGAGGAGAGAAATTTAGGGAATAAAATGGTTTTTAGCTACACGGAAAATAAATAAAAAAAAGGCGGCCTAGGCCGCCTATTTTATTTACCATGACAAATATAACTTAATTATATGTCGGCAAGAATGAATACTTTTTACTATATTCTAACATCTGCTCAGTAAAATCATCCGGATACTCTATTTTTACATCAACAATATTTCCATTCTCTTCAACAGCCGTTAACTTTGGCTGAATAAATCCACCATAAGGAGCGATATTTAGTTTTTCATAACGTGCCAATACTTCTTTATGAAGCTCTGTATCAACTTTTACTCCGTAAGTTTCAACAAGATTTTTACCAGCTTCAAAATCACCTTCAGATTTAATTCGTTGAATCTCGCGAAGCAATTGGCCAAACAAATCGCGAAGCTTCATATAGTCGTTAATAACAAAATATGTTTTGCCATCACGTTCTTTTCGTTCGATTACATTCTCAGCCTTACCCATTTCATATGCCCACTTGGCATTTAACTGGCGATTGCGCATATGAGATTCTTCCAGATTGTCGCCCAACTCAAGACGTTTCAATTGTTTCATTAAACCATTTGCAATATAGCCATTATATTCAGCCATACCAGGTTTTAAGTTTGGTAAAATACCCATATCAACTAATCTTTCATCCATAACAAAATATAAGGCTACAAGATCTGCACGGGCTTCTTCCAAAGTATTGGAATAGTTTTTCAATGTTTCTTTTGGAGTACCAATGCCATCATTAATAACACCGGAAGCATGGCCAATTACCTCGTGCATATCCGTATGCAGGTTTCCGGCAAGTTTGCCCCACTCTTTAGCCAAATCAATTGCTTCCTGGTTCCAGGCAAATTCTTCAAGAGAACCGCTGCTTTTAGATGATTCACCATATGCATCAACAATATTTCCTAAACTAATGGATTTTGAACCATGTGTTGCACGAATCCAGTTTGCATTTGGAAGGTTGACTCCGATTGGTGTAGAGGGTGCCGCATCTCCTGCTTCCATTACTGCATTTATAACATTTGCTATAATCCCTTTAACATTCGCTTTTTTGTGCTCTTCCATGATTGTAGAATTATCTTCAAACCATTGGGCCTTTTTACTAATCGCCTCAATGCGTTTTGAAGCAATCGGATCTTTTACCTGGATGATAGATTCATAGGCACCGCGATAACCAAGAGCATCTCCATAAACCTCAATAAAACCATTAATCATATCAACGCTGGATTCTGTGTCATTTACCCACGCTATACTGTACTCATCAAAAATTTTCAAATCACCTGTTTCATAATATTTTATCAGTAATTCAAGTGTCAACTTTTGCTTATCATTTTCAGCAACGTCAATCGCTTTGGTTAACCAAAATACAACCTGTTCAATCGCTTCAGTATACATTCCGCCAACTTTATATACTTTTTCCTTAATAACACCATTTTCTTTGATAAGCTTGGAGTTTAATCCCCAGGAAATGGGTTCTTTATCTTTCTTATTCATCCGTTTTTGATAGAATGCTTCCACTTCTGCCTGTGTCACGCCTTCATAATAATTATTTGCAGACTCGGCAATAAGGTCAATCCCTGCTGCAAGATTTACACTTTTTGCATACAAAGTTTCATCAAACATGATTGGATTGATACGCGCAAGAAAATCATCCACGCTTTCGTCCTCATTTGCAGGCAACGATTCAAAAGGGATTTCTTTAACTAACTTTGAAAAATAATCTGAGCTAAAATTGGGTTTAAATTTTGATTTGGCATAATGATGATGAATTCCGCTTGAGAACCAGACGCGTTTTGTATAAATCATCAGATTCTTAAAATCATCGCTGTTTTTATCACCTTTATAGTTCTCAATAACAGCTTCAAGTGTGCGCCGAACAAATAGATTATGTTTGAAGTTTTGATCATAAATAATATCTCTGCCAGACAATGCTGCCTGCGAGAGAAAATAAAGTAATTTCTTTGTTTTCAAATCCAGTTCTTCAAAACCCGGCACCTGGTAGCGGATAATACGCAAATCTGCAAATTGTTCGGTTTGGTACTTAAACGAGTTGCCATCATTGGCTTCATCCATATTCTCGCAGGAAATAATCATTCCAAGCAATAAAAATAGAAACACAAATTTCTTCATTGTAAACCTCTTATAAAATTAAACTGTAGATATTTTATCAACTTTTAATAATACTTTTTTTAGTTTCTTACAGAATAACAGACAGATTGAATTTTCAATCCTGCAATTATCAATCGCTATACTTCGCCTTTTAGAAAAACACTTATAAATTTAAGTGAATCAATTCTTTCAAATACAATGGCACTTGTTGCTAAAATTGGAACAGAAAGCAGCATGCCGGCAACGCCCCAAATGTATCCCCAAAAAATCAAAGACAATATAACAATCATCGGGCTGAGATTTAAGGAGTAACCCATCAAACGTGGCTCCAAAACATTTCCCATAATAAATTGAAGAATTCCCAGAACAAGCAGAAGCCAAAGGGCCGTGCTAAATGTGCCAAATTGTAATATGGAAAAAATTACCGGTAACAACGATGCGATTATTGACCCGATATTTGGTATAAAATTAAACAGGAAAATTACTATGGACCAAAAGATGGCAAAATCCAATCCAAAAATTGTAAATATTATAAAGGAAATTATACCGGTAATTGTACTTACTAAAAGTTTTGTACCAAGATATTTTTGAATCTTTCCACTGGCAGCGTCAATTATATCATCAATTCTTTTGGCCTGTTTATCAGGAAAGGCTTTAAATACTTTAGATTTAAGGTTGTTTTTTCCCATCAGCATATAGGCCATAAACACCGTTACAATTAGCATCTTGCCAAAAAAGGAAAAAAATGTACCAACACCGGAAACCACATTACTGGCAATTGAAAAATCTTTTATTGCTTCCAGCCAATTAATTTCTTCCCAAAGTTCAACAGTAATTTGCTGCCCAATTAATTGTTCGAAAGAGCTGACAGTGCCTTCTAATAAGGAAACGAGTCGTTCTTCATAAGTCGGGAAATGCTGCACAAAAGTTTGAACGTTTGAATAAACAAGCAGGCCTATCAGGTATAAAATTACAAAAGAAATAATCATTGTAATAAAAACAGCAAGCCCGCGTGGAATTTTTATTTTGATTAACAATGTTATTATTGGATCTAGTACAAAAGTTAGAAAAGCTGCAATCATAAAAGGCAGAATAATAGCGCGGCCAATTATTAAAACCCAAATTGCTAAAAAAAGAACAATTGCCCCGATTGCAAAATTTATAAAACGCGGAGTAGAATTGGTTTCTGACATAATCAGGTGGCTTCCAGATTAGAATAACAGAATTTTTCAGCACCTAATTTAAGAAGATGTTGGACAAAATGCCATCTGTTAATACAGTGTTTTCGCTAAAATGGACTTTTGTAAAATTAAACCAATTGTTTGAGATTTTCATTCAACATGTTGATTAATTCTTCTGAAATGGCTTTTCCCCGGTCTTTTGCATAAAATGTCCTGATTTTACGCATGACGTCTTTCTTTTCGATTATGCCATCACTAATATCCTGGCGGTGTTCTTCAAAAATTGCCTGGGATTTTTGGGGTCTCGGGCCAAACTTTGTAATCAGATCGCCATTTGAGTCTAAAAATAAAAATATTGGAATTGCACGACCGCCTTTGGTTAAAAACTGGTCTATCAAATCGGGGTTTTCATCTCGGAGGGCAACTTTAATTTCTACAGATGTATTCTCAAATATTTTTAACAATACCGGAAAGATTGCTGTTGAATCGCCGCACCATGGCTCCGTAATTACTAATATTTTCAGATTGTCACTTTTGGGTAAATGGCCAATTATTTCTGCTTTTTTGTAATGAAGCTGATGAAGTTTTTCCTGATCACGCAATGTAGCTAAATATTCATCAACAGTTTTTGCTGATCTAAATTCATTTGAATAATTCATTTTTCCCTGTTCTTTAAAATATTCAATTTCTTTATCATGAATTTAGATTACAATTATCGAAAAGGGATACAGATCTTTTATTCTTTTTGCAAATATTTATACAGGTACTTTCCGCTAACAACTGTAAAATAAAAAAGTCCAATTCCGGCAAACACATCAATTACATAATGATAGCGTAAATAAACAGTTGAAATTAACATCAACGAAGTAACAGGAATCATAAAATTAAAATAAGGCCTGTGATATTTTTGCGCGTAATATAAAGTTAGCAAGGTCATTGCAGTATGGCCGCTGGGGAAAGCATCGCGCTGAGAATTTTCTAAAGTGTTTAACAAAATCTGAATGTCATTGGCCAGCCAAACACCGGTTAATGGAAAGCTTTGAAGGTGATCAAGAGTGAAGCGAGGCCCGATAGCCGGTAAAATAAAATACCCGATATAGGAAAGATAAAATCCATATACAATTTGGAAAATCAAGAAATTTAAATCGTTTTCTTGCTTCTTCTTCGCTAAAATTATTCCAAGACCGATGGGCAGAAAGTAAAAAGTTGAATAGATAATCTGTAAAAATTCTGTTACATATGGATTTGTAAACTGCTCCATCCAAATTGTTGGATCTGTGCCAAACATAAAGCGGTCAATTTGGATAAGAAGGTTGTCATAATCAATTGGATGAACGGTATGGACAAGATAATGCAGTTCTGTAAAATTGAGCGGGATTAAAACAATCACGGACCATTTTTTAATTCTGTTTAAATAGGCCGATCGATCCCATAACAAAAAGGCAAGAACAGTGACATGAAAAATAAGCCATAACAAGCTATTTTCTATTTTGGAAAAAAACAGAATTAGCATCACCATCATTATAACTTGATAGACGGCGATGATGACTAATAAAGGTTTATCTTTTTGATTTTTAAATATATTCCACATGTTTAGTGTAATTAAATCGTCATTCCAAATTCATTATTGAAATTCATAAAAGGAACCTGAAACAAGTTCAGGTTGACGATTAATATTTTATGGATTTATTTTTGGTTTTCAACTCGCGGCAGAACAATTCCATGCTGATTTTGGTATTTCCCTTTTCTGTCGCCATAGCTGGTTTCACATTGTTCGTCGCTTTCATAAAACAAAAGCTGGCCAAGACCTTCGTTGCTGTAAATTTTAGATGGCAACGGTGTTGTATTGGAAATTTCAATTACAAGGTGTCCTTCCCATTCCGGTTCCAGAGGCGTAACGTTAATAATTACTCCACATCTTGCATATGTAGATTTCCCAACACAAATTGCCAGTACATTTCGCGGAATTCTGAAATATTCCACAGTACGCGCAAGAGCAAAACTATTTGGCGGGATTATGCAACTGCCTCCTTTAAAATCAACGAAGGAAGCTTCTTTAAATTCTTTGGGATCAACCAGTTCGTTATTGATATTGGTAAAAATTTTATATTCATCGGCTACACGGAAATCATAGCCATAGCTGGAAAGCCCGTAGCTGATTTTATCTCCGCCGATATGCTCGCAATACGGCTCGATCATTCCATTTTCCTGCGCCATTCGGCGAATCCATTTATCTGATTTAATACTCAATTTTTCTCCTAAGCATCATCTGTTATAAATTCAATAATTAAAATAATGATATAAAAAATAGTAAATACATAAACAAAAACATTCTTACGTTTTTCAATCCATTTAATAAATAATTTATCTCTTTTTGTTGGCTTAAAAACCTCAAAGTCAAATGCATTTTTAAATAGTTCTCTAAAGATTGGATCAACCACTTTTGTTAAAAAAATAACCAAAAGAATGATTCCGATTATTTCAAAAATTAATTCTATCATAAAAACTACAACGGAATATTACCGTGTTTCTTCGCCGGGTTTTTATCCACCTTATTTTCCAGCATGCGCAAAGCCTGGATAATTCTTAGCCGTGTATTTCTTGGCAAAATCACTTCATCAATATAACCGCGTTCAGCTGCAAGATAGGGATTTGCAAACTTATCCCTGTATTCTTTTTCCTTTTCTGCCAGCATTGCTTCAGGATCTTCAGCATTGGAAATTTCTTTTTTAAAGATAATCTCTGCCGCACCTTTTGGTCCCATCACAGCAATCTCAGCAGATGGCCATGCAAGGTTCACATCACCACGAATATGCTTGGAGCTCATTACATCATAAGCACCACCATAGGCTTTGCGGGTAATAACTGTAATCTTTGGTACAGTCGCCTCACAATAAGCATAAAGCAGTTTAGCTCCGTGTTTAATAATGCCACCCCACTCCTGATGTGTGCCGGGCAAAAATCCGGGAACATCTTCAAATGTAACCAGAGGAATGTTAAATGCATCGCAGAAACGGATAAAGCGCGCGGCCTTTGTTGAAGCATCAATATCCAAAACACCCGCAAGGTGTGCCGGCTGATTAGCTATTACTCCAATCGAATAACCATCCATTCTTGCAAAACCAACAACAATATTTTTTGCAAAATCCTCATGGATTTCAAAAAAATCACCCTTGTCCACAACTGAGTTTATTACTTCTTTAATATCATAAGGTTGATTTGGATTTTCAGGTACCAGAGTATCAAGTTTCTCATCAGTACGATCAGGTCTATCATCGCTGTTTAACTTGGGCGGATCTTCCATATTGTTAGACGGCATGTAAGAGACTAGTTGCCGAACCTTTTGCAATGCCTCAATATCGCTATCTGCAGTTAAATGGTTCACTCCACTTTTTGAAGCATGAGTATCTGCACCACCCAAATCTTCCGAGCTAACTTCTTCGTGGGTTACGGTCTTTACAACATTTGGCCCGGTGACAAACATGTAGCTCGTATTTCGAACCATGATTGTAAAATCTGTAATCGCCGGAGAATAAACAGCACCGCCTGCACAAGGCCCGAGAATAGCGGATATCTGTGGTACAACGCCAGAGGCCAAAGTGTTGCGTAAAAAGATTTCCGCATAACCTCCAAGGCTTACAACACCTTCCTGGATGCGTGCACCACCGGAATCATTTAAACCAATAACAGGAGCACCAACTTTCATGGCCTGCTCCATAACTTTTAGAATTTTCTCAGCAAAGGTTTCTGACAATGAGCCGCCAAAAACCGTAAAATCCTGGGAAAAAATAAAAACCAGCCTTCCATCAATATAGCCATAACCGGTAACCACGCCATCACCTAAAGGACGCTGTTTTTCCAGTCCAAAATCTTTGCTGCGGTGACGAACAAGCATATCCATTTCTACAAATGATCCCTCATCCACAAGAAAATCTATTCGCTCCCGCGCAGTAAGTTTGCCCTTTTTATGCTGCGCAGCAATACGTTTTTCACCACCACCAAGCTTTGCCTCTTCGCGCAAAGATTCGAGATGTTTGAATTGTTGTTTTCGGTCCATGGGAACTCCTTACTGATTGAAAAATTATAAGACTGAAAGATTGCAAGATTTTCACTTCAATCCCAAATGCAATATCACCTTTGTTTTCCGGTTGCTGTCATTCTAGTAGAAATAAATATTTTCGCAATTTCCTGACTTTCATTGAATAACGGCTTTACAAGATCTACTTTCAATATTTTTTCATCGATTATAAATTCTAACCAAAAAACTGACTCATCTGCTTCTTCGATTACGATACTAATTTTAGCACTAAATGCCGCTTTTGATTGTGCTAAACATGCTGCCCTATAATTACTGGCTACTGAGGTTGAACATCTAATAAGTTGACTTTGAAGATGCCTTCCCAAGGTGGTTTTTGGCAAAGAAACCGCCAACTTAACACACCTATGTGCGAATTTCTTTGTTCGGATCTTCAATTCTTGGTTTGTCATTTATTATTTCAATCTTTCGATATTACAATCTTCAGATTCTCAATTAGATAAGCCCATTCTCTCTAAAGCTGTAATAACCTTTTTCTGTTATTATGAGATGATCATAAAGTGGAATAGAAAGAATTTTTCCGCTCTCAATCAACCGTGTTGTCATACTTCGATCATCAGTGCTTGGTTTCGCAACGCCAGATGGGTGGTTGTGTAAAACTATCAATCCCTTTGCATTATGACGAATAGCCGGATTAAAGACTTCACGCGGGTGAACCAAAGACTCTGTCAGAATTCCCCGAGAGATTTCCATATCCTGGATCTTCTTCATAGCGCTATCTAAAAGGATTACGTAAAAACTCTCTTTTTTAAGATGACCAATTACAGGAATGTAAATTTCAGCAACAGCAGCCGGATCAGTAAATTTAGTAATTGATTTTTCCGCACTTTCTTGCTGCATATTGCGGTATAATTGAAAAGCGGCAAGAAGTGTTACTGCCTTTGCCGGGCCTATTCCAGGGATTTTCTGTAGTTCAACTAAAGAAGCATTTGCCAAACCCTGCAGTGATTTAAATTCACTCAATAGATGTTTGGCTGTATCAACGGCATTATGCCTGGCACTACCCTGACCCAACAAAATGGCAATCAACTCTGCGGAGCTGACGGAATTTGCCCCATTTTTCATCAGCCGTTCACGCGGACGCTCATCAATCGGCCAATCAGTTATACGCGATGGAATTTTTTCCTGAGTAGAATTTGCCATTTTTATTATTGAGATATTATACAATGGGCAAATTTAAGCAGTAGGAAGATACACAACAAATTGAATATCACTATTCGTTGGTAGAGATTTCTTATAAATTATTTTAATCTATTTTTTTAGCAAGATTTGATTTTCTAAAACCTCAAAATTTGAAATACCAAGTTTTTTTAGCATTGATGCGCCAATCCTGATTTTATGGCTGCCTTTTATAGAAGCCAAATCATAAGAGAAATCACCAATATTAATTTGGGCATCTTCAGCAAATTTTAAAACTGAACCATCTCTGATTGGTATTCCATCAAATGAAACATATACATTTTCCAGCATATCTTTCGGGGCAGATTCAAGAAATAAATCCAGATATTCGCGAACTTTATCCGGCATTTCCTGTTTTGTTAGTTTTTCAACATCCACCAGGGCTTCCATTTTTAAACGCCCGTCAATAATTTCACTTTTTACCTTTTTAACAATCGGTTGCAAATCCACTTTGCCACGTTTACTTATCTGGCTTATAATCAAAGAAGTAATCTCGTCGCCACTTACTTTCGTCTCTCCAGTTTCATTAAGTTCTTCCCGTACTCTCGCTTCAATTTCACGTCCCTGCTGACGTTTTTCGGAAAAATTTATTTTCTCAACTTCTTCAAAGTAGTCCGGTTGGTAGGTAAATGAGCTGTAGGCCCAAAAAATTGATAAAGCTGCAATAACTAAAATTGCGCCAATAATCATTAAAAATACTTTCATTTTATTCTCCATTTTTTTCAGGTAGGAGTGCTCTCCTGAGCACGATAATGGAAAACTACAACTTACTTCTTCCTGTCTATCAAGAATAACGCTGTCAGGAGACTGCTCCTACCATTTTCAAAAAATAATTAATCACTTTTCTCTAGTTTTTCAATTATGGCAAAAACGTCTTTCATATACTTCCCATAATTTTTCTCAGAAACACCAAAAATGCCACCCTTTTTAGGACAATGTTCCAATAAGTATATTAATTCATCAACATCATCATCGCCAGTTTCATAGGCGTCAATTTCGCCCTTAATTTTATCAAGAAAATCAAAAAAGTTTAGTTTGTCTCCACAGACTTTCCTGGAAAGTCTGGCAACTTTCAAACGATAATTTTTATCTCTGTATTTTGCTGGTTCTTTATTTTTTTTAACCAAAGAATATATAACCAGAATTGTAAAAATGAATACAACAATTACAAGATTTTTTTCCATCTTATCTTACTAAAATTGCACCAATAATCATTAAAAATACTTTCATTTTATTCTCCAATTTCTTTTCTGGTAGAAGTGCTCTCCTGAACACGATAATTGTAACTACAACTTACTTCTTGCTATTTATCAATAGTAACGCTGTCAGGAGACAGCTCCTACCATTCAATTCAAAATTATCTTACATAAATATTTTTTATTTTCAAGTATGGTGAACCAAACCCAACCGGAAGAATTTGATTCTCTTTTATACAATCGGCATGAACATCAGCCATGCGGAAATCATCGCCAATCATTTTTATATTATTAAGAGTATCTTTCACATTGCCGCTAAATTCAATTCCGTGAAACGGCTTTGTTGGTTTTCCATTTTCAAGAATAAATCCTTCAACATTTGCAAATGTAAAATCACCTGTCAAAGTATTGACTGTACCATCACCGGGATCAGTCACAAACAATCCTTTTTTCACCGATTCAAGTATTTCCTGTTGCGAAAAAGTTCCCTTTAAAACCATCGTATTTGTCATACGCGGTAAGGGCAAATCTTTGTATGACTGCCTCCTGCCATTACCTGTGCTTGTAATATTATGTACCTCTTCATGATATTGATCGGAAATGTAATTCTTAAGGATTCCATTCTCAACCAAAACTGTTTTACCTGCTTCTACTCCATCATCATCAAATTTATAATTCACAATGCCATCATTTAAACAAGCATCTAAAATTGTAATTTGTCCATCGGCTATCTTTTGACCAATACAATTTTTAAACAACGTGTTTTGATTTGTAACATAATCCGCCTCCAGCAAATGGCCAACAAGTTCGTGAAAAACCAATCCACCAAAGCCTGAATCAAAAACTACATCAAAACTCCCTGGTTCTACAACTACGCTGTTTGATTTATTCTCTGCATCGCTCAATGCACTTTCAATCAATCCGGCAATTCTGTCAACCGTGAAAGCCATTTTTTCGTTTACCGCACTAAACGCTGATTTACCTTCATAAAATGTACCATGCTTTTTAATCTTAAGATTGATACTTAAAGCAGCCAGAGATTCAATCCTGAAATTATAAAATTCCTTTGAGTTAAGCAGCGTAATAAATTTATCATTTGTTTGCCATTTTAAAGCGAGTCCATCAATGGAGCTGTTTTTTGGCAGTATTTTAGCCTCAGCTTTTATAAGGATATTTTTTCTTTTTTTATTAGTCAAACTGACGGGATTAAAAGGCCTAATAACTGAAGGCGAATTTTTAATATCGTATAAACCCGAGATGCTTTTAGCAGAAAATGAGACAGATTCTTTTTCAATGCTTCGTTCTGAAAATCCTGATTGGCTTGAGGTTGAGTCGGTTATAAAAACACCATTGACATATTCGAGTAAAAATGAATTTGAATTCTCAAAATATATTTCAGAATGGGATTTATCATGGGCGGTAAGAGATTGAACGAAGTTTCTTTTAGCAACGTCAAAATCAGTATTAAAACAATCAGAAAATAATTTTTTAAAATTCATTTAAGGTTTTGTTGCAAGACAATTCCAACGTGCCGGACAATTGGATCGTTTAATTGATTGATGTATTCAAAGCTTTGAGATATTTTTTCGTTTCAATACGTAACAGGCCAAAATTTGAGGTGTGATCGGCCAATAAAAGTAGAAAATCCTGCGCTTCGGCCAACCAGGTAATTTTTAAAAGCCCTTCGTCATATTCGATTGTAATTTCTTTTTTGGTGCTTAAGTTTAAAAGAGAGGATAATTTCTTTTCTTGTTTGATAAGGTTTTCGATTTGTTCTTTGATATTATCTACATCATATTTTTCTTCAAATTGCTTATTTAGTTTTGTTACAAAAGGTTTGCCGGTTTTATCAAAAAGAATAAGAAGGTGTACACCTTTTGTCTCGATAAATTTTGAAAATATTTCATCTACCTGCTGTTTCTTTATTTCATCAGAATCCAAAACTTCTTCAGTTTCACGTTTTTCATCATTGCGTCGCAACCCTTCTAACATCAAAGATTGCCAGCCTTTCATGATTGTTTCCTGATCTGCCTTTGCGCCTTTATTTATGGCAAAACTTCCGCCTTGCCAACAGATAATTTCATAAAATGCTTCTTCTCCATCTAAATCACCAACCGTTGAATGGATGATATTTCCATCTTCAAAGTAGATTATTCCTTTCTTTTCCATCGTTTCAACAGTAATAGCATTTGTTAACCGCCCAAGGCAATTCATCTGGATTAAATCACTGAGCTGAAAATCTGAAATGCGGCCTTCAAAACCTTTTTTCTCCTTAACTGTATCCAGGATCATCTGGCGTAATTTATTTATTTCAAAAGGTTTCTCGATATATTTAAAACAACCTCGCCGGTTAGCTTCTTCTTGTATTTCCGAAGAACCGTAAGCTGTCATAATTATAACTTTTGTGGATGGATATAATTCTCGGATTTTGAGTAGCAAGTCCAGCCCGGAAATTTCCGGCATGCGAATATCTGAGATTACCAGTTCTACACTAATTGTTTTTAATAAAGCAAGCGCATCTGCTGCAGAATTGACAGCATGAAGGTTATAATGTTCCTTATCTTTGGAAAGATGTTTTGCAATAGACCAGGTTAAATCTTCTTCATCATCAACAACAAGTACATTTTTAAGCGACAAGATTTTCTCCTTTTAAGATAAGTTTCTATTTTCGATCATCAAGCCAATACTCTTTAGCATTATAAAGAAAACCGTCACTATTAATTGTTACATTTTTCAGGTTTTTAGAAACTACATTTAAAATACGCTTCCCAAATAAAACTGTTACCGGCATATCCTGAATAATCTTCTTTTGAAATTTCAGCCAGTTTTTTTCACGCGAACTTTTATGTTTACTACTCAGGGCATTTTCTATGAAGAAATCAACGGAGTCATTTGCATAACCCATAAAATTATTATCACTTTTTATTCCTGAGGAATGATACAGTTCAGTTGGATCAAATTTATCTGAAGCCACCCATGAAATAAGCGCTGCATCGTATTCTTTCGATTTTAAAGCTTTTAAGAAATCGCCCCATGGTACACTTACCACAGTAACTTCTGCCCCAATTGCTTCCCAGTAAGCTTTAATATTAATGGCTACTTTAACGCGAAGATCATTTTCATTATTGGTTAAGATTTTCAATTTAAGTTGAGAACCGTCTTTTTCAAGACGACGAGTTGTTTTATTGGTAAACCACCCTGCTTCATTCAAATATTTCCGGCTTTTTTCAAGATCAAATTCCAAAGGATCTGTTTGATGATAAGCCCAAAATTCCGGATATGCCGGTGAATCAAAAACTGTTGCATAGCCGGACATAATGCCATCAACCATCGTCTGCCTATCGAGGGCATGAGATAATCCTTTACGAAACGCTAATGCAACCGTTTCTTCATTTTTCAGGTTCCAGCCCAAAAAAGTATAACCCGGTTCAACAGAAGAGATTACTTCAAAATCAGTTAACTTTTTTACCGATTTAAGCAAATTATGTGGTAAATCGGGCATTAGGTCTATACTTGCTGATTCTAGCCAACTATTAAGAGTATCTGTCGATGAGAAAAACTTAACATTAATTTCGTCAAGCAATGGGTAATTTATATCGTATTTTTCATTTCTAATCAGCTGTATTTCATTTTTATAATATTTTTTTAGCAGAAAAGGACCACAACCAACAAAATCTTCATAATAGCTTTTTTTAAGATTATCCCAGTTTTCGGCATTTTTAATTTGCTGGTTGTTAAGAATTGGGAAGCGCGTAACAGAATGTGGCTCAGAAACATCTTCTTTAAACTTAAAACGAATTGTCAGAGAGTCAACAATTTCAATCTCTGAAATCAAATCAGTATTAAAAAGCGTGCTGATTTTATCTTGATTTTGGTTTATGAAATAAAAAGTTGTACTTACATCCTTTGCAGTAAAATGCTGGCCATTGCTCCATTTCACTTTGCCTTTTAAAACATAAGTAATTTGATTGTGCCCTGCCTGCCACGATTTTGCTAATTGCGGCTGAATATCACCATCAGGATTTACTATTGTTAAAGATTGGGAAAGTAAGTTGCTATTTATTTCCTGCGTATAATATTCACGAATATTGAAAGGAAACAAATTATCTGCATTCCCTTGAATGGCAATGTTTATTGAACCGCCTTTTTTTTCTGAGATTGTTTTTTCAGAATTTCTATTACAAGTAAAAAGGGCTGTGAAAGTTACAATTAACAACACAGCCCCGGAAAATAATTTCATTATAAACTTTAACTCCAGAATAAATAAATAATCATAAAAATTGGTGAAACAAATATCAGGCTATCAAACCTGTCCAGCATTCCTCCATGCCCCGGTAACAAATGTGATGAATCTTTGATAGCCGCATCTCGCTTAAACCATGATTCCACTAAATCACCAAACTGGCCAAACAGACCAACAACAACGCCACTTATAACCGCCAGTTCCAAAGAAATTTGATACCATTCAAAATAGTAGACCGCTAAAAAGACAGCAATAGAACCAACTAAACCACCAATTGCACCTTCGATACTTTTCTTTGGGGAAACCCGTTCAAATAGACGATGTTTTCCGATTGATTTCCCAACAAAATAAGCAAATGTATCACAAACCCAGATAGAGACAAATATTGTTAATACAAATCCTCCGGCAGATGAGACGCCTAATTGCTGTGCATTGTTTCTTAAAAAAAGTAATGCTGCCAAAAAAACACCGGGATAAATGACGCCGGCTAATGTAGTTGATACATTTAAAATCGCAGATGACTTATTGTGGAACATTTCGTAGCCAAAGATTAAAACCAATGTTGCAAATGCCACGGCCCAAATTAAATTGCTTACACCTGTTTGAACAGCAATTAACATCACCACGGTTAACAAAATGCCGGGTGCAAGTTGAGACAAACTTTCTTTTTGTCTGGCAAGATTGTAAAATTCTACCTGACCGCCAATTATAATTATTGTCATCAATGAGAAGAAATACCAACCGCCTTGAAGAATTAAGTACACCAAAAGCGGGATTGCTACAATCGCAACAGCTACACGTTTTAGAAGCTCTTTCATATTTTTCCTGTTTTATTTCTTCGTTGTATTCAGTCGTTTTCTTTATGCTGATATTTACTTAATAATTCTTTGCTAAACCCAAAATGGTCTTTCGATAATTTCTTAAACTCTCTGGTAGTATCTTGAACACTCTTGTTGTTATTATCAAGCCATTTAATCAACTGACCTTTTGCGAAATAGTAGCGGTTTTCTGAAACTGATGACTTTGAATAATCCAGCATTTCCATTCCATCTTCTTTTAATTCTTCATCCGTCATAGATAATGAAGAAACCGGTGAGTTATAATATTCATCAATGATCAGTAGGAAAAATAATGAATCATTCTTGTAATAATACTCATGGTTACTTTTTCCTATTTCACCCAGAAATTCAGCTTCCACAATTAGGACTTGGTTAAAATCATTAATAAAAAAAGTAAACTCTGCTCCTCCCGTCGAGTAGCCCATTTCAATAATTGATTTTTTTTCTAAATCCGGTTGCAACTCTTTTAAGGCATAATAATTTTCTTTGATTTTAGTTATTTGCTTATCACTTTGGGCGAAAGATATGATCGAGAAAATAATTACAACAATGAGTACATTTAGTGTCATCGTCATTAGATTTTTTATCCTCTTAAAACCTTAAACCCAATATCCCGACGAAAATTCATTTTTTGAAAACTGATTTTTTCGATTTCACAGTAAACTTTTTCAATACACTCTTCAAAAGTATCAGCAAGCGCCACGAGATTTAACACCCTTCCGCCAGATGTTAATATATTCTTGTTTTCTGCTTTTGTCCCTGCATGAAAAGTAAGTATTTCATCTACAACCTGGTCTAAGCCAACTATTTTGAACCCTTTATCATAAGCATCAGGATAGCCACCCGATGTAAGCACAACATCCACTGCACATTTATCTTCAATTTCAAGGGACAAATTTCCCAGCGAACCTTTTGCACATGCCTGAAAAAATGGCACCAAATCACTTTTAACCAAAGGTAAAACAGCCTGCGTCTCAGGATCACCAAAGCGGCAATTGTATTCCAATACATAGGGTTTTCCCTCAACTACAATAATCCCGACATACAATAACCCACGATAAGGATGCCCAAGCTTTGTCATTGCCAGCAAAGTTTTTTGAATTACATTTTTCTCAACATTTTGGATTAGTTCAGGCGTTGCCAAAGGAGCCGGAGCATAGGCACCCATGCCACCAGTATTTTTCCCTGTATCTCCAACACCTACTTTTTTATGATCTTGAGATGGTGGTAAAATGCGGTAATTTTCACCATCACATAAAACGAAAATAGAAACCTCATCACCATCCAGAAACTCCTCAATAACCAGTTTATCCCCTGCTGAACCAAATGATTTATCAGCCATAATTTGGTTAAGGGCATCCATGGATTCATTTTCATTTTGGCAGATAAGTACACCTTTTCCGGCAGCTAACCCATCGGCCTTTAAAACAAGTGGGTATTTTTCATTTTTTAAAATATAATCCCTGGCAAGATTTGAGTCCGTAAAGGTTGCATATTCAGCCGTTGGAATATTATTTGCCTGCATAAAATCTTTCGAAAAGGATTTGCTTCCTTCCAATTGTGCTGCAAATTTAGATGGACCAAACGCTAACAAACCTTCCTCTTCAAAGCGATCGACAATACCATCTACCAAAGGATTTTCAGGACCGACGATGGTAAGATCAATATTATTGTCTTTGGCAAATTTTATCAGGGTATCAAAATCAGAAACGTCCAGATCATGATTTTCCGCAATACCTGCTGTACCCGGATTACCCGGAACACAATACAATTTTTCCAGTAAAGGGCTTTGTTTTACTTTCCAGGCTAGAGCATGCTCACGCCCACCTGAACCGATTATTAGAATATTCATTTTTTATCCATTAAAAATAAATCACAATTCTCAAATATTAAATTATAAATAAATTTCAAAACGCAATTTTAAAAACACCAAACTACTTGTTTGATGATTTTTCAATTATTGAAGAAAATATTTTTTTTAGTTCAGAAGCTTCTTGAATCAAATTTGAAACTTCTTTTTCATTTTCCAGACTATTAGTTTCATAAATTAGTTTTAGCCAGTATTCACTTTCCTTAGCTTCTTTTCTACTAATTTTCATTCTCATCAAAAAGTCTTTTTTACTCAGTGATTCATTCGCCTCCCGATAGTTTGCACCAACTGATCCTGATGACCTGATTACCTGTCTACTATCTTCCGTATTCGCCAGAGACCTTGGTAATTGTTTTACAAAAAGTCTTACTTCTTTAGCAAAAATGAATGTTCTCTCTTCAAGGTCATATACTTTAGGCATAAAGTTTTGAATTTTATTATTTTTTCTTTGGAATTTATTTGTTTTTTATGTTTTGAATTTTGCTATTTACTTTTTGGGTTTTGTTTTATGATTTCAAACGAACAATCTCATCTCTTAAAGCAGCAGCTTTTTCAAACTCAAGGTTTACCGCAGCCGTCTTCATGTCTTTTTCGAGACGTTCAATCATTTCTTCATTACTTAAACTTTTCCCATAATCAATTTTCACATCGGATACAACAGGTTGTGCTTTGCGCACATCTGCAACTGCTGTACTGCGCATAATTTCTTCTGCAGATTTCAAAATTGTTTGCGGAGTGATTCCATTTGCTTCGTTAAATTCAATCTGTTTTTGACGACGACGGCTACATTCATCCATGGTTGCCTTCATCGAATCAGTTATTTTATCAGCATAAAAAATTACCTGTCCGCCCACGTTTCGGGCTGCCCTGCCTGCCGTTTGCATTAATGAAACATAAGAACGCAGGAAACCCTCTTTGTCTGCATCAAGTACGGCAACCAACGAAACCTCCGGTAAATCAAGACCTTCACGTAAAAGATTAATTCCGACCAATGCATCAAACTCTGCCAGACGCAATTCACGCAAAATGGCAACACGTTCCAGCGCATCAATTTCCGAGTGCATGTAGCGAACCTTTATACCAGCTGCATTGAGATAATCGGCCAAATCTTCTGCCATACGCTTGGTCAAAGTGGTTATAAGCGACCGCTCGCCCTTCTCAGCTCTTAGTTTTACTTCACCAATCAAATCATCAATTTGTGTGGCGATTGGCCTCACATCTATTTCGGGGTCAATCAATCCGGTTGGGCGAATAACCTGCTCCACAAAAACACCATTGCTATTTTCCATCTCGTAATCTGATGGTGTCGCCGAAACACAAATCACTTGATTGATATGCTGTTCAAATTCATTAAACTTTAAAGGCCTGTTATCGAGTGCACTCGGTAGTCGAAAACCATGTGCGACAAGAGTTTCCTTTCGAGCACGATCGCCATTATACATAGCCCTGACCTGTGGAAAACTTTGGTGGGATTCATCTACAAATAATAAAAAATCATCAGGAAAGAAATCCAGTAACGTATAAGGCGGTTGCCCTGGTTTTCGTCCGGAAAAATGTCGTGAATAATTTTCAATGCCGCTGCAATAGCCAATTTCCTGCATCATCTCTAAGTCAAAATTAGTGCGCATTTCAATACGCTGGGCTTCCAGCAATTTGCCTTCAGATCGCAGGTGCTCCAATCTTATTTTTAACTCTTCTTTGATTTGCTTTTGGGCGATTTCACGTTTTTCATCTGTTGTTACAAAATGCTTGGCCGGAAAGATAGCGGCTTTATCTGTTTCATGACGGGCCTTTCCTGTAAACGGCTCCAATACCTGGATGCGTTCAATCTCATTTCCAAAAAATTCCAGACGATAGGCAAATTCTTCATAAGCGGGAAAAATATCAATAATATCACCACGAACACGAAAGCAACCGCGCTGAAATTCAAAATCATTTCTTGTATATTGAATATCTACAAGTTTCATCAGAAAATCCTGGCGATTGATTATTTGGCCCTTCTTAAAAGTGACCAATAAATCCTCATAATCCGATGGCGAACCAATTCCATAAATACAGCTCACACTGGCAACAACAATCACATCCCGCCGTGAAAGCAAAGAGCTGGTTGCCTTAAGCCGCAGACGGTCAATTTCATCATTAACAGATGAATCTTTTTCTATAAAAGTATCAGTTGTTGGGATATAGGCTTCTGGTTGATAATAGTCATAATAACTAATAAAAAACTCAACGGCATTTTGTGGAAAAAAACTTTTAAACTCTCCATATAACTGGGCTGCCAGCGTTTTATTATGTGAGATGATCAATGTTGGACGGTTTGCTTTTTCAATAACGTTGGCCATTGTAAAAGTTTTACCGCTGCCTGTAACCCCAAGCAAGGTTTGATATTGGTCGCCGCGAAGCAAGCCATCGTTCAATTCTGAAATAGCCTGAGGCTGGTCACCTTGCGGTTTGTAAGGCGAAACAAGTTTAAATTTTTCCATATTGATTTTGAGTTTTAAAAGCCGTTGGTGTGTCTAATTTTTGGAAGGCAGAAATTAAGAAAATTGGCTTTGATTTGCGAATTTTAAAACAAAGTAAATACTCTAAAAAAATATTTCTTTTCAATGCTTCTTTTTTAGTAAATATTATTTATGTCAGGAATTTATTCTATAAAAACATTTGTTCTATTTTTAACTGACAAATTGATCATATTAATGTTGGAGTTTCTATGAGGTTTTTAAAACCACCACCAGTTCTAATAATGGTATTTTTTTTATTAACACATATTTCTCAGGCGCAAGATTATCCTTTGCAAACTATTGAGGAAATTCAATTTGTTCTCAACCCACAAACGGATGACCAATCTTTTTCGCTTGGTGATACAATTGAAGTGCGCGGGATTGTTATGAGTGATGTTCGAGGATTGGTACCAAACTCAAGTTGGTCTTGTTTTATTGTTGATCCAACCTTTCCTACCGATCCATGGCAAGGATTATTAATAGTCCAAAATGATACAACAGTCAGCGCAACCCAATTTGGAAATATTTCAGCGGGTATGATCTGCCGCTTCACAGGTATCGTTCAAGAAATAGAGACTGTAACACAACTTTCATTGTTAACCGATCCTGCAATCCAGGTAAGTATTGAGTCAGTTGGTGCTATTCTCCCTGTACCGATTGAACTCGGAACAGATGAGCTAACAAACAAAACAAACGGCGAACAATGGGAAGGACAATTAGTACATATAGCTGATGCTACAATTACAAATAATTCCGTTTCATCAAATCGTGCCATAATAGAAGATGATAGCGAGCTGCCAACTTTTATTGATGACCAGTTTCGTTTTTTTAACAGAATGTTTGAAAATGCTACTTATAACTGGCCGGCAAATGGTTCAACTGTTGAAGTAACCGGATTTGTTCAGGGATTAAGTGACGGCTACAGCGTGAATCCGCGTGATTTCAATGATTTTATTGCAATAAGTACAGCTCCGGTTATCAGTGATGTAATTCGGAATCCCCTGGTTCCAAATCCTGACAATAACGTTTTGGTAACAGCGACTATTACAGACAACAATTCTGTTGCCAGCGCCACCTTGCATTATAGTTTAGATTGGGGAGCATGGAATGTTGTTGCAATGAATTCCAACGAAAGTGAATGGAGTGCTGAGATACCGAAACAGGATGACGAAAGTTTTTTGCGCTATTTTGTTTCTGCCAAAGATAATGAAGATTTTGAAGCTCAATTTCCTGCAGACACTTCGAAAGCAACCGGAACTATTTTTCGGTATGTTATCCGTAAAAGTGGTCTGCCAATTGCCGATGTTCAAAACACTTATGGCTATGGAAATGATGTCTCCGGCTATAACACTTACAATATAATCCTCGAGGGTGTTGTAATGTCAGGACCGGAACATTTCGCAGGTTATTATATCCAGGATGCCGCAGCGGCTTGGTCAGGCATATTCGTGCGTGGCATTTCAACCACTTATCAAATTGGTGATTGGATAAAGGTCAGCGGTAAAGTAGAAGAAGACTTTGGTTTGACAAAAGTTTTAGCTTCCTCATCAGAGCTTATTACAGAAGGGTTTGGCGTTTTTGAACCCATGCCTCAAAAAACCGGCGATCTGGCTACCCATGGTGCGCTTTCTGAAGCTTTTGAATCGGTTCTCGTTTCTTTTAACAATGTTACTGTTACAGATATTGCGCCTGATGGACAAAACAATTTTGGTGAATTTATTATTGATGACGGCAGTGGTGGTTTGCGTGTCGATGATGAATCTGAGCAATATGAGGGCAATCTTGGCAATGAAATTGAACTTGGTTCAATCGGTTCAATAAAAGGAATCCATTTTTACAGTTTTAGTGAGTTCAAACTGGCTCCGCGTGATAACAATGATACGGATCTTGTTTTAGGTTTAAGTAAACATGATGTAATTCGAGCAGGGTTTTCATTGAAACAAAACTACCCCAACCCGTTTAACCCGATTACAATCATAAATTATGATATAACTAACAGGAATTATACAAGTTTAATAGTTTATAATTTATTGGGGAAAGAGGTAACAACTCTGATTTCAAAAAAACAAAACCCAGGCAGCTATCGAGTTGAGTGGGATGCTACAGAACTACCAAGTGGTGTTTATATTTATACACTGAGATCGGGGGATTATATTGAAACAAAAAAAATGGTTTTATTGAAGTAATATTAAAGGATCGATAATAGTTTTCATATTTTCCATATTTCTTTAATTACCTGATCAATATTTTGAAAAACCTCATTATCATCATAAAATAAATAATAGACCGGCTTTCCCCATTTTTCATTTGCCGATTTATTAAATAAGATTACTTCCGATCGGATTTTGTTGAATGTGCCGGGTTTAACTTGTATCCCACATTTCGTGATATTTTCTTTTTTAATCAGTAAATCGATTCGCAGCTCTTCATCCAAAAATCCTTCTGCTTCCTCGATTGTATATCCGGATAATTTATGGGTTAAAAATTGTCGCGCTTTCTTTTCGACAATATTTCCTTTCATCGATTGGGTAATAAACAAATCATATTCCCATTGAATGCATTCTTTTAATGTGAAGCGATATTCTCCCCAATATTTGATTTGCGACTCAAACAGTTTACTTCCAAAATCCTCGATTGTCCCCTGGCTTTTAACACCGCATTCGCATGTTTTATCAAAATGATTTTTTATTAACTGCACCAATTCATTTTTACTTTTTGGCTTGTGAATTCTAATCAACTTCATTACAGGCACGCTTTTATGTGGCGCGGAAATACCCATTTTCCCGTTTAGCTCATTTAAAGGTCCGCCTGTGTAAGCCACTGTATTTTCCTACCAAATTGAAATAAGCGTGATGGGTTTATTTTGATAGTCATTCGTGTCTGTGCCGACAAAATAAAAATGCATCGTAAATGACAACCCTAAGGAGTCTTTATAATAGGCAAATGCGCGGGGATACATTTCATTCGTTGTATCGTCATTTAAAGTAAACTTCTTCCATGGTGCGTCATAAAGCCTGAGTACATCATCCATTGTATCGCTTGTTTTCTCCAAACTTAATCCTGAGCTGGTCTGATATTCATACTTCGTGTATGATCCTTTTGAATTTGGATAACTATAAGACCAGTTATTTCCATAGGCTGTTATCCCGTCAACCAGGTTATTTATTTTCATTATTATTACCCGGAGGCCAAGCTTGGGATAGTAGTAATAGAGTCTCTCATCCGACTCACCAATACCATCCGGAAAACCAAGTTTATCTTCCACCTGTTCTTTGGTCGATACATCCGGGGAAATTCTTCAATGCTGTAAAAATCAATTATCCCGTGATCAATTTCATCTTTTGGTTCAACAGGATTATTATTTCTATCTGTACAATTAGAAAATACAAGGATGGAAACAAGAATTAAAATAACCGAGATGTATTTTGATTTCATATTATTCCTTTTTTGGTATTTTAATAATGACTTACTAAAACAGAACAAACGCAAAGTGCAAATCATTGTCCCGGTATAATTTCAGCTTTTAAGTTGTTTGTTGTGGATTGAGTATGTTCGTTTAAAACTAAAAAATCAATTGTTCGTCTATTTTTTGTAAGTTTTAATCCAAGTTTTTCTAATCAGTTTTCAATGTTTTTTTATCAGCAAAAGTCCATTTAAAATCTATATCGTACTTATCCAATAAGCTAGTCTTATCAATAACAAGGAGACTTCTGAAATTATCTATGTATTTTACAAATTTGGTTAATTGGAATATTTTTGCCATTAATTCTGGCCACCCTGGATTTGTATATTGTTTCATCCGAAACTGAAACCATAATTTTTCCAAAATTAGAACTTCAACGTCCGATACCCTTTTTTCAATCCTTACAAAAATGTTAAAACTATTATTCAAAAGATCAATCATTATTGTTTTTATATTTTCTCTTTGATGCTTAGGGACAATTAAATCAAAGTAATATTTATCATGATTTCCAAATCGATCTCAAGTGAATGGCTTCTTTTGGAGTTGGGACCAAGCATAAAGCCAAAGAATCCTTCGGCAGCTTGATCTATATAACGTGCAAATAGTAAACCTTCATCATGATAAGGTATTTTGCAATATGTGGCAAAATCACCTTAATTTTTTCGTTAGCCACAAGGTTCATTTTATTAAAATCATTTTTTTACTTTGAGTAAAGATATCGGATTTTATTTGATAAATATAGACACCACTCGATAAAAAAGACGCATCAAATGAAACTTTATAAGAACCAATATTTTTGAATTCATTAAAAAGTGTGGTTATTCTTTCTCCAAGCAAATTGTAAATTGTAATTGAAGTTAATCCAGGTTTTTTAATTGAAAATAAAATATTAGTGATAAGGTTAAATGGATTTGGATAGTTTTGGCCTAACGAATAATCTAAAGGCTTAATCTCTTCTTGATTTAAATCCGTAATTAATTCCCACTTACGGTAAAGAATTGAAAAACCGTTTCCTGCAGCCCAGACATTTGGACGATCGTTTTCTGTTAACACATAAAGTCTATTATAATTATTTGAAGTTGATGTAAATTGCTCATAACTGTATCTAATGCTTCCATCTTGATTTATATAGTAAACATGAGCTTTGCCATTTTCGCCTACTTCAATATATCTGTTCCATCCTTGCATAGAAGGACCAATAAATTTGCAATCAAGAGTTCTAATAAAAGATATCTTTGGTACTGTTTTCCAGGAAACTCCACCATCATTTGTGAACTGAAATTCACGAGAATGGTTTGAAACAATGCCCACTTGTGAATTGTAGAAGTTAAAACAGCCATTATAAAAATTTATATCCAAGATATGTTCCCATGATTTAGATGTATCATTTGAAACCCAAAGACCATTATCAGCTTTTCCCCATAGATGTTTAGGATTTGTAAATTGCATTTTTTCAAATGTTATTGGTAAGCCACTTAGTGAATCTAGTTGTGGACTTATATGGTTCCAGGTATCTCCACCATTTGTAGTTATATAATGGTATTCTTCAGGGTGTTCTTGGTAATTTCTTCCTGTTCCATTAAATATAATTCCTAAATATTCATCATAAAATTCAAATCCTTTAAACCTCTGTGCATATTCTTCAAGGTATACTTCAATCCAAGTTTCACCACCATCTATAGTTCGATATAATTTTTCCCAAGTAATTAACCACCCTTTTTTTGCATTTAACATCTTAATCTGTAAAACTTCTTGAGGATTTGTAATTTCAGGTGAGAATACTTTTTCCCATTTATTTCCACCAGTTTCAGTTTTATACAATCCTTTCGATCCTAATGCAAATCCAATTTCTAATGTTAAAAAATCAATATCAAAAATATCTGATTTATATGATGAGTCAATTAAATCCCACGAATTACCTCCATTTTCTGTCTTAACAAGATTATTTCCAAAATGGAACCCCTTGTTTTTATTATAAAATTCAATTTGATTTTTTCCGGAATATCCTAATTCTTTTAATGCCCAAGACTCCCCAAAATTTTCCGAAACAAAGAATTTACTTTGGCCTGTTAATACAAATATGGTACTATCTGCTGTTGTAGCAATATCATCTATAGTATAATCACTTATATCTTGAGTAGACCAGTTTTTTCCACCATCAACAGATTTATAAACAGCTCTATGAGATTTACTCCAACCAATAGAATCATTAATAAATGATATTTTTTCCAAGTAATCGTGAAGATCCAGAAAAAGGGTATCCCATGAAGCACCAAAATTGTTTGTTTCTATGATTACAGATAAAGAATCATCTAAGATAGTATAATCGTATGCTATATCATTATTTCCAAGTGCTAAAATTTTGCCTGATAATAATTTTTCAAATTGTATAAAATGGCCATAAGGAAAATATGTATTATAATAAACTGAATCATAAAACATGGGTTGTGTAAAAATTTGAGTCCATTTATTAAAAAAATTATTTAAAGAAAATATATCGCCGGTTTCTGAGCTTTTGAAAATTAGTTGCTCTGATATAGGTAAATATGCAGTACCATCCAAAGTGATGTTTTGTTCTTCCCAATTATTGCCTGAATCTGTAGTATATAATAAATGATTATTGATTCTTATAAATCCAGTTGTCTCATTAATGAAAATAATTTTAGTTAATGATTTATATGGGAAAGATACAATTCTTTCCCAGGATTTACCGCCATCAAAAGATTTATAAATACTGCCATACTCATTAATAAATATAATTTCATTTTCATTAATGAAATGTAAGTCTTTTATATAATCAGTTGGGATTTTGGGATAAATAAGAGATTGACTAAAAAACATAATAGGTGACAATAAAAATATACTTATTATTAGTACTCTCATAAACCTGTCTCCCAAAAAAAAATTATTAAGTGGTTAACTTAAAATAGAGCGCTTATAAAGTGTTTTATTTTTAAACCGGTTAATTCAACATCCGAAAGGCAAACCGAAATAAATATATATTTTTTTGTACTTCTTTAAACACTTAATCCAAAACTCTTAGAGTTTGCATATAAAACTTATAGAGTTTGCAGGGTAAACTCTTAGTGTTTGATCCTGAAACTCTTAGTATTTGGAATAGTGCTATCTTTATATTATGGTGTAGCTTAGGCAAGTTGTTAAAAAAGAGTTATATCCCTGTACCAAAACCACAACCAATCGTTTATAAATTATACTAAAGTGAGAGTGTAAAGGCAAAGAAAAAGTAGGCTCATTTTAGAAAGGCAGAGTTACTTCCTATTATAAGTTAAATGAAAACAGAATCAATTTAGAATATCAAGATAAGCTGCTATAAAATCATTGGATATTACAGTTGTAACTGAAACCCAGAATAATAATTGATCTTTGGCAAAAACAAAATGGGTCTGCCCCATACCAAAGCATTTGTAAATTTCTACTTTATTCATTTCAAGGTATGTACCTCCTATAAAGACCGAATTCTCAGGAGATATTTTCTGTGTCATTTTTTCATACTCAGACTGGCTGGTTTTGTTATCACGATAGTAGGATACATAAATTGTTGCTACACTATTAGGCCCTTCATAAACGGCTATTTCGTTTTTCTCGGCAGCGACATTTTGAAAATGCAGTTTGTTGATTTGTTGCGTTGCATCAGGGTCTTCAATTTGCTCTTTGAGTGTTAAATTAAATATTTTAGGAGGTATAGGATTCTTTGTGGATGATTCACAATTTAAAAATATAATGAGTAGTAATATTGGAAGTGTTTTGGTGGACATAGGTTATTTTCTCCGAAATCCTATCAATTATCTCTTAAGCCTCACTCGAATTCATATAGTATTAACGATTTGCGGTTAACTGCGCCAAAAAAAAGCAACGATTAACCGATGCCTTTTCCGAATTACCGGACACGTGTTAGCGTCCGCTACAACGCATTTGTTATATTTTATGACGGATTATTTAAATCAGATATCTTCATCACTGCGTTGTGTTTGTAAAGATATCATTAACCCGTTTTTCAATTTCACCTGATTTCCCACCCAGTGCGACATTAATTACTTCCAAATCTTGGGTTATTAAATAATATTTATTGTCGTTTCTATAAAAATCTAACCACCTGAAAAAATTGTCTGAGTATCGAAAAAGCATCCAAATCATTTTCCATATAGTGGATAATATTGCCAGACTTGATCCAATTAAAATACTTATCGAATAGCCAAATGAATAATTAACCCAAAAATAATACGTGAAAAATAAGATTATGGAGGTTAATAGACCACTAAAAAAAACAGTTATTATATATTTTTTCAATACAGGTCGGGAATTAATAAGGTCTTTCCGTTTTAGTTTTAATGTTGCCGGAATATCCAAAAAAAGTGGAGTAAAGATATTTGCGAATAAATAAAAAAATACTACATATGAGATCGCAATCGTGATAGTTGCAATAATATAAATCATAATATTCACTCACTTCTTTGGGGGTCCGCATTAATATCAAAAAGTTTCAAAAATACATTTAGATCTTCTTGCGAATATTCAGTTAAAAAGTACTCAATACCTCCAATTGAAATTTTATCATTATAAATAATTCCAGGAACATCATATTCTTCTCCTTTATCACCAAAACTTGATTCCTCAATTCCATATCCACTTTTATTCTCTAATTTTAAGTAAAATTGCCAAACTGATTCCACATTATCATTATACCACCTAAATCCAAATGGATTAATAACTCCGTCAATGTTCCACAGGCCGCTTACTAAGTGAGTCGCTTGAGTTCCATATATTTGATATAAACCAGCATCAAAGGCTTCAAATTCAGGATGTTTCTTAATTAATATCATTTTATTCGAAGGTGTTAAAATCAATATTTCAATTTGAGAGATTTCAGTTCTTTCATAAATACTAAAGTTTTTCGTTCCATATGCGACTTTGACACAACTTTTTAAAGAAATGAAGATAATTAGTATAACTGCCAGTGTAGAAAATATTTTTTTAAAAATATTCATATCACACCTTTGATTTTAGTTAAGCCGGAAAATATAACGACCAAGCTAACCGGCGCCGCGTGGGGAAAAGCTTCCGGTTGCCGATTCATCGTCCCCGTGTGAGCGTCCGTGTTAAGCGCTGTGTTATATGTAATTTAAGGATTTCAAGATTGCTGTTTCTCTATTGTAAATATTACAATTAAATTATAAATAGAATTAACAAGTATTCCAATTGCTATGCCCATTCCCCCGCCAATCAATGCTATCATGTCTATATCTTTTTTAAAATCGGTAGGTATTACTTTTTCAGAGAATAAGAAAATTAAAAACCCTAACAATATTAAACTTGAAATTAAACCGATAATTGATTCCGTTTTACCTTTTAATATTTTAATAACAGATGCAAAGCCAATTATTATTGCTACTATTAGTAAAGCTATAAATGTATTAAAGTATGATTCTTGTGGAGGTGGAATAACAAAATAAAAATTGTTATGATTAGTTTTAAATTCAATATAATAAAAACCACTACCTTTTTCGGACAAACTAAATTTGGGTTCTGAATCAAGTAACGTTTCTGTTTCAATTGTTACGTCCCTTATCTTTACTATACTAAAATTTGAGGCTTTTGATGAAATCTCATTTTTTTCAGCTATAAAATTTAGATTAACTAATAATCCATTCGTTTTATTATATATTTTTTTTGCCGGGAGAACAACATTTATAAATTCTGCCTTAAAATCAAAGTTATTATTCTTATTAGTAATAAATCCTATCCCTTTGTTAGAATTATTAAAACCATAAGTAAAGAATAAATTTGGATCATTCGCAATAAGATTAAAAATCAAATCATGATTTTCTTCAAAGGGAAGCGGAACAGCAAATAAGTAAATAGAATCATTTTGTCCTGAGATAAACGAATAAATAAAATCACATTTAATTTCTTCATCCGAAATTTCATTTATTTTAATGTCTAATTGAACATCTATATTACTAAATGTTTGTGTAACTGGTAAGACATTAAGCAGTAGTATGTATAGCGCTAATTGTCTTATTCTCATTTTTCGTTCAATTTAATATTTTCAGATTTTTCCCAAAGCTTATTAAATAATTCAATAAATGACTTTCCTACAGTGTCATAACTGCTGAGACTAAATAACAATCTACTATTAATTGCTTCGCCAAACTGATTTATAACCCAAATTTTAGTATCCAAAGCAATTATTGTATAATTTTTGTATTCAACAGAATTAATTAGTTTGATATCTAAATATTTGTGATACTTTTCTTTGATTTCCTGTATGTTATTATGGATTGTTTCTTCAGAAGAATGAGTATTAATAATAATTCTCGTAGTTGAATCAATTTTTGTATTAGATACTAAACTTCGTAAGAAATATAGGTTGTCAATATTTGCTTTTGGAAAATATATACTTGCTTTATAAATATATCTTTGTTTTCGTATTTGATATAGAAAATCATTTGAGAAATCATCAGCAATCAGCTTAACATTACTTAACTTATTGTCTTTTTCAAGTTGTAATTCTTCTTCAATTGCCAGAAGCCGTTTTTTAATTTCTGTAAAACCATAAAACATAATTCCAATAAATATCAAGACTAAAGCAGTTTGATTGATTATAGAAGTTGGAAAATTTAATGGTAAAATCCAGGGTAGAAATTGAAGATAGATACCTGTAACAATAAATACCAAAGCAATTAATTTTGTTTTTATTTTCAACATGATAAAAAATATTCCTTATTTAGTTTTTTTGGTAATAATAAGTAAATATTTATTTAATGTAAAATTGACACTCACTACATATAACGGCTTAGATAACCGGACAAAGGCTTGTAGATCCTTCATATCGCCAAATCATGCTCCGAGCCTTTGTTCCGTGTTAATTGATTTGTTAGCAGCATAAATAATTACATTTCTTTGTATTGAAAAAAAGAAAACTATTATTTGTTCTAATAACTATATTTTTACCAATCACCATTTCCATATGACTGTTTTACAAGAACAGTTGAATATTCAGTTTCTATAAAATCTGGACCTGGATTTATTGGGCCTGTTTCAGAAATCTCTGCATAAGTTGATCGAAGTTCGTATCTAATAGTATAAGCACCTGTTTGATCAAAAAAATATGGTAATTCAATTTTCTTAATTCTTGACCATTCATTAAAAGGGAATTGGTAAAGTTGATTGTGAATAAGGATTGCTGGCTCGGATGACTTTTCAATATATATTTTTAACCAAAATTCATCCGGTTGTAATACATTACAAAAAATATTAAGAGAAGCAGGACTTCCACTTGGCGATATTTCAATGGTTTGGTCTGGTGTAACAGCGTTAATATGAGACTTATATTCATTAAAATCATCATAAAGATATGTGTCGTATTCGTTACACGTTCCTTCTATTTCAAGAACAATATTATCAATAATAACAATATTATAGTTTTGTGGTGTAAAATTCGGTGGTACATCTACTATGTGATGTATGCCGTAAGAAGAACTTGAATATGTTGTATTTATAGTACCGTTTGAACTATGCAATAATCCAGAAACATCTATGTTTGCTTGTGCGGCTGACGTTATCCAAAAATCAAGATCCTTACCTGCATTCCAATTCCAGCGTTCTAAATCTGTTGTATTATTTATTTGAGAACTCGTTTGTTTTGCTATTTTTGATTCAACAACATCAATTTCTCTTTCAGGCTTTACCATGTTTGAACAGCCAATAAAAAACAATAATACGATAAAAACTAAACTCTTTACAATTTTGCTCATGAACTTCTCCTTTGGTTAGATAAAGTATAATAATTTAAAACTATCTGATGGCTGCTAACGACCGAATGTTTACCGGATTTTGCGTAGGAGAATTATCCGGTTTCCGATTCACCGCCGCACGTAAAATTCCGCGTACAACATTTTGTTATACGGAATATCGCTCCATGATATCTAATATTTTAAGTTTTTTAAAAGTATTTTTAAACGCTTGTAACTAATAGGTTCATTACAGAACTGATATTCAACTTTATTAAGTTGATCCAAATTAAGTTTTACCATTGAAGAGATAAAACCTTGTGGATAGACAGTTAAATAAAATCTGCTTTGTTTAATAGCTCTTTTAATTTTGATACAGGGACTTTCCCCACCCGGATCAAATTCAAAAAAAACATAATTGGATATAAATTCAGATGAATGCTTATTATATTTTCTCCAGATTGACAATGTATAATATGTAGAAGGATACTTTAATAGAAAGTTTTCACATTTAATAATGAGCGATATCCTTTGTTTCCAAGATTCTTCATCTTTTACAATGTTAAGAAAAAGCGTCAATAATGAGTCACCAAAAGATTTGGAATATTTAAGAAATAAATCGCTATCTGGAACAAATGGTTGATTTCTTGCTGGGCCATCCTCTGGCTCTTGAATACACTTAATACCAACTTTGGCCAAATTATCTTCGATTGATGAAAAATTATGGATATTTCCGTAACTATATTCCAATCCTTTTGAATAGTATTGTTGAGATTTATACCATCGATTAAGAACTTTTATTCTGTCAATTGTTGAATTTTGAGTATTATTCAAGTAATTAAGAATATTAGGAATAAACTTTTCATATATTTTATTTGATCTCCGAAACCCACCCTCCATAAATATTAAATCTGCACTATCCAATAAGGAATAAAAATTGTTTATATCATTTTTTTGGTTTTCCTGTGAATATGAAACTGAAAACAAAATATTAAATGTTAGAAAAATTATAATAGAAATCTTCATATAGCCTTTCTTGAATGATTACCGTATAACATAATATTAGTGTTCTGTAAAGCTATTTTTTTTAAAGATAACTCTGGTCAACTTACCAAAAGGCAAATATTTAACTCAGTTTTTCTTTAACTGAAACCGCGTTTAAAACTCGTTTAACAAGACCGCGTTACAAACCTGCTTTGATATCTGGGAATTAGTCTTAATATAAAACAGTAAGAATAAAATCACAACGGTAAATATTAAACCTTTAAAGCTTAACGTTCTGCTTTCAATCCAAACAATGGGCGCAAAAAGGAAATACGTTTGATAATCAACTCATAGCTGGCAAAACTACCAATAAATGTGATTAGGGTAATCAGGGCAAGATTTAATTCCAGAGACAAATTAAGAGGTAAAATGAAATAGGCAGCACCAAACAGAAAAGCCATATGCAGAATATAAACCGGGTAAACTGCCTGACTTAGATAACTCAAAACTGCGCTCTGTTTGTTGAGATATTTATAACCAAATCCAAAGATAGCAAATATCCAATTCATCGATTCGATGGAATTTAAGTAATTCGGGCCGTTAAGATCAAAATAGAACAGGCGAACTAGATATAGCGCAAAGGCAATTATCAGACTAACAGTTTTAATTCGGGTAACTGCATTCCAAAAAGCATCACCCGTGGCAATAAATATATAACCGCTGGCAAACGCCAGCATGCCAATTAAAAAGCCATGGCTATTACCAACATAAGAACTAAAATATTTGGGATTGATTAGTTCCGCTTCCAGGATAAATGGAATCATAAACAGGTATAAAAAGTATGGTCGTTTCAATAATTTTCTAAGGGCTTTAAAAAACCAATAGTCATAATTCTTATCCAAAAAAGCCAGGCCAATCATCTGAAGCACATAAATAAGGATATTCAACAAAAACCATAAATGCCCAATGTTGGGAATATAGCTTATTTCTTTAGCATAGAATTTCTGGAATAGCATATCGTGGATTGGTACGATGAGCAAACTGCCAAAAACCAATGGCAGCAAAATACGTCGGCTGCGTTCGAGCAATAATTGTTTCCAATCGCGTCGTCTTAAAGCAAAACACATGCCCATTCCGGAGACAAAAAAAAGTAAAGGAATTCTCCAGACATTTATCAATGCCATTGGAATCCAGATTATCTCGCTCGATTGTTCACTCTGGATAAAGCCGATAAGTTTGCCCCAGGGCTGAAAGACAAGCGCCACATGATAAATTAACAGCATAGCGATGGCAATTACCCGAAGCCAGTCTATATCATATCTTCTATCGGAGTCATTCATTTAGTAACCTATCCCAGTTTACAGCTCTTCTTCAGAAATCTCCCAATGCACGTTTCTCGCCTGTAATCCTTTTTGCATAAAATCAATGCACTCTTGCTGTTTTCCCATATACTCCGGAGGTGAAATGCCCTTGTGTGTATAAATCCCTTCGGCAATCATTCTTAGCGCAAGTGTGGCTGTATAGCCGGTTGTCCGTGCCATGGAGATAACATCTGTGTCCTCGCAATACCTGTCGTGCATATTAATTGTGTATCTCATTTTCCGGCCGTCTTTTTCACCTTCAATTGTGGATTGAAATACCGTGATATCAGCCTCACCCTTTTTTAATTTCCAGTTGGGGAAAAGAACCTGGGATGTAAATTGTAGTGGGCTTATTTTATTGCCGTTAAGTTCAAGGCGCTCCTCTTTAGAAAAGAAGCCAAGTTCCCGCAGAACCGCCATCTTCTCGATATGACCGGGATAGCGCAAAGTTTTTTCTTTTAAGTTTGGTGCATCGATTGTTTTTGCCAAAGTTCGCAAACCATCGGTGTTGAATGCCTCAAGCGTTCCTATTTTGGGGAAGAAAATATATTCAGGATCTGATAAAGCCGGACGCACTACTTCAAATCCATTTTCGATATAACGCGCCGGACGAATATATTCTTCAATTACATCAATCGGCGAAAACACAGCTTTGTATTCACTTGGCCACTCCCTTATTTCCGGTAATCCGCCAACATAAGTCAAAACACTATCCACCTTATCAAGCTGCAGTGCCCTATTCATGATTAATGCGCTGCCCATACCGGGATAAACACCACAATCCATAATCATGGTTACATTGTTATCTTTGGCCAGTTGGTCAAGCTGAAAGGGGTCTTCTTCATAGAAAGCAATACAAGCACAATTTTTTCCGGCTTTTATAATTGCCTTTGCCGTTTCAAATCCCATAAAGCCGGGCACGGCATTAACAACAAAATCATAATTGCTTACAAGTGTGGTTACATTGTGCGGGTCAGATAAATCTTTTTGGACAAAAGATAATTGCGGGCATTTCTTTTTCAGATTGTCCAAAGCCTCGTTACTGTAGTCTGCCACTGTCACATCAAATTTGTCATCATTATTTAAATCGATCGCCATTGGCGCCCCAACCAGCCCTGCACCTAAAACAATAATTTTCATCTCTTCCTTTCTAAATTCTAAACCACATCAATTACAACATTGCCTTTTTTATGCCCTTTTTCCACATAAGTATGTGCTTCAGGTATTTGGTCAAAAGGAAAGTGCCTGTCTATAACGGCTTTTAGCTTCCCTGCTTCAATTAGTTCTTTTAAGAAAATCAGATCTTCTACTTTTTCTTTGTCGCTTGTATCTTTTAAAACATCAAAATATTTTCCAGAGTCTTTCAGCGATTTTTTAGCTTTCGATGAGTCTAACTTATGAACGGCATCAAAAACAACATCGTACTTTTCACCATTTTCAGTAAAATCCACTTTAGTATAATCAATAACTTTGTCTGCTCCCAATGATTTAACCAGCTCCAGGTTTGCCCCGCTACAAACCCCGGTTACTTCTGCACCAAAATATTTTGCAAGTTGCACAGCGCTGCTTCCAACAGCTCCGGATGCACCGTTGATAAGAACTTTCAGTTTATCAGATTGATTAGTTGATCCATTTTTCAAATTTGCTTTGCGTAAAACACCAAGCGCAGTCATCCCACCACCGGGAATTGTTGCGGCTTTATCAAAAGTTATATTATCCGGTTTTAATACAAGCATGCCGTTTTCCGGAAAACATTTATACTCAGCATGGGCGGCAAATCCAATACTAAAGGTAGACCCAAAAACATGGTCACCTGGTTTGAAACGCGTCACATCTTTTCCAATGCTTTCAACCACACCGGCCAGCTCCATTCCTAAAATACTTTTTCGCAGTTTTCTAAAGCCAAATGCCACATGCAGCATTACTGTATAAAATTTTGAATCAGGGTGTTTTCCATTGCGGATTATTGTATCGCCAATGGTTACGGTGGTGGCTTTAATTTTCACCAAAACTTCTTTGTCTTTTGGAATTGGTTTTTCAACTTCTCTAAGTTGTAGAAAATCTGTCGATCCAAATTTTGAACAAACAAATGCTTTCATAGTATCTCTCTAAAAAGTAAATGTATTTTTGCTTAGATTTAAAATGGATATATCAAAATATAAAACAGTGCTTAGCAAGGTACAACTGATTAAAATTGAATCTTTAAACACAATTTAACCAGCCCAACTAAATAAGTTATTAAAAACCGATACGAGCCAATTTTCGCTAAGATGCTCTTTCAAAGTATTAGGATTTTTTTAATACTTATTCTTTATTTTTAAATTTTTGTATATTAATTCCAACCAAACCATTCCACAAAAATTAAGCTAATATGAAAAAACAAAATCAACCCATTTGGGATAAATATCCTTTGTCGGGTATAAAAATCAAGAAAATCACAATTGCCGATTTGGTACTTTACATACAGCTATTAAAAAATGAAATAAAAATCGCAGCATATTATACAACAGATAAAAAAAACCCTGACAACAACATTGAAGAAAACCTAGATTGGAAACGCTGGCCAATTAGCAAAGAAATAACTGCTGTTCAGATCGATCCCGTCTTTCCCGATCTTTCTATTCTTGTTAAACCTGAATCATCTTTCAATCTGGCCATTAATTCGGAAAGTAATGTATTTGTTCGCTTCCCTATTTCAATAAAAATTTCAGCTATATCTGAAAAGGAAACATATCAACTTATGGAAATTCCATCTGTCAAATTATCCAATACCTGGTTTGGCACATTTACAGAAGGAGAAAAATGCTACAGTATTTCGTCAGGATTTCGGACCGAAATAGAAACAGACGATTCAAGACAGTTTATGGTAATATGTCCCATTAAACTTAAAAATAAATCCAAAGAAGATTTATTGGTAGACAAGATCTGTCTCCGGACAGAATATATTTCGTTGTTTATGGACCAAACGCAGCTTTGGACTGATGATATTTCAATAACCTATTTTGGTAAAAACGAAATAAGCTTAGTCAACTTTACCAGTAAAAAACCGCACATTTTACCAGAGGCATCTTTGTTGACCAAGCCGCGTTCTGTGACAAAAAAATCAATTAGTGCCCGATCGTTCTCATCAATAAAAGATTTAGCAGGCCCAAATGTATTTGTTGGAAAATAGGAGAGAGAATGGATTTTTTATCAGGACCAGACATCGAGAAGTACCTTACACAAGAATATTTTAGTTTAGCAATTCGCATATTATTTTGGGTAGTTATTGCTTTACCGCTTGTACATATTACAGGTAAATGGGTTAAGCGGATCACTCAAAAGAAATTTTCTGCTCAACTATCGATGATTTTTCATAAGATCATTTTATACACCGGGTACATAATCATTAGTTTTTCGATTTTAAATATTTTTGGTTTTGAAATTTCCACATTACTTGGAGCAGCGGGAATCATCGGTATTGCAGTGGGTTTTGCTTCTCAAACCAGTGTTTCAAACATCATTAGCGGTTGGTTTCTTATTGCCGAAAAACCCTTTGAAGTGGATGATGTGATTACGGTAGGAAGTACAAGTGGTGTCGTATTGTCCATAGATATGTTATCTATCAAGCTGCGTACATTTAACAATGAATTTGTCCGAATTCCGAATGAAACAATCATTAAAACAGAAGTAATAAATGTCACCCGTTTTCCGATCAGGAGGGTTGATATTAGTGTTGGTGTAGCCTACAAAGAAAATATTGATCATGTAAAAGAGGTTTTAACTAATATTGCAAAAGAAAATCCTCTTTGTCTCAATGAACCAGAAGCTTCAATTATTTTTACAGGATTTGGAAACTCATCGCTCGATTTTCACTTCAGGGTATGGGCTGTAAAAGATGATTGGCTCGATCTTAAAAATTCGATCATGGAAGAAATAAAGAAGAAATTTGATGAGGAAAAAATTGAAATACCCTTTCCACATTTGTCGTTGTACAGCGGCAGTGAGAGTAAACCAATTCCTGTGAGTATTATTAACCCGGCAGAATCAACAAAATAATTATTCTTGTAAAATGGAAACACAATATGAATCCTACGGTTGATTTTTTTTTCGATAAAGCCAAAAAGTGGCAGCAAGAATATGAGAAATTGAGAACGATTGTCCTTGACTGTGGACTAATCGAGGAATTGAAGTGGGGTGTTCCTTGTTACACCTTTCAAAAAAGTAACATCGTTTTAATTCATGGGTTTAAAAAATACTGTGCTCTGCTGTTTCACAAAGGTGCTTTATTAAAAGATGCCAATAGTATTCTAATCCAACAAACCGAAAATGTGCAGGCTGCGCGACAGATTCGTTTCTCCAATCTTCAGGAAATAGTCGAGATGGAAACTGTTTTGAAAGGCTACATTTATGAAGCAATTGAAGTGGAAAAGGCCGGTTTGAAAGTGGAATTAAAAAAGACTTCAGAATTCACAATGCCGGAAGAATTTCAAAAGGCATTGGATGAAAACCACGCACTGAGAAATGCTTTTGAGGCATTAACACCGGGGCGGCAAAGAGGATACCTTCTTTATTTTTCTCAACCAAAACAGGCAAAAACTCGTGTATCCCGGATTGAAAAATGCATACCACAAATCTTCGATGGCTTGGGATTAAATGATCGGTAAATCAACAAATGGCTGTTTCCTCATAAGCAGAGTATGGCAACAACTGCATTTTAAATAAGTTGTTTAATGAGATAAAATGAATTATACAAATTGAGTTGGTTTTACTTGCCATTATATTATTTGGTGTTTTTACCGTTCAATATACTGTTCATGGTCATAAAAGACCTAAATTAAAAAAAGCAGCTTAATGAGTCCACGACGGAGCGTTAATTATGAAAAAAGCCCTTCGGCTGTCTCGAAAAACCGGGCTTGTTCCTGGCAGCCCTGTTTTTGTTGGTGAACAAAAACAAGAAAAAACATTGATAAACCTTATGGATTTCGATTCCGGTAACTATGAGTTTTTCGATTGTAAAAATATAGACGACATTTTTCCTTATAAAGATAAAGAAAGTACAACCTGGGTAAATGTTTATGGTTTACACGAAACTGAAATTCTTTCAAAAATTGGAAAACAGTTTAACATTCACCCATTGGTTATGGAGGATGTTCTAAACACCAAGCACCGTCCAAAATCCGAAGAATTTGACGAGTACATATTTTTTATAATTAAAATGATACAGTACTCTCCTGGAAATGATGAGCTTGATATAGAGCAGATCAGCCTTGTAATGAATAAAAATTTTGTTCTCTGTTTTCAGGAGCGCAAAGGAGATTTGTTTCATGCATTACGGGAAAGAATTAAGAATTCGCACGGCAGGATTAGAAAATCTGGAGCCGATTATCTTTGCTACTCAATATTGGATGTTCTGATAGATAATTATTTTATAGTTATGGAAGGGCTGGAGGAGCAGATTGATAAGTTGGAAGAAGAAGCTTTAGAAGCGAAAGCAGAAAGTATCCAACATATAAATAACTTTAAGCAAACAATAGTTCACCTTAGAAAAAACATTTGGCCCCTTCGCGAAATGCTTGCTAACCTGGTACGAAATGAATCAGCTTTCTTTAAGGAATCCACCTTACCTTTTCTCAGGGATTCATATGATCATGTATTAAAAGTTGTTGATTCATTAGAAACATATCGTGAAAGAATTGTAGGCGTAATGGATATCTACATGTCTGCAACCAGCTTTAAGATGAATGAAACAATGAAAGTCCTGACAATAATCGCAACTATTTTTATCCCATTAAGTTTTTTTGCCGGCCTCTATGGAATGAACTTTGAATTTATGCCGGAACTAAAGTGGAAATGGGGCTATTTTAGTCTGCTGGGATTTATGGCAACTATTTTAATTTCGATGTTGTTTTATTTTAGGCACAAGAAATGGATTTAAGTTATTCAGCTCTACCTAATAAAATCTTAACTTCAAATTAATTCCGATGTCTAAAATAATTATCGCCATACATGGGCTTGGCAACAAACCTCCAAAAGAACAACTTGAAAAATGGTGGTTGGCTGCTATACAAGAAGGTCTTCAAAAATCTGGCATTGCTGATCCTGATCTAAGTTTTAAGCTGGTTTACTGGGCTGATATTCTTTATCCTGAACCATTAGAGGCCGACGTGACTGATGAAGATAATCCTTTATACCTGGATGAGCCTTATCTGCCTGCCAGCGGAAACTTAAAAGCAGAACCTGAAAATCTAAAAACACGCCTTTTGAAATATGCCGAAAAACAATTGGATAAAATATTTCTAAAAGAAGATATGACGCTCAACTTTGAAGGTGTAACCGATTCCATAATTCACAGTTATTTCAGGGAGCTGGATATTTATTATCGTGGTGATGAAACGGAAAACGAACAGGAGAAAAGTTTTCAGTCACGTAATACTATTCGAGAGCGACTAAAAAGTGTACTGCTAGAACATAAGAAGGATGAGGTTATACTTTTATGTCACTCAATGGGCACAATAGTGGCTTATGAGGTTTTGCAGGATAACCCGGATGAACTCTCGATTAATACTTTGGTTACTTTTGGTTCTCCGCTTGGATTGCCTGTTGTGGTTAGCCGGATTTATGCTGATCAAAAACTGAATAGCGGTTCGGAGGAGCCATTAAAAACACCCGTCAATGTTCACAGCAAATGGTTTAATTTGGCTGATCCGCAGGATATGGTTGCGCTGGATCCTACGCTGGCAGATGATTATCAGGCCAATGCTCTTGGTGTTCAGGCCCAGGATTTAAGCGTAATTAATGATTATGAAGCAAACGATGAAAGGAATCCACACAAATCCTTCGGATATTTACGGACAGTTGAGATGGCTAATATTATTAGAACTTTCCTGGCCGAGGAAGAAAAACATGGTTTACCAAAGTATTATTCACAAATAAAACATAAGCTTGTTAATTTATTTTCCCGCCGGAAGAAGTAGAGTTCTCCTATGCTTTCGATCAATCTAAAATTATCTATTTTGTACAAGATTTGACTGTTCTGATTTCGTATATTAGACAACTGTAAAATAAGTTGAACCTTTAAAAGTAACAAAGAGGGGTTATATGAAAACATTAGCTTTAAACCACATTCTCGATAAACCTAAAACTGAAATTACCCGTGAAGATATTTTAACTGTGATCAAAGACGCGGAAATCAATAAAATAACGTTTCATTATGTTGGGATAGACAGTAAGCTAAAAGAACTAAAAATTCCGATAAATGATTTAAAACATGCGGAGCGTGTATTGGCTGAGGGTGAACGAGTAGATGGCTCTTCCCTTTTCAAAGGTCTTATCGACGCATCGGTTTCTGATTTATACGTTGTCCCACTTTACAAAACCGCTTTCATAAATCCTTTTGATTATCACAGCATTAATTTCATGTGTCGTTTTCTGGATCGTGATGGAAATCCGGCATCTTATGGACTGGATAGTGTTTTACATAGGGCAAACCACCTTTTGAAAAAAAATAGCGGATTGGAGTTATATGCGCTTGGAGAACTGGAATTTTTCCTGATAAGCGAGCCGGATAATAATTCCTTTCCAATTGCCAGACAGCACGGCTATCATGCTACAGCGCCCTTTACAAAAAGTGGTGAAATCCTGGATGAAATGCTTACCTATCTATCACAAATAACAGGTATTATTAAATATGCCCATAATGAAGTTGGATGTATCAATTACATCAGAAGCGATGTTTCTGAAATTAAAGGAAAGCAAGCCGAGCAGATGGAAATTGAATTTTTGGCAGCACCTATTGAAGATGCAGCTGATTATTTACTTTTGGCCCGCTGGCTAATTCGAAATGTAGCATATAAGCACAATTGTGTGGCCACGTTTGCACCTAAACTGGAAGAAGGAATTGCGGGAAATGGTTTTCATGTTCACATGGAGCTACGCAAAAATGGACAGAATATTATGCTCGATAAAGATAATTCTTTAAGCGAAGAAGCAAAAAAACTAATAGGAGGATTATCCCATTATGCCGCTTCTTTAACTGCATTTGGCAACACAACCTCGTCTGCATATTTGCGGCTCGTTCCAAACCAGGAAGCACCAACCCATATTTGCTGGAGCGATTTGAACAGGAGTGCTATGATCCGTGTTCCGCTTGCCTGGGGCAAAGAAAAAGATCTTGCCAGAAATATGAACCCACAGCAAACCACTGATTATTCCAGTAATGACAGCCGCCAAACTGTGGAACTACGCAGCCCGGATGGCAGTGCAATAATTCATTTTTTATTAGCCGGAATTACAATGGCTGCAGAATGGGGACTGACAAATGAAAAATCTCTCGAGAAGTCTGAAAAGTTATATGTCTCCGGAAATATTTTTAAGAATCATGATGTATTGAAAAGCCTGCCCATTCTTCCGGCCAGCTGTGTTGGATCGGCCCAAATTCTGCTTGAAAGCAGGGATTTGTACGAGCGCGAAGATGTATTTCCTTCAAGTATAATTGATTATATGGCTAAACTTTTGCAAAAAGAAGATGACGAACAAATGAACGATAAGCTGGCTGACCTACCGGCTGACGACCGCCTAGAAAAAACACGTGCTATCATGCATAAGGATATTCACAGGCACTAGTCAATTGATAATTGATCAATGACATTTTTAAAATGTTATTTGAATTACCCGGCACTAAAACCGGTTAGCCGTTCGTAGGTATCTTCAACTTCATCTGCAATAAGCTGAATAGTTAAATTAATTTCGTCGTGAATGCGCGGTTGCAGACTTTGCAGCGGTGGATGCTTTAATAAATTGAAGACTATAACATTGCCAATTTTAATTATGGCCTGAATTACTTCCTGAACCTCAAAATTTTCTTTTATTCTTTCAATGGCCAGGTTATTTGCATAAGGCATAATATGCATCCTGTCGCCGGATCGTATGGCCCTTTTGAGGATTTCATAAATTACCTCAATACGTTCTTTTAACTTTTGTGGCTGAAGACTTTGATAGGTTTTAAAGATTTGTTTATACTTTTTTGATGTCAACTCCATTAATATTTTTGTTATTATTTCTTCTTCCAACAGCAACATTGCATCCAGTATAGCAAGGTTTGGCCTGCCTTCCCCTTTTTTATAAATGGCCTCATAATTCCGTCGGTTCCATTCATATGGATTACTTTTCATATTTTCAATTAGAAACAGTAAACGCCGGTTTATATGATACCGTCCGGTTGGTTTCCAGGATAACATTTTTCGTGTTAACGATGCATCAATCACCATTTTTTGATTGATATATTTTATCATCCAGGGCCTTTCAAACGGACGTTTGCCGATAAGTTTTCCAAAAACATCTTTTATAAGAACAACTATTGCTGCCAACCCTTTAGGAATAAAAAACGGTTTTGCCTGATTTGTAAAATTATATCGCATAGCCAAGCTATATAATTCTTTATGAGTGCTGCAGCCATCCGGACTTACAACATAAATCTGGTAATCCGGCAGTAACGTGCTTTGTTTTATCAGGAGATTAATAAACCTGTTAACATCACTCACATGTAAATACGGCACTGCAGATTCCCCTTTTCCGGCAAGAATCCTGGCCTTCCAGGAATTAGAAAACCACCCTGTTAGAAACATATAAAGCGGACCATACTCACACCAATCACTAAAAATAGCAGCCAGCCTTATAATTGATGAAGGAAACAGATATGAGTATTCTAAAATCATCTCTTCACAAATTCGCTTACTGATTGCATATGGAAACGTGGCATCTGCCGGACTTTTTTCATTTAGGATTGTGCCCGGTTTTGTAAACTCAGAAACAGTCAGCGAACTGGTATAAATAAATCTTTTTATATTTAATTGCCCGGTATTATCAAGGATATATTTTGTGCCATTTATATTTGTCCGTTCAAATTCAGGATGTTCTTCATTGTCAAAATCATAATAACCGGCAAGGTGTAAAACAAAATCTGCTCCACCGTTTTTTGCAATTTTTGAAAATATTTTTTTCACTCCGGCTTCTTCGGCTATATCCTGGCGAATCCAGCAAATATTTTCATGCTCAGTAACAGCAGCTGCACGCTGACTGCGACGGCCAATACAATACATATAAAACTCATTACAAAAATTGTTTACAAAATGACGCCCTATAAATCCTGAGGCCCCTGTTACTACAATAATTGGTAATGGTGATGGGCGTTTATTCACGAGTTTGGCCAATAAAATGCAGGTATTGTTTGTAAAAAATAAATATGAGCAATGCCATCAAACCGTCAGCAATGGCGGACAATAAAATTATCCAAATGGATTCTGCATACAGGAAATAGACAAATAGAAATATCACGGCAACCGTTTTTGCGCTTATCACAAATCGGATTATTATTGCAGAGTTAAGATTTTTTGAAGCCATGAAATAGGCAATACACATCACAATATGGAAAACACCGCCTTGTGCCTGGAAAAAACTGGAAGAGTAATTTTTAAAACCATAAAGTTCTAAATATTGGGATGAGATTATTATCAGGCCAAGTCCAACAGCCAATGAATGAAAGGCAATAAGTTGCAACAAAACTGTGATTCGTGATGCCGGGTTCATTGTTAACATACAGCACCTCTTATCTTCTAATCTTCAGAAAAGATTGAAACAGACACAGCAGGGATACATAAATTTAACAATATAAAGTGGGTATGTAAACAAAAATGATGGGTTTTTTAAGGTTCACAAAAAACAGAATTTTGTTTCGATAAAAATATTGATAATTAGACTAATCGCGTATAAAGATACCTCTATCTTTAAAATATGAATTAGCCCATAAAAAACTATTCATCCTTATAGCAACAGAATTGGATTCATTTAAAGTAGCTCTCGTATTTAAATACAATAAATCATTTTCTATTTTAAAGTTAAACTCATGTGGTTCTTCATTATAGGGTTTTAATAAAATCTTTTTTTCTCGATGCTAACTTTTTTGCTACTTTACTGTCTATATATCCAGGAGGCGGAATTTAAGTGCACAATGATCTTGAACTGATAAATAAAACTCTTGCTAATAATCTATCAGCATACGATGAATTGATGCAGCGTTATGAACGTTTGGTCTATACAATTAGCTTTGGATTTGGCAAAAACAAAGAGAATGCCCTCGATATTACACAAAACGTTTTTATAAAATGTTACCAAAAGCTGAGTACATTCAAAGCTAAAAGTTCATTCAAATCATGGCTTACAAAAATAAGCTATAACGAAGGGGTTAACTGGGTGCGCAGTAACCAAAAATTTAGCAAACATGAAAGCATTGATGAGCATTTGGATTTACCATCAATTGCATTGAGCAATGAAGATGAATACCTGGCAAAGGAGAATAAATCTCAGCTGTTACGCAGCTTATACAATTTAAACACCCGCTATCGGCTGGCAGTTGTGTTACGCTATTTTGAGGAACAATCTATAAAAGAGATTGCCGAAACGTTGCAATGCAGTGAAGGAGTTGTAAAAAATATGTTGTTCAGAAGTTTGCAAAAATTAAAAGAAAATCTAAAAAAAAACGAAGAGCGTGAATCATAACTGTATTAAAAAATGCTTTGCGTCATTCCGAACTTGTTTCGGAATACTTTTAATAATGAATGCTCAATCCAGTTCAGTATGACGGAAATATTGTAGAGGTAAAAATGGCAATAAATAAACAATTAGAAGAAAAGCTAAAAAAGTATATTTCAGATGAGCTGTCTGCTGAAGAAAAAGAACGAATCCAAAAAGAGGCAGAAACCAATTTAGAAATATCCGAATACCTTAATCTTCATTCAAATCTAACAAACCCTGAAATGACCTTTGAAATGGCTGATGAAAATGAATTTCAAAAAATGCGATCTGTGAGTATTAATAAAATTCATCATTACAATAATCATAAGTCAAGATATATTTTTTCATCACTTTGGGACAATATTTTACAACCATTTCGCATTCCGGCTTTTAGCGCCGCATTTGCAGGCGCAATGTTCCTGATTGGTTTTTTTATGAGCACTTCGGTCTCAGACAATTCTTTAATCAGGAATATTAATTATGCAGCTGAACAGACAGGTGAATTACAGGAAAGTATAAATTCACCTTATATTTACAGCAATACCATTTTTCGCGAAAATGAAGACGGCCTCGTAAGTGTTAGTTTTGATGTAACCCGGCACCTGCAAGTTACCCGCAAAAAGAACGATCCGCTGATTCAGGATATACTTGCTCAATCTTTAGTAAATGCCAGCTCCACGGGTGAACAACTACGCAACATTTCGGTTAGTGAAAAAGTGATGCACCCAAAAATTAAACAGGCATTAATAAAAACCATGTTAAATGATGGCAATGAAATTGTGCGTCAAAAAAGTCTCTTTAGCTTGATGAAATATCCAAATGATGAAGTCATTCAAACGGCATTGATTAGGTTGTTAACTGAGGAAAAATCAGTTTATATGAGATTGACTGCCATTGATTATTTAAGCAACAACAATGTAAACCCCGCCCTTCTTGAGAAAGGTTTAGAGGAATATAAAAATGTTAACAGCGCTGTTACACAAAAAATAAAACAACTAAAATATGAACACTAATAAACAGGAAAAAAAGTAAAAAAAACTTGCTTGCCATGCTGAGGAACGAAGCAAGTCCTAAAAGAAACATTTAAAATAATCGGATTCTTCGTTTCACTACAACAATCAGAATGACAGGATCGTTCAATCACAAAGGAAAGGAAACAGAATGAAGTACTTAACAATATTTTCAATTTTAATGGTAGCGTCAATTACGTTTGCAGGTGAAATAAAAAAAGAGTTTGACGTTTCTGCGGGACAACGACTGGAAATGGATATAAAAACAGGCGGTTCGATTTACATCTATGGAGAAAACCATGACAAAGTAGTTGTTGTTGTATCGCATAGGGGCAGCAAATTAAATGAAAATGTCTGGGTCGATATGGATGATAATAGTCGTGGTGTAGAAATTTCGGCTGGCGCAGACGGTAATACAAATTCTGATTTGGAATTTAAAGTTTACGTCCCGTTAAAATTTGACATTGAGGTAACAACAATGGGTGGCGAAATAGTTGTTGCCAATGTTGAGGGTAAACTTGAAGGCGAAACCATGGGTGGCGAAATAACATTGGAGAAATTAAAAGGGTCTGTAAAATTTTCTACAATGGGTGGAGATGTGGAATTAACTGATTCTGATGTAGATGGCAAGATTAGCACTATGGGTGGTGAAGTTTTGTTCAAAAATATTATTGGTGATGTAGATGGCTCATCAATGGGAGGAAATGTAATATATAAAAATGTCCGTAGCAGGAATGGTAAATCAACCGGAAAAGAAGTAAATATTTCAACAATGGGTGGCAAGATAAAAGTTGATGAGGCCTTTTCAGGCGCAGATGTTTCAACAATGGGTGGCGATATAGATGTAAATAAAGCAAAACTGTATATAAAAGCCAATACAATGGGTGGCGATATAGATATTAGGGATATTGATGGCTGGGTAAAAGCAACAACTATGGGTGGTGATGTTGATGTTACAATGACCGGCGATCCATCAAAAGGTGACCGCCATGTAGAGATTAGTTCCATGGGTGGCGATATTGAATTAGTTCTGCCGGATGGAATTTCTGCTGATTTTGATATCCGGATAACATATACAAGAAATAGCAATAAAAATTATGAAATAAACAGCGACTTTTCATTGGATATTGAAGAAGATGATGAATGGTCATACAATAATGGTGATCCTCGTAAAAAGATTGAAGGCACAGGTAAAAGCGGTGATGGTGAGCATTCAATAAAAGTAAGTACAATAAATGGAAATATTACAATAAAAAAGAATTAAAACGTTTTAAAAGAATTTATCAAAAGAGATTCTTCCAGGATGGCAACTAGAGAGCCCAATACTTACCACCCTGTTAGAATCCTTTTTTATTACTTAATTTCTGTATTGGGGTAAAAGGCAGCCCACGCAAACCAAAATGAGATATAAGAATGTGTACCAGCCAACCTGGAGCCACTATTAGGCCCAGTGACAACTTCACCTAAAACATTATAATTATTCCCAATATTATCTTTAAACACAACCTGGCCGTTACCTGAACCTTTTGTAAAGGTTAATGGAACCTGGCTGTCATTAAAAGTATTTTTATAGGCGACTAAATAGTTGCTTGTTTTACTGCCAACAACTACTACTTCAACACCACCAACATTTGTGTTTATGACATTTATTCCACTTTCCAGACTTTCGAATCGGTATGCTCGGGCTTCTCCGTTTATTACAATGCCCATTACCCGTTCTTTCCCTGGAATTCTGTTATCACTGTTGCTTATTGGAAACAGCAAGCGATTATTATTTGTTTTATAATCTCCATAAGGGTAAACCGCATACTGCTCGGTACTGTAATAGCCGGTTTTATCTGATAAAACTCTAGCATCCTGAAACATATTTTTTACTGTTTTATATGTTGTTTCAACAAGTATTTCATTTTTAGGAAAAGTTCCGATGAGATCTCCGCCGACACATTGGTTTTTCATTTGCGACCAATAGCTGTCTGTTAATCGGTCATACAAAATCAAATTAGTATTGTACAACAAACCGGAAACTCCAAATGCTGTTCTTTCAGATAAACCATTTTGTTCAATTTCACGGTTTAAACCAATCGCGGTACCAGTCAACGGGCAATAGGATACAACTACATCCTGGGCATTAACAATCTCGTGCCAATCCAGTATTTTGTGTGGATAAATACTTAACTCTCCTTGATTGCCAAATAGAACAACCAAATCATCATCATTTAAAAAATCTGTATTTTCTAAAGAAATCATTTTGGGATTATCAATCGAAGGAATACCATCCTTACCTGGCCCGCCATCATGAACTTCCCTTTTAGGAATTAGCCAATCGCCATTTACAACATTGGTAAGTGGTTCTTCTGAACACGAAAGAATCACAAAAATAATTAAGGTTATAAAAACTAATTTCATCATAGCTTTCCCCTTATAAAATGAAATAAAAAATTGATGCTGAAATAGAATAACTTGTTGTTATCTGGATACCTTTCAGATTTCTGTAAACCGGAACCTGACTTGACAAGCGGAAACCATATGTATCAAAGTTAAAGTTTATAGAAGGGATAAGATAAAGCCAGTCACCCCCAGTATTTATAACTTCTCCACCTGCAAACGAATCTTTGGCTGTGTGCCTGAACCGAGATTGTATTGCCAAGTCTACCAAAGGTGTCATTCTGTAAGAAATACCACCTGTTACTGCAAAAACATTCCCAAAGTGATAAGACCTAAATGGGCCATTTGTTTGAAAACGATTGTTATCACCATTTATTCTGTAGTTTAGGTTTAGGAAAAAGCTAAAGGGACTTGGCCTGAAGCTTTGAGAGAAAAATGCCCATAGAACATGATCCCATGATGCAGTTCCAGGTTGTAGTTGCGGGGCAAGTACCACACCAGTTTGACCACGAATTTTTGATTTCCCTGTGGGCAGCTTTAAGCCATAGCCAACCGCAAATTGTCTTTGATTGGCAATATCAGAAGTGACAATGTTGTATTTTGACATAACCAGGATATCTCCAAAACCATTGGACGATATTTCCTCCCGGCTTCCAAAAAGGGCTGTCTGGCTTAATTGAACATAAGGAAGGATAATTGTCGCAGAAACCCGCTCATTTATTCCATAAGAAATATCAAAAATATAAGAATTTGTAAAACGCTCTTCTCTAGGCTTTATCGATTTTGGCAATACATCCTTTATGGAATTATGCTCGGCAGAAAAGGAAAATTGCCATTGATTAGCATTTGTTGCCGCAACATTTACTGCTGATAATATGGGCGTTCCGGCAGAGCAACAAGTTTGACTAAGACTATCAACCGGTAAATAAAGGACAAGGATATATAAAGCAGATAATGTTTTCATCTATCTCTTTTTTTACTTTACTTTGCTCTATTTTAAGCAATAGTTTTTCAAAAAACAGGGATGCAAACCAATGTTATAAAAATTTTAAGATGATTAAAAAAGTGGTGATGAAAGATAAACAGTTTTGTGAGATGAAATAGAAGAATAAAAAAAACCCCGAAAAATCGGGGCTTTTAAGTTAAACAAAAACTATTCTTGAGTCGCTTCTTCAACAGCAGATGAAACAGAATCAACAACAGCCTCTGCAGAATCAGCAACAGTAGAAACAGCCTCTTCTACTGCAGGTGCTTCTTCTGTTTGAGCTTCCTGTTTCTGTCCACCACAAGCTATTAGACCAAAAACAAAAAGTAGTAATACGAGCCTCTTCATACAGACCTCCAAATGTGAATAGAAGTGCAAAACTTATGTGAGGATGTGATCAATGTCAATTTTATTTTAAAGTGGAAAAAATAGTACAATCCTTGTACTGACAGCCTTTAGCAATTAATATTTTCAGACTATTTAGAAGAGAGTTGCATTGGAAAGAATTGAAAATTGATTAACCATTTGTTTTTAAAATTGAAACAATTTCATTTAAAACCGAGTCTGCGTCACTCGATGGAACAACACATGATCCGGCTGTCATCCTGCCGCTTCCATGGTACTTATGCATTAATTCATTAATATCTGTTTTGCACCCACGGTTAAAAATATTATGGCCGCAGAAAAGGACGGATTGATCTGTTCCTCTTCTGTTAAAAATACTAATGGAAACATTTTGATTAGGATACAGTGAGTAGATTAAAAAGCGGTTCCCATTCGGGAAATAACGTAAACTTCTTGAATCTGTGATAATAACATTTTGATCAACATTGCTGCATTCACGGAGGGCATTAATAAATAATTTGTGTTCACTTCGAACATGTTCAATGCGGTGTTGAACATCATCAGACATTAATATGCTGCTTAGCGAACTTGTTTTTATCCAATGAACAAGCTTAATAAAATATTCTCTAAAATCTCCCAAGGTACCTTTTGGATCAAATGCACTCAGGGTTCTATCGATTATAAACCAACCATGGGGATTCTTAATTGCTTCAATAGATAAACTTGCTGAATCGATTTGATCGGCAACTTCAACAACCTTTTCAAAACGACGTGTTTCAGCAATATTTTCACAATAATCAAAAATAACACGGGAACAGCTTGGAGCAACTTTAAAACATCCCTGAAATTCAATTTCATTGGCTACATGATCTTCATTAATATGGTGATCAAACCAATATCCACAATCACTATGATATGGTAGGTTAGCGAGTATATCATTAGATGTTATTTCAAATTTACATTCTTGAATTTCAGCTGGGTGAGATATTTTAACATCATCAATATCATACGAAAGACTAAGAAGTACAGTACTGATCAAACTGTCAAAATCACCACGAGTTACTATACGCATCTAATAATCTCCAAACCTGGTATCCCAAACAAAGTATTTCTAAACCACAAAATCATAAAAAGAATTTCTAATACTCTATTAACGGTTTTTGAATAATTTTTCTTAACTTTTATTACTTAAATTGTCTTTTTTGAGCTAAAACTTCTTTAAAAATAATTACTTAAGATACTTTTTTGAATAAATATACTCACTTAGGTTTTTTAGAGTATCTCCTTTTATATTTTCAAATCTTGGCATTAACCAATCGCCTTCCAATATTGCCCGCTCAATCTTTTTTATATCAAGTTGAGAATGGTCAAATGACGGGTACAAAATTCCACTTCCCTGCCCTTTTTTGCCATGACACTGAACACATGCTTCCTGATAAATCAACTCCGGATTATCCGTTGTGGGAAAGTAAGGTTCATTATCTCCAAGCAATATAAAGTAGATAAAACTAAAACATGCTATAATTAGCAAAGTTACAAACGGAGCCCAACGGCGGATTTTATCCATTTTGTACCTGCAATTTTTTTAATAAAATGGTTGCCCAGGAACCAAACTGAATTAAACGGTTTTTAGCCTTTAAACCCGGGTATTTTTTGTATTCTAATTTTTTTTGGAAATCTTTTTGTGAATCAATCCGATAAATATTTATACGTTCAAATGGACGCAGGGAGTTACTATTCTGAAAAAATGACGGCAACAAACCCACATCAAAATCATAATATTTTCGGGCAAACTGTAAAACCCTGTTATTAAATTTACCAAAGGGATAGCTTATGGAAATAATATTTTTGCCAACAATACTTTCTAGTTTTGTTTTACTAAGTTCCAGCTCCTTAACCAATTCATGATCCTGTAAATCATTTAAATATTTATGATTTAAAGTGTGTGAACCTATTTCAATATTATTTTCCGATATTTCCCTGAGTTGATCTTCCGACATGTGCCTGTACTTTTTACCAAAAAGTTGAACATCCCATTCGTTTTTTTTATTGATAAAATTTACCGGTACAAAAACAACAGCTTTCATCTTATGTTCTTTTAAAATTTTAAATGCGCTTTCATAAAATGAAAGATATGCATCATCAAAAGTTATTATTACAGGTTTTTCTGGTAGCTGTTCCGGTTTTTTTAGATCATAAAAATTAACAGTCTGGTAGCCCTTTTGAACAAGGGTTTTCAGATCTTTTCTAAAATCATCCGGATGACGGGTAGTAATTCCAATATCAGTTCTGGATTCTATTTTGTGGTAATTTAAAATTAGAAGATTTGGGGGGATCATCGCTTTACAGATTTAGGTCTAGAAGATCAAAGATATTATGAAAAGTATAATCGAATCTGTCGGCCAGTATTCGGTTGGTTATTTTTCCTTTGTACATGGCCAATGCCGAGAGTAATTCCGGAGATTTGTTTAATCCATTTTTCAATCCGTTTTTAGCTAATATTTGTACGAAAGGTATTATTTTTTTTGTATAAATCTGGCTGCTTGTTAAAGGTACAGTTGCACTTATGTTTGGCACACAATAATGAACAATATCATTTACCCTAAATGTCGGTTGGTTAATATTTGTTACATGTGACGTTTCTACAACCGGGCTCTGTTCCACAGAAAGATCAATTATTACACTTCCTGGTTTTAAAAGATTTACCATTTTTTTATCAATTGAAAACTCAACTTCAGGGTAGCGTAAAGAATAAACTGAAACAATTAAAACATCGGTTTCGGGAAGCAAATCTCTCAAATTTTCAGGAGTGAACTCTTTAATGCTTAAGCCATCCCGGACAATATCATAACTTTTAATATTTTCCGGTTTTAAAGATAAAAGATTAACATTTGCCCCATTGGTCCAAGCCTGAACAGCTGAAACGCGCCCGATAAGGCCAGATCCAACTATTGTTACAGTTGCTGGTGGAATTACATCAGCGCCAGAAAGTAAGATTCCTTTTCCACCTTGTGATACAGATAAAAGGTTTGCGCCAACATGAACTGCCATTCTCCCCGCAACCTCGCTTATTGCTTCCAGGATTGGATGAGTACCCTGATCATCTTCCAGCAAATCCGATCCAAAATAGATTGTATTTGAGTTAATAAGTGGCTTTAAACGCTCACCTTTAGGGTTTAGCTTTAAAAAAGAAAAAACGATGTGTGAATCATTTATTAGTTCGGCTTCAACCGGCGAAATGGGCAAAACCTTTACTATTAACTCTGCTTTGCGGATTAGCTTTTCAGCAGATGGTAAAATTGTTGCTCCTGCACCTATATACATATCGTCAGAAAAATCACATCCTTCCCCGGCACCTGACTCAACAAAAACTTCGATACCTTCGGAACAAAGTGTTTTTACCCCATTCGGACAAATACCAACCCGTCCATCATCATTTTTTATCTCTTTTAGTACACCAACTTTAAGCATTAGTTTTTCCCAGATGACATGATTACCGAATTGAGATTTGTAACATTCAAGTATTCATTGGCCATCTTGTTTATACTTTCGGGGCTAATCTGATTTATGGAATGGGCCAGTTCATCAGCAGAAATAAATTTATTAAAATATATTTCATTTTTTGCCAGCCGTGACATCCTTTTAAATGTACTTTCCATTGAAAGGAAAAAACTGCCTTTAATTTGTTCTTTTAAAATATTCACTTTTTTTAGCGTCAGTTTATTAGTTGCTATTTGGTCTAGCTCCTTGTGAAGTTCCCCAATTGCCTTTTCCTGATTTTTGACATCGGTGCCGAGGTAAAAGCCAATAACACCCGTGTCTTTATAAAAATCTAAAAATGAATAAACAGTATAAACCAAACCATGTTGCTCTCTCAAAACCTGAAACAGGCGTGAACTTAACCCACCTCCCAAATAAGTATTCAAAGCAATAAGATCAAAACGGTTTTCATCGTAATACGAGATTGTGCCATTACCCAAACAAATGTGTGTTTGATTCAACGGTTCGCTTAATTTAAAATGAATGTTTTGTGCTACCTTTGCGGGCAGCATTTCAATTCTATCGGCATTGTCTGGAAAATTGAAATAAAATTTTACTAATTCTACCAAAGAATCATGGCTTATATTACCAGATGCTGAAACAACAATATTAGAAGGATGATAGTGTTTTTTCCAAAACGCAATCAATTTTTGCCTGTCAAATCCACGTACATTTTCCGGATTGCCTAGAATAGGATAACCTAAAGGTTGGTCCGGAAATATTTTTTCCTGAAAAATATCAAAAATATACTCGTCCGGTGTATCCTTTACCGCTTTAATTTCTTCCAGAACAACATGCTTCTCCATTTCAATATCACTCTCACGGAATAGAGAATTACAAATCATATCAGCTAAAACCTGAACACTTATCTTTAGATGAGAATCTAATGTATGAATATAAAAACAGGTTTCTTCTTTTCCGGTAAAAGCATTTAAACTTCCACCAAGCTCTTCGAGAGAACTGGCAATTTCCAGTGCTGTTCTATTTTTTGTGCCTTTAAAAAGCATGTGCTCAATAAAATGCGCCATGCCTTTCTCTTCAAGTGTTTCAAATCGGCTACCCATTTTTATCCATATACCAAGTGCTACCGATCGAAAAACAGAATTATGTTCCGTAACAATTGTAAGTCCATTATCCAGAACAGTTTTATTTACAGCAGAATTTTGCATACCAGTTTTACTTTTTTTTCTATCAGATATGTATTATCAAAAAGGGAAATAGTTTCATTTGATTTCCCTTTCGTTAAACAAAAAATCCCCCAAAATTATATTTAAAAAACTTTGGGGGATTATAATATTAAACTATTGATTTTAAAACCGCTAGTTATCTTTATTTTGTTCTTTTTGTTGCTTTAGCAAAAACATCTTCATACTCAAGGCGATTTTGCCATCAGGTGCAATGCTTTTAACTATTACATCAACCTCGTCACCTTCTTTAACAACATCGGTAACTTTGTTTGTGCGTTCAATTGCCAATTCGGAGATATGAACCATTCCATCTTTACCAGGCAATATTTCTACAAAAGCGCCAAAATCACGAACGCGTTTTACAACACCTTTGTACGCTTTACCGGCCACTGCTTCTTCCGTAAGTTTTTCAACTATGGAAATTGCTTTTTCAGCAGATGGTCCGTCCGGTGCAGCGATCATCACGGTTCCGTCTTCATCAATATCGATCTGAACACCTGTTTCATCAACGATACTGCGAATCATTTTTCCACCTGGTCCAATTACAGTTCCAATCTTCTCTGGAGAAATTTTTATCTTGTGGATTTTTGGAGCATATGGATTAAGTTCTTCACGACCTGCAGAAATGGTTTCGTTCATGATACCCATAATATGCATCCGGCCAGCACGGGCCTGTTCCATCGCATTTGCCATAATCTCGCTTGATATACCATCAATTTTGATATCCATTTGAACTGCTGTAATACCTTTGGCAGTTCCGGCAACTTTAAAATCCATATCACCTAAATGATCTTCATCGCCTAAAATATCAGATAGTATTGCTACCTTGTCTCCATCTTTGATTAGTCCCATTGCAATACCTGCAACTGAGCCTTTAACAGGCACACCGGCATCCATCAAAGATAAGGAACCGGAACAAACTGTTGCCATTGAAGATGACCCGTTTGATTCGAGTACTTCGGACACTACACGAACTGTGTAAGGGAAATCCTTTGGAAGAATTGGTTTGATAGCTCTTTCAGCAAGATTTCCATGCCCAATTTCCCGGCGGCTTGTACCACGGATTGGTTTAGCTTCCCCTGTGCAAAATGGTGGGAAATTATAATGTAGCATATAGTCTTTTTTATATTCACCACTAGGTACATCTACAATTTGCTCATCACTTTTACTACCAAGGGTTACAACACCAAGTGATTGGGTTTGACCTCTTGTAAACAATGCAGAGCCATGTGTACGAGGCAAAACACTAACTTCACAGGTAATATCTCTGATATCTGTCAAACCACGTCCATCAAGCCTTACTTTTTCATCCAGGATCATTTTCCGCACTTCGGCTTTTTCAATATCATGGATTATATCTTTGATCGTACCTTCTGTTTCGGGGTATTCCTCTTCAAGTGCTTCCAAAACACTTTTCGTAACTTCTTTTAATGCTTTGCGACGTTCCTTCTTTTCACGGATTTTAATACCGGCAGCAATTCCATCTAAGGAAAGATTTTGTACTTTCTCCTCTAATCCTTCTGGCAATTCTTCAGGAACTACTTCCCATTTTTCATTAGAAACCTCAGCAAAGAACTCTTTTTGAAACGAAATCAGTTTTTTGATCGCATCATGTGCAGTTGAAATTGCTTGTTGTAAATCAGCTTCGGAAACTTCTTCAGCTTCACCTTCAACCATCATGATTGAATCTTCAGATCCGGCAATAATAAGCTCAATATCTGATTTTTCAACCTCTTCAACCGTCGGATAGATAATAAAATTGCCGTCAATACGTGCTATTCTCACTGTGGCGATAATTCCATTAAATGGAATATCAGAAAGCCCCAGCGCAAACGATGAGCCTAATCCTGCAAGAACATCGGCATCGTTTTCTTTATCCATGGAAAGCACGTTGGCAATAATCTGGGTTTCATTCATAAATCCGTCCGGAAAGAGTGGGCGAATTGGCCTGTCTATAACCCTTGCGGATAAAATTTCTTTTTCACTCGGGCGGGCTTCCCTTTTAATAAATCCCCCAGGAAATTTCCCGGCGGCATAATATTTTTCTCTATACTCTACTGTCAATGGGAAAAAGCCCAAACCTGCTCTTGGTTCTTCTGAAGCAACTGCTGTAACTAAAACGGTTGTGTCTTTTAAACTAACCAGAACAGCTCCGTTTGCTTGCTTGGCCATTCTACCCGTTTCAACAGTAAGGGTTTTACCACCAATTTCGATTGATTTTTTTACTAACATTTATCCTCCAGGCTAAAGTGCCTATTTACCTGCGTAACCCGAGATCTTTGATGACTGCACGGTAGCGCATAATATCTGTTTTTGTTAAATATCTTAATAATCTTCTCCTCTGACCTACAAGTTTCAACAAACCACGGCGGGAATGATGATCTTTTTTGTGGGTCTTTAAATGTTCTGTTAAATACTTAATTCTTTCTGTGATTAAGGCAATCTGTACTTCGGTTTTTCCAGTGTCCTTATCATTTTCACCATGTTTTTTTACGATGGTTTCTCTATCTGCATTTGTTAATGCCATTGTGTTCCTCCAAAATCTTAAAGTAATAAACTTTGTTCTTTGTCTAAATTTAATTGCTTAATAAGTTCTTCAACTGACGAGAACTTTTTTTCCTTGCGAAGGCGTTTTTTAAAATATACAGTTATTGTTTCATTATAAATATCTTCATTTAGTCCAAAAATATGGGCTTCCATCGTGTGACCACGGTTTTCAAATGTCGGTCTGAAACCAATATTCATCATGCCTTTTAGACGTTTCCCTTTTAACAATACATCTATTGCGTAAACCCCATTCATTGGGACTATTTTCCTGCATTCCCCAATATCCAGGTTTGCCGTGGGAAACGACATCTTTTTACCACGCCCGTCACCATGGACAACTTTTCCGGTTAAAGTATAATGGCGCCCCAAATATAGTGAAGCAACCCTTACTTTTCCCAATCCGAGGTAATTGCGGACAACCGAACTACTGGCAGGCTTATCTTCAACAAAATGCGGTTCCACTCTGCTCAGCTGAAAATTTATTTCTTTGCTTAGCTCTGTTAAAGATTCAAAATTTCCAGATCTGTTTTTTCCAAAAGCATGATCGTGACCGATAACAAGATGTTGCATATCCAATTTATCAATCAAAATTCTTTCAACAAACTGCTGATGAGATAAATTGGCAATTTCCTTGGTAAAGTCAATTACTAATACTTTTTCAATACCAAGTTTTTCTAATAGCTCAAATTTTTCATCATAAGAAGCCAGTAATTTTACGCTATTATCCAACTGACTGTTTAATACAACTTTGGGATGTGTTTTGAAAGTGACAAGGGTACTTTGAAGACCTGAATCCTTACCAATTTTTAAAACTTGCTCAAGAATTTTTAAATGACCCAGATGAATTCCGTCAAAAGTTCCAATTGTTACAACGGAAGCGCTTTTATCTGAGATATTATTAATTCCCTCAATTATCTCCATTTTTTAAGCAGCTACCTTTTCCCAAAATGTGCAAAATTCTTCAATTGTAAAACTATCCTCTAAAAGGAAATTATCAACCTGGGTTCTTTGCAGTTCTTTTAAAAGTGCCGGTACATGAAGAGCCTTGCCTAAATCATGCGCATAAGATCTGATGTACGTCCCTTTTGAAACATGTAAATTCATTTTTAAAAACGGCTTTTCCCAGAAATTAATTTTTGATTCAATAATTCTTACTTTTACAGCTTTTCTTTCAATTTCTATTCCTTGACGGGCATATTTATAAAGCGCTTTACCCTTAACTTTTTTTGCGCTGAACATCGGTGGTGTTTGTTCAATTTCACCGGACATTGATTCAACCACCTCTTCTATCTGTGAGTAATCAAGATTAAAATCTTCTTGCTCATTAACAATTTTTCCGGTTATGTCGTAGCTGTCACTTTCTTTTCCAAACTGAATCAGTGCTTCATACTTTTTTGAAGCCTGGCTAAATTCAGTCATCATTTTTGTCCCTTTGCCTGCACCAATCAGTAAAAGACCTGTCGCAAAAGGATCTAAGGTTCCTGCATGACCAACTTTTTTCATGCCAATGGTGTTACGAATTTTTTTACAAACATCAAATGAAGTCCAGTCAACCGGTTTATCAATCAAAACCAAAAAACCATTTGACAAATCACTAAATTTGAGCTCACTCCCCTTTTTCAGGACCGGAACTATCATGAATTTTATTTAAAAGCTTATTAATATTATGAGCATGTTCAATGGTATCATCATAAAAAAAACGCAACTCCGGCAACCAACGGGATTTTATACTTGGTTTAAGTTCATTCCGTATAAAACCTTTTGATCGATCCAGCGCACGTTGGCTTTTTTCCTTTTGCTCATCATCACCTAAAACAGTGTAATAAATTGACGCAATTTTCAAATCTGGTGAAACACGTACTGCATTTATTGTAATGAATCCTTTTTCAGGATCATTAACCTTGCGATCAATAATAAAGCTTATTTCTTTTTTTAAATTGCCGGCATATTTTACAAGCCGTCTGCTATCTGCCATTATTTATAATCAAATCTATATTTTATAAGCTCAAAGCTTAAATCTTTATCAAGAATCTGAAAAATCTTTTGTAAAACTTTTTCAGAATGTTTTTTGCTGTTTGAAACAGTCGCAAAAGCCATCGACGCCCTTTGCCACTTATCTAAAAAATCAATCTCGGCAACAGATACATTAAATTTTTTAGATATTCTATCTTTAACAGAGCGAATCACCATTCTTTTATCTTTTAATGACAAACATCCGGGCAGGTGTAGCTCTATTTCCAAAACCCCTACAATCATGCAGTTTCGAGTTTACGTTTTGTATGGGTTATTTCAAACGGTTCAATAATATCACCGACTTTTAAATCATTATAGTTTTCAACTTGTATACCGCATTCAAAACCTGTAGCAACTTCTTTTACATCATCTTTAAAGCGTTTTAATGATGCCAGTGAGCCGGAATAAATTTCAATATCATCACGAATAAGACGGATTTTATTATTTCTGCTTATTTTGCCACTGATAACATGACATCCTGCGATAACCCCGATTTTTGATATTTTGAATGTTTCGCGTACTTCTATCTGGCCTAAAACAACTTCGTTCTCTGTTGGTTTCAATAATCCTTCAAGGGCCATTTTTACATCATTTATCGCATCATAAACAACACGGTAAATATGCATATCTACTTCTTCACGTTCGGCCAGTTCTTTGGCTTTTGCGTTTGCCCTAACATGGAAACCAATAATAACCGCTCCGGATGCGCTGGCCAGAAGAACATCACTTTCTGATATCGGGCCTACTGCTTTACGAACCACATTTACCTGGACTTCTTCAGTATTTAGTTTTATCAATGAATCGGCCAAAGCTTCAGCAGAACCATCCACATCTGCTTTTACAAGAATATTCAATTCCTGAACTTCTCCACGTAAAATCTGTTCTGAAATTTGGGCAAGGGTAACATGCTTATGCTGTTTCGCATCTTGCTCGCGTTTTAATTGTTGACGTTTATTTGCAATCTCGCGGGCAACTTTTTCATCTTTTTTAACAACAAAACGATCACCAGCCTGCGGAACCCCCATAAAACCAACAACAAGGGCAGGTTGTGCAGGTCCAATACTTTTCAGCCTTACATCGTGTTCATTTAAAAGAGCCCTTACTTTTCCGTTAAACTGTCCGGAAACAAAACTATCACCAACTTTTAACGAGCCGGTTTGTACAAGCACCGTGGCAATTGCACCTTTTCCTTTATCAAGACGTGATTCGATAACAAATCCAGCTGCCATTCTTTTCGGATTAGCTTTAAGGTCAAGCATCTCTGCCTCAAGGTGAATTTTCTCTAAAAGTTCTGGAATACCTTGTCCTGTTTTTGCAGAAATTTCAGCACACTGATATTCTCCACCCCAGTCTTCAACTAATACATTTCTTTCTGCAAGCTGCTGACGGATTTTTTCACTGTTTGAACCAGGTTTATCAATTTTATTAATGGCAATTATTATTTTTACACCAGCTGCTTTGGCATGATCAAGAGCTTCATCTGTTTGCGGCATAACCGCATCATCAGCCGAAATGATCAAAATAACAATATCCGTAACCTGTGCACCACGGGCACGCATTGCGGTAAAAGCCTCATGGCCGGGCGTATCAAGAAAAGTTACTTTCTTACCATCGTTATCAACTTCGTAAGCTGCAACGTGTTGTGTAATTCCACCTGCTTCACCATCAACTACATGGCTTTTGCGCAAATAATCCAGAAGCGATGTTTTCCCATGATCCACATGCCCCATTATCGTAACAATCGGTGCACGGGATTCTAAATCAGCCTCATTTTCTTCCAGCTCTTCCTCTTCATCTTCAACAAATTCACTAACATTGGAAAGCTCAGCTTTAAAGCCGTATTCTTCTGCTAATAAAGTAATTGTATCAATATCAAGACGCTGGTTTATAGAAACTACAAGTCCAAGTTCAAGGCATTTTGTGATAATTTCTGAAATTGGAACATCCATCAGGTTGGCCAAATCATTGGCAGAAATAAATTCTGTAACCTCGACAATGTTCTCTTCAATAAGTTCGCCTTCAACTTCCGTAACCTTTTTGCGATGCTTAGTCTTTTTAGATTTAGTATCAAGGTTGGCAAGCGTTTTCTTTACATTATCCTGAACTTCTTTTAAATCAACTTCTTTTCTTTTTGGCTTTTTATGTTTTTTTCTTCTTGGCTGTCCATCGCCATCAACGCCAACATTTCTCAAATCCGGCTTAGCGGCTTTCCCTTTCTTGCCATCTTTGCGGATCATTTCAAGGGCTTTTAATCGCTTTTTCTCTTTTTCGGTTAAACCTTCGTCTTTTGGTTTTTCTTTTTTCTTTTTTGGTTTAAATGCATCTAAGTCAATTTTCTCAAAAACCTGTTTCTTAGGCTCTTCTTTCTTTTCTTCAGGAACCTTCTTTTCTTCCTTAGCAACAACTTCTACTTTTTCAGGAGCAGGTTTTTCTTCTGCTTCAACAGGAGCTTCCTCAGGTTCTTTAACTTCTTCCTGAACAGGTTCGACCTCTTTTACAGGCTTAGGCTTTTCTTCTTTTACTTCAGGTTTTGTTAGTTCTTCAGTACGATCTTCAATGGATTTTTTGATCGCCTTCATATATTCTGATTGAACAACATCTTCTGCAACTTCCACTACTTCTTCAGGGGCCGCCTCATCGGTCGTTTCTTTTTTGCGCTCCCTAAGCTTATCTGCTTTTTCTTTGTCTGTTGCAAATCGCTCAACAATTTCAAAATAAAGATCTTCATGAACCGCAGAATTAGGGCCGGTAACCTTTACACCCTGTTTCTCAAGAAAGCCCTTAATTGTGTCTAAACCTAAGTTAAGTTCTTTACAAATTTTAAAGAGTTTGTATTTCTTAGCCATTAATACTCCAATAACCTTGCTTAGTCTTCATCCTCTGTGTCCAGATATTTCTGAACAACATCCCAGATTTTATCAACAGTCTTAGGGCCAATTCCAGCAATTTCCTTAAGCCCGTCAATTCCTTTTTCTGCAAGGTCTTCAATGTTTTCCAACCCGGCATCAATTAATTTAGTTTTTACTGATTTTGCTAATTCTTCAATATCATCAATCACAGTTGCTGCATAATTTATCGAGCTTTCCGTATTATATTCTGATTCTTTAATTGGCTCAATCTGAAAATCTGTAAGCAAAGATGCCATTCTCAGGTTAACACCATTACGGCCAATAGCAAGCGACATCATGTCATCCGGAATAACTGCAACAGCCATACGCTCATCTTTATTTACGATGATTTTTACAGGCTTTGCAGGTGTCATGGCACGCATAATAAAAATTTCCGGTTCTGAAGAAAAACTAATGATATCAATTTTTTCATTATTCAATTCTTTAACAATTGACTGAATACGCACACCTTTCATTCCAACACATGCACCAACCGGATCGATACGGCGGTCAATTGATTCAACAGAAATCTTAGACCTTTCACCCGCTTCTCGTGCAACCTTTTTGATCTCAACAATACCGTCATAAATTTCAGGTACTTCCAACTCAAATAAACGGATTAAAAATTGTTCATCGGAGCGGCTAACGATAATTTCAGGGCCACGGCCGGTATTTCTTACTTCCTTAATCAAACACCTGATTGTGTTTCCACGCCTTAAACGCTCATTATGGATTTGTTCATCTCGCGGCAGAAACACCTCTGTTTTATCCACATTGATGTACATGCCCCGTTTATGCATCTGGTGAATGTCGCCTATAATAATTTCACCAATTCTATTTTCATACTCTTCGATTAAATTTTCTTTTTCAAAATCACGGATACGTTGATTTAGGTTTTGTTTAGCAGCCACAATTAAACGCCGTCCAAATAAAATCGGGTCAATCACTTCTACAATCTCTTCACCCATTTCAGCATCTTCGTCAATCTTCAATGCATTTGCCAAAGTTATCTCACGAACCGGGTCTTCTACATCTTCAACAACTGTCTTTTCCTGATAAATTTCTATATCACCTTTATCAATATTAACGATAACATCAAAGTTCTCATCCGAACCATATCTTTTTTGGATCATACCTCTAAAGATATTTTCAAGCATATCGCGCAGATCTTCTTTTTCAATTTTTTTATCTTTTGCAATCTGAGTGATTGCTTCCATTATATCTACATTCATTAGGTTTGAATACCTCCTATACTGGAATAATCCCGCTGTAGTCTCGGGACGTTCTGACAGTTATACTAGATTCATTAGTGTCTATTTTACCGATCCGTATAATCTACCATTGTAGCTTAATTTTTACTTCCCCGATTTTGCTTCGGGAATATTGCTGCTCAATACCTTTTTTATTTTCAATAATGAGCATTTTTTCATTAAAAGATTTTAATTTACCAATTACATTGTTTTTTGATTCTTCAAATGTAAACGTAATGTTTTTCCCGATACACCTGTCAAATTGAAAATCTTCGACCAAAGGCTTATCTAAACCCGGTGAAGAAACATCCAAGCGGTATTTTAATGGGAAATCATCATCAATATCAATTTCGTCCTGTATTAGCCGGGATAATTGCTCACACTCACCTAACGTGATTCCTTTCTCGCTGTCGGCAAAAACCTGGTAAAGGGGTTTTGATTTATCGCCTTTCACTTCAAGATCGATAAGATGCAGATGCAAGTCCGAACACAGGCCCTCAGTAATATTACGAAGCTTCTCGTAACTACTCATCATTTCTCCAATACACCCGGAATATGCTAAAACAACCAGCTTTGATTGATATTGGCATGAACAGGGATAAAACAAAAAAAGTGGGTATATACCCACTTCAAACAGTTGATAAATATAAGGGTAATATCCCTTGTTTGCAAATTTAACTATAAGTATTTAAATACTTTAAAGGCAATGTAAAATGATGCTATAAAATCGTTTTTTGAGGAAGCATTAAAGGCAAAAAAAAAGGGCGCATTTTTGCGCCCTTTTCTGTTTCAAAATCTGAATTAGTAGCTTAATGTAATGCCAATATTAAATGTCTGAGGAAGTCCCATATACACTTCTGCATCATCTGCATCATGGTCACCATCAAAACCGTTAAAACGGCTATTGTCCGTAGCATCACTGATATAAAGGTCATCAAGAATATTGAATACATGTGCATTTAAACTAAAAGTCACACCATTCAAATCAACTGGTAATTTATATGAGCCATGAAAATCAAGAAGCCCATATGCAGGAACTTGCCAGCTTTGTTTTCTATCAGGATCAGCACCATCAAAAACTATTCGGTCTGTAGGATCCCAATCTGCATAAAAATCATCATAGTATCTGTACTGTAACTGAAGGTTTAAACCCTGTACCGGGAATACTGTACCAGCTATGGCGATCTGTGTTTGAGGAGCATCACCTATCATCAATCCGTCAACACCAACTAGATATGTTGTTGTTGTTAAATTATCATCAGAATCTAAAGCACGATATTCACCTGATGCATCTGATGTATGCTCCCAACTTCCAAGGGATCCTGCCAAGTCAACCCTAAATAATGATATTGGTTGATATGCTGCTTCAAATTCAAAACCAGTATGTAGCTGATCTAATCCGGTTAAGAAAAAGATGTCAGTATCATCCAATGAAGTTCGAACATTCCTTGGAAGTGATCTATCAGCCCACATTGTATAATAGAAGCTACCTTTTAAACTCAAAGTATTATTCAGACCTCTCCAGTTTGCACCAGCTTCAAATGAAGTAAATTTTTCGGTTTCCGCGCTCCCTGCAAAGATACCATTATTGTCATCAATAACATTATCAAAAATAGGTACCTTTTCAACATAACCAACATTAGCAAATACTTCTGTATTGTCATTTAAACGATACATCGCACCACCTTTAAGCTGGAAACCATATTCTGGGTCAGAATCCAATTTAAGTTTGCCACCTTCGTCTGCTTTTTTGAAATGATCTACGTAACTGTATGAAACAGAAGAAAAGCCGAATGTACCGTAAGCAGTCCACTGATCCAATGTGTATTCAGCCTGAGTGAAAGCACCATACCAGTCAACCGTGTTTGTGTTGTTATAGCCTACTTTATCACCTAACCTTCTTTTTACATCATCACCTTCCCAAAATTCGGATTGGTCATCTAAATCTGGAATATAAAATTGTCCACCAAGTAAATCCCGAACCTCACGAAAATGATCAATTTCAGCAGTACGCCAATCAATACCAAATGTTGTTTTTAAATTATCACTTACACGCCAGTTTAATTTGGAAATTAAACCAATTGTACTTTGATCATTACGGCTATTACGTAAAATACCAGACGCACCAGTACTATCAGCTCCTTCAATATTTCTTTCTATTGTAGCATCCCAAGCAACAAAACGAGACGGACTTTCAATTCCTACATGATAATTCCAACGCATGCTACCCATTGTACCCGATCCACCACCTGTACCACCTGAATAATACAAAACAGTAGCCAAACCTAAATCAGAAGAAAGATTTGAATACCAGTTTAGGTTTACTTGTGGTTTATGATAAAAATTTTCACGTTCATTTAGAAATCCACTATCATGACGATCAAATCTATCGCTTCCCACAGCTTGCTTCCCTTTGTACGAAGAACTTACAGGACCCCAGTTTTCATTATATAATCTGCCGCGGCTTGCTTCTGGATAGTCATCTAAAGCAGCAACATCATAATCATCTTGATCTTTAGCAAAATCATGATCATAAGCTGCAATATTTTGTTGCCACAAATTCTGGCCATGTCTTTGAGGAGCTCCAACCGCATATAGTTCCAAACGGTTATCTTCATTTATGTTATACGCTGCACCAAAATAATATGCCCAGGCATCGGTCCAGGTTTTATCTGTAACGCCATCACCTGTTTTTCTGACTACTGAACCGCTCACTGCATATTTCCCATCAATTAAACCTGAATTTGCAGAAAGTGTTGTTTTTAAGAATGTACCCTCACCATATTCCTGCTTAAATTTAGCTCCGGCGTTTAAAGCAGTAGGATCAGTAATAATATTCATTGTTCCACCAATGGAAGGTGTTGCAAGGTTAACTGCACTTAGTCCACGCTGCATCTGTATTGAAGCAGTAGCATCACCTACACCATCCCAGTTTGACCAATAAACCCAGCCATTTTCCATATCATTTACGGGAACCCCGTTAATCATAATAGCTACGTTTCTTTGATTAAAACCACGAACATTAATCCGTGCATCACCAGCTCCGCCACCTTGCATTGTAGAATACACACTTGGAGTGGAGTTTAAAACCATTGGAATATCTTGAGATCCAAGTTCTTGAACCATTTTAGCCTTGGAGACATTTGTGTATGCAACCGGTGTTTCACGCTCTTTTGCCCGGTCAGCAATTACACTAATTGTTTTAGAGAACAAAAATTCAACCATAACAAAATTTTGTTCAACATCACCATCAACATTTATCTCAACTTCTTGAGTTGCATAACCTACATAATCACAAACCAATGTATATGTTCCATCTTCAATATCACTGATGTAATAGATTCCATCTTCATCAGTTGCCGCACCTAATGTTGTACCTTGCAAATATACGTTTGCACCAATCAATGGTGAATCATCTGATGCACCTGTAACAATACCTTTGATACTTCCAGCAAAGGATGTACCAATTACAAATGCCATCATAACTAGAGATAGTAATAATTTACTCACACACACCTCCTAAAAATTATTTTTTGTTTAAAAATAGAACTATAGAGAAGCTAGGTAAGATTGACAATTCGAAGATCCCTCCTTTCCGAAAAATATATCAATCTATAATTGGGTTTTATTTTTATTGTAATAAAAATATGAATTCAATGTGATTTGTGTCAAATTCTTTTAAAATATAGCTAAGCTATTAAAACAACTAAACTTATCGTTTCAAATTCATTTTTTAATTTGGAAAACTAAGTATTGAATATAAGGATTCTGTTAAGTAAATGTTAAAAAAAAATGCAGTATTTTGTAGAGTAACCAAGGAAGGATATACTGAAAAGTGTCTTACTTAATTTTAAACTCTTTGTCCATTAGTTCACTGATAATGCGGTTAAAAACTTCATCTTTTTCATAAAACTTATTCTTTATTCGTAGCTTTATTAAATCGATTTTTTGTTTTTCAATTAGACTGACCTCGTTTTTTTCGGTCATTTCCCCCGCCTTCTTCTTTTGATCCATACCCTCATGCAATCGAATAGATTAGTAGATAACCACTATTTCGGATAACCGCAATAAAACTTTAATTCAGAAATCACATGTAATTTTTAAAAATTGGAAGAAAGAGGAATTATTGTTGTGCAGCTACAGGGTTTTCTTTTGGTAGGTTTATAATAAATTTGTTCCCAGTTGAGGAAGAATTATCTAAATACAATTTGCCTTTATGGGCTTCAACAGCAATTTTAGAATAGGTAAAACTTAGTCCACGACCGACACGATAGCCTTCATTTTTTATTTCAATCTGACTATACTTTTCAAAAACTGAATGCTGATATTTGGGGGGAATTTGAATACCATCATCCTTAATCTCGCAATTAACAATATTGTCATTAAATGAAGTGTTTATATTAACTTCACCATCCGTATTAATATTTGAAACAGCAAAAGTAATAATATTTTCCATCACTCTTTCTAAAACTGAGTTGTCAACATATGTAAAAGGGACTTCTTTAGAGAGGGAAAGCGTTACTTTTTTTGTATTGTTTTCTGGGTATTCGCATACTTTCTGGACGCATTTTTCTATTACATCATTAACTTTTATTAGTTCTTTATTGAGTTTCATTTGGCCGGATTCAATTTTAGCAATATCGATCAGGTTCATAACCATTCGCAGTAAATTTTGAGTACTTCTATCAATGCGGTCAACATATTTTTTTAACACACTTGATGCGGGATCAGATAATCCCATACTCATCATTTGCAAATTACCCTGGATAACAAAAATTGGATTTTTCATATCATGAACAATAAGGTGTGATAATTCATCCTTAAATTGATCCATCCGTAATAATTCTTTATTTTTTTGTTCCAACTCATCATGATATTTTTTCAATCTTAATAGAGATTTAACACGGGTAAGTAATTCTACATTTTCAAATGGTTTCGTTATAAAATCATCTGCACCAACTTCGAGGCTATGGATTTTATCTTTAAGCTCTTTTAATGCAGTAATCATTATAACAGGTATAAAACGTGTTTCCGGATTTTTTTTAATCCGTTCGCAAACTTCAAAGCCATTCATTTTGGGAAGCATAATATCAAGCAAAATAATATCAGGCGGATCATTTGCAATTTTTTCAATAGCAGATTCGCCATCCATTGCAACTGAAATTTCATAATTCTGTGGTTTTAAAAAATATGAAATGAGGTCAATATTATCTTGTTTATCTTCGACAATTAAAATTTTTGGTTGAGCAACATCCGCGGACATCCAATTTCCCTGTATAAAAGTTGTTCTATAAATATAATTTTAATTTAAATTCATTCTAAGCATATGTCATTTTGTTGATTTCTTTTCTCAACTTAGACATAGTTTCTGAATGAATTTGGGAAATGCGAGATTCGGAGACACTTAAAATCTTACCAATTTCTTTAAAAGTAAGCTTTTCATAGTAATACAAAGTAATGGCAAGACGTGTTTTTTCAGGTAGTTTTTTGATTGCTTTTAGTAGAATTCTTTTCATTTCATCATCTTCAATTTTGTCGTTTGCGCTGATATAATCAAAATCTTCAATTACATCATACAAATTTTGTTTATTTGAATCGTCAATCGGTTTATCGAGGGAATAAACGTTGACGGCATTTACATCTTTTTTCCAATTATGAAGATCTTTAACTTCAATACCTAATCCATTAGCCATTTCAGCTTCTGTGTAATTCCCGGAAAACTTCTGATCCATTTCAACGGCTTTTTCTTTCATATTATTTAGCTTTGCACGTAAAGAACGCGGCACCCAGTCCAGTTTTCTAAGCTCATCAATAATAGAGCCTTTAATTCTAGGAATTGCATATGTTTCAAATTTAATCCCATAGGCAGGGTCAAAACGTTCAATCGCTTCGCATAAGCCAAGGATACCAATCTGGTGCAAATCATTTTCTTCTATTGCCTGAGGAAAGTTTTTAATCATCTTACGGACTACGTATTTTACCAAGCCACTATATCGAAGAATTAATTGTTGACGAAAAGCATTACTATTAAATTGTTTATATTCGTGCCACATTGTATCAACTGCTTGTTGCATTGCGCCCCCTTTTGGTAAGAGTTAAATTTGAACAGCCTGAATGCATCTACCATGCCATAATTTGTTCATCTTGGCAATAAGCAAACTAAACAAACGATATAAACACTTGTTATTAATAAACTTACATATTGTATATTTAGAAAATATCCCTTTTTTTTACAAATCACGAAAAACTATTTTTTTTCTAAAGTGTACCTAATATCACCACTAAACTGTGTCAATTTTCAACACTATAAACATCAATATTGAGCACTTTTTTCTCAAAAAACTTTAATATATATTGGGATTTTTCAATTTATTGACTAATATTTGACCGATTATTGAACCAAGTATGGATAATATTCATGTTTAAGATTTTTAAGACTTTGGCTTTCGACCTAATAAATATGGTTTTACCTGCAACATGCACGGTTTGTGGAAAAGTATTGTCGAGCAACAGAGTGATTGTTTGCGAAAATTGTTATTCAGAATTAAGAAAAACCACACCGGAACAACTAGAGGTTTTTATAAGCAGAATTAGTAATCAGAAGTTTGATAATGTATATATAATGTTTGAATTCTCTGAATTATTCCAAAAGTTAATGTATTTTTTTAAATATGAAGGACATCAAAGAATTGCTGACTATTTTGCGGCATCCCTCCACGAATCAATTAATAATACCTATGACATGGTTTCATTTGTGCCACTACATGTTACAAAACAAAGAGAACGAGGTTTTAATCAAAGTGAGGAAATCGCCAAGAGCTATTGCCAGAAATCTGGGTTACACTTTAGCAACCAACTGTTACAGCGAGTTAAATATACTACATCGCAAACAAAATTGGATCGAAAGAAACGTCTGGAAAATATATCAAATGCTTTTTTGGTGAATGAAGATATTACAAATAAATCAATATTGATTATAGACGATGTGATTACAACCGGTGCGACTTTAAATGAATGTGCTGGGGTTTTGAAGAGGGCAAAATGCAAAAAAGTGGACATTGTTGCAATGGCCACTCCTGTAAATATTCTTCAATCCAATCTTGAAACTAGTGAGATGGACGATTTAATTTTGATTTAAAAAAGATTCTAACTCATTTCTATCCTGCCCTACTAAATGCAGGATATCGCTTGCACCTTCAATTGAATTTGCAGTACCCAAATCTTCAAGAGTTAAAAAATGATTCGCCATTCGGGTTACATTCAAATTTGCAGATGCTCCCTTAAGGCTGTGGGATATTGATTTCAATTCATCATAGTTCTTATTCTCGATAGCTTTTTTAATTTCATCAAAATTTTGGTCTATCTGGATGAGTAACTCTTGAAGTAGTTCATTTAAGAATTCTTCATCACCGCCTAAACGGTCTAATGCTTCCTGATAATCAATTAGTTTTCCACTCATCGTAAATAATCCTTATTTATAACTAATAACCCCAAATTCGGCAACATAATAACCCAGTTTAGATTTGAATATTTTATGAACAGACTTTGTCTCCTTTTATATTTGTTAAATAAATCTTAGTTTAATAAACAAAATATGAATTAGTGTTGCCTTAGAGCTTTGAATATTAGGAGATTTTCTGTGGATCATTTTGGTATCTGGTCTTTAGTACCACCGGTTATTGCAATTGTTTTGGCGATTAAAACACGTCAGGTTTTTATTTCACTGCTATTTGGTATTTGGCTTGGATGGATAGTTTTAAATAATTGGAATTTTCTGGATGGCTCTATTGCAACCATTCAGGCCCTGGTTGATGTTTTTAAAGATTCCGGAAATACTCGGACGATAATGTTTAGTTCACTTGTAGGGGCTCTTATAGCTTATATACAACGTTCAGGAGGTGTGGACGGATTTATCAAAATAATGAGTAATAAACTGCAAAAGCTTGATGAGGGAGATAAATCCCGGACTCGTGTGCAGTTGTACGCCTGGATAACAGGTGTCATTGTCTTTGTTGAATCAAGTATAACTGTCCTTACGGTTGGTTCACTGTTTCGACCTTTGTTTGACCGTTATAAAATATCGCGTGAAAAGTTAGCCTATATTGCAGACTCAACTTCTGCCCCAATTTGTATACTGGTTCCCTTTAATGCCTGGGGCGCTTACATCATCGGCCTTTTGTTAGCACAAGGCATTTCAGATCCGATTTTAGTTTTTGTTAAGGCCTACCCTTTTAACTTTTATCCAATTCTTGCTTTGATTGGTGTTTTACTTATTATACTCTCAAAAAAAGACTATGGACCAATGAAAAAAGCAGAACATCGAGCCCAAATTGAAGGCAAGGTTTTAGCAGATGCTGCGCAACCGATGATTTCTGATGATGTAGTTGGACTGCAGAAAAAGGAAGGTATACCGGTAAGAGCAAAAAATATGATAGTTCCCATTTTTGTTATGGTGTTTATGATGCCCTTCGGATTGTTATATACTGGCTGGAATATTTCTGATAATTTCCAAAATTATAGTTTTATGGAAAAGATATTTGATTCAATGAGCAATGGCTCGGGATCAACAGCTGTTTTATGGGCAGTATTATCTTCTATTTTTATTGCGGCAATTATGTACCGAACCCAAAAACTATTCAAAATGAAAGAACTAATTGAATTGGCCTTTAAAGGAATTGGTGGGTTAATTCCTCTTGCTCTGCTAATGATGCTGGCTTTTGCAATTGGTAAGGTGAGTAAAGATTTAGGTGCCGGATTGTTTGTTGCAGAAATTACAAAAGAGTGGCTTAGCCCTTCCATGGTGCCTTTTATTATATTTATTGCAAGCAGTTTTATTGCTTTCTCTACAGGTACATCATGGGGTACATTTGCGATAATGATAAGTATTGCAATACCAATGGCTACTTCAATGGATGTGAGCATTCCATTGGCACTGGCTGCTGTTCTTGGAGGTGGGGTTTTTGGGGATCACTGTTCGCCCATATCTGATACAACTATTATTTCGTCTATGGCTTCTGCCAGTGATCATATCGATCATGTAAAAACACAATTGCCATATGCTTTAGTTATTGGCGGTGTTTCGAGTATATTTTATATTATTGCTGGTTTTGTTTTGTAGAGTTTATTTCTTTATGAAAAATAGTGAACACACTGCCAATAGCTGCACCGGATGTCATTAATAAAACGTCGGTTATATCCATTACCCGGCCTGGGATAAATAGTTGTCCTATTTCTATAATAAAACTAAGGCTAAAAACTGCACTTACTGTAATTAGAACCCGTTCAGCAGTATTCTGTCTTTTAATCAAATAACAAAGATATCCCCCAATCGGAATGGATAATGTTATGGAATAAAGGACATCTTTTATATTAAAAAAAGAAGTCTCTTTAAAATAGAAATAAAATGGTACAAAATTCTTAATGGAAATCTCTGAAGACGAAAAAGAAGTGAATTTAAAAGGATAGAATCCATCTATCAAAATGTATGTTATTAATAAAAACACAATGCTAATAAATATTCGATTTGTAAGGTGTGGTGTTGTTTTTCTGTTTTCTATCCAAAATAATCCTGCTTTATGCCCCAAACTAAATCCTAGTAATGCAAGAAAGATAATACTTGAATAAACCGGTATTTTATAAAACAGGATATGAAATGCCTCAGAACCAAACAGGAATAAAATCAATCCGGAATAAACAAAAACAAGAAAACTCTTCCTGCCCTCAAATTTTTTGATTATCTCTGAGAAAAACAGGCCCATAAATAAATAGATCATAAAATTTTTAAATAGAATACTATCAGAAAAGGAAGAAAACGGGATCAACTCTGAAAGTTCCCAGGCTAAACCAACATTATGTGCCCTAAGGAATGTTTTATCTGGAACAAGGATATCAATTAGTTTAAAAACGAAAAATAATAAAAATAAAATATTGTGTGGATGCGCGAATATAATTTTATTGAAAAGTCTTTTAGTATGATCAAAATATTTGTTAATAATTAATATTGCCAATACCCCGCCAAGAGCAGCACCAAAAGTATTTGTAAATAAATCATGTGAGGATGTGATTCGGTATTTAAAAAATATTTGGGCTGTTTCAATAAACAAACTAAACCCAAAGCCAACTAATGTAGTTTTTAAAAGAATTGAAACGTTATTTCTATTTCGTATAAAATATAGCGCCGCAAAAAAACCAATCGGCAAAAAAAGAATCACATTTCCCAATAAATCCACAAAAGGCACTAAACTGCCATTATGCAAGAATGGAATCCATTCAATGCGTCCAATATTTCTTATAATTTTTGAGGGTTGTGTGTAAAAATGGAATGGAATTAGCGTATTATACAGAATTAGTATTGCAGAAAATGCGAAACCATATTTAGCAATTTGAGATCGTTGAATATTCAAATCAAGTTCCAGGCCTAAACTTCAACATATCTCAACAGGTCTTCGCTGTTTGGAAGATGCACAATCCATCCTTTGTATTCCATATCGGAAATAAGTTGCTTCACTTCTTCCAAAGGCAAATCGTACCTGTAAACAAAATGCCAAATATCAAACGCAGAAAGATGAAGTTCAAAAAGGATCAATTCATCAATATCAAGCTGTTCATTCTGTTCGGTTTTTTTGAGAATTCTTTCCATCTCCTGTAAACCTTTTGGCTTAATATGTTTTACGGAGAAATAATAATTTGATTCTTCCAAATCACAAATCGGGAAGCCATTTTTTTCTTTTAAAAATTGGGCGAGCAAATCAATGCTGACAAGGTATAGATTGTCATTATCACCCCAAATATCATTCCAGACCCGGTTATCATTTTTTTTCAACCATTCAAAAAACAATAGTTCGGCAGGCGGCAGTTTCATCAAAACGCGCCCATGAAAATGTTCAACAAGCTTGTTTGCAGTTTTTAGATCAATTCGGGCAATCTCTTCATCCGAAAATTGAATGAAATTATTTTTGAGATGATCTTCCTCTTTTTGTTTTATTAATTTTTCTATATTCATTTTTTCAAGTTTCAAGTTTCAAGTTTCATAAAAATTGTGCCTAAAATCCCGGAAGCTGCAACATTTCACTTCAACGCATTCTCAACAACAGACAACACTTTATCCAGAGCTTCTTTTGCATCCTTGTCTAACACTTCACATCTCTTTCGCATTTCCGCGTTAAACTCCTGGTCGGAGATATCCTTCAAATTGATCAAAACATTGTATATGCCGCCTTTTACGCCACTATAAGCCATTTGAGCCCCAACTCCTACATCTGTTACCGAGGCAGGATTTCCATACTTTACAACAGTTTCTGCAAGTTTAACTGCCCTAAAGCTTTGACGCGCCGTATTTAATGGAACTGCAACGGCCTGCTTTAATCCATCAAGCATGGCATCCTCGCGAATCTTTTTTTGCTGATCAGTTTTGGCCGGTAAACGCCGTGCATCCATATAAATATTAAAAGCATCTGTATCCGCATCCACTGCCTTTATCAACGCCTGTTTTACTTCCTGGCAGGTTTCTGCTGCCTCATTCAAAATATCATCTACGTCTTCACTACCACGCCTGTTTGCGGTTAACGTGGCAACCATGGATGATAAGGATGCACCAATCGCGCCAGCCAATGCAGCAATTGAGCCACCACCCGGTGCTGCAGATTCCCTGGAAACTTCATCAGTAAAATCTGTAACAGACATCTCTACTAATGCCGTATCAAGATTTTTTGGCAAACCAAGCACACGTTCTTCAATGTTAAATTCAGCAACATCTGTTAAACCAAGTGACTGCACAGCGGTATTTAAAATATCTATGATTGGAATGCCAACGGCCCTGCCTTGTTTGCGTAAATAGTATTTTCCTGTTTCCAATAATGCGGGATAAGGCACCATTCCAACTATCTCACTGCCAGTTACAACAAGACCTCTTTCAGCCGCTAACTTCCGAGTGGCTTCGAGCACATCATGTGTAGAGGTTACATTATAATCTGTCAGATTGATTGAAATTTGTGCGCGGTCAAATTCAGGCACAACCCAGCCAATTGATTTCGCGTGAGAAAAAAGACCCGGTTTTTTTACCGATTTTCCTTCCGGCTTTTCCGGATTAATCGCATTTTGTTTTAGAAGCGCTACTAAATCATAATTATGTTTTTCAATGCAATGGGCATTTGTTTCTGTAATAGTTTTGCCTTCAAAATCACAACTTCCACAAGGATACAATCCTTCTTTGTATTTAAGAATTGTTTGGCCTTTATAATAAAACGGATTAATATTTCCACGACGAGCAGAACGCCCTTTCTCGCGTAGTTCAAAAGCAATGTCTGTAGCATGCAATTTTTCGCGGGTATTCAAGCTAATATTATAAGCAATCAAAAATTCACGGACACCCATTACTGTGCCACCTGCCTTAGCATTAAATATGGCCGGTCCAAAATCGGGCTTCCACTCCGGCTTGGCCAGTTTTGCTTCCAAAGCCTCATATTCCCCTTTCCGCACAACAGCGAGATTTTCTCGTTCAGGTTTTTGGGCAGATTTTTCATACAGGTAAATCGGGATTTGTAATTCATCGCCAACTCTTTTGGCCACTTCTTTGGAAAGTTCGATGCATTCCTCTATTGAAACGCCACTAACCGGCACAAAAGGGCAAACATCGGTAGCGCCCATGCGTGGATGTGATCCCTGGTGTTTTGTCATATCGATCAATTCGGAAGCTTTTTTGATTGACCGAAATGCAGCTTCCTTAACTGATTCAGGTGGGCCAACAAATGTTACAACAGTACGGTTCATCTCAGCACCGGGATCAACATCAAGAAGTTTTATATGATCGACGGCTTCAATTTCGTTTGTAATTTGTTTAATAAGGTTAAGATCTTTCCCTTCAGAAAAGTTGGGTACACATTCAATTAATCTGTCATCCATTATTTTTCCTTATTCTTGCTGATTTTAAATTTTTGGTTGATATAACTTTGTAAATCATTGATTGAATGCCTAAAATTAAACCTAAATTTTGATAAAAAAAACTTTATTATTTTAAAATCCATTTTCACTTGGATTAATTTTTTGGAGATATATGAAAAATCCCTGGAAAAAAATCAGCACAAAAGAAATTTATAAAAATGATTGGATACGTCTGCGTGAAGATAAGGTAATCAATCCATCGGGAAACAATGGTATTTACAGTGTTGTTGAGGCAAAACCTGCAATCGGAATTGTACCGATCACTCATGACTTGCAGACATACCTGGTTGGCCAGTTTCGCTATCCACTAGGCGAGTACTCCTGGGAAATACCTGAAGGCGGAGGATTACACGGAGAGGATACTTTAATAGGCGCTAAGCGTGAGTTGCGTGAAGAAACTGGGTTGACAGCAAAAAGATGGACTTTTCTTAACACCCTTTATACAAGTAATTGTTTTACAGATGAAGTAGGATACGTTTATCTTGCTGAAGATTTAGAACAAGGTGAATCTGACCCGGATGACACAGAAGACCTAATCATAAAAAAACTGCCTTTTGAAGAAGCATGGCAAATGGTTTTAAATACAGAAATTAAAGACGCTCTTGCAGTGATTGGGTTGATGCGGGCTTATAACTATTTGCGGAAAAATAACCGGATTAACTTTTAATCACTATATGAATAAACTAAAAATAATCGGTGTTATGGGATCGGGTAATGACGAACACCTGGAATTCTCAGAACCTTTGGGAAAGTGGATTGCTGAATCGGGATTTCATCTGTTAACCGGTGGTGGTGGTAGTGGTGTAATGCAGGTTGTAAGTAAAACTTTCGTTGAAACAAAAAAACGTTCCGGGTTATCACTTGGCGTCATTCCGGGAAAAGTTGAAAACAGAAAGTATAAAAGTCACTCAGGCTATCCCAATCCATGGATTGAGGTTCCACTTTATACTCATCTTCCATTTAGCGGAAAAAAAGGAACTGATCCTTTGTCGCGTAACCATATAAATATTCTAAGCGCAGATTATATTGTTGTATTGCCGGGGAGTTATGGTACTATAAGCGAGGTTGAATTAGCTTTGCAATATAATAAACCAGCGGTAGGATTTTATAAGAATTTTCTGTTGTTAACGAAAATGAATATTAAAATACCTCATTTTAACAAATTGGAAGAGGTTTCAGATTATATACTTAAAAGAATAAAAATCTGATGTCATACTGAGGGTTGAAGCATTCCCGGTTCCTATAAGATTCTTCGCTTCACTGCTCTACTTTGAATGACACCATTAACTAGCAAAAAGCATCATCAATGGCCTGGCAGATTATATGACCAATTAAAATATGCATTTCTTGAATTCGTGCTGTTACATCTGATGGAACAATTAAATTCAAATCACACTCACCGCTAAATTTGCCGCCCTTATTGCCACTAAAACCAAGCGTTTTGCAGCCAAGTTTTTTTGCCATTTTAAGCGCGTTGATAACGTTGGCGCTGTTTCCGGAGGTTGAAATACCAATCAGCAAATCACCTTTTGATGCAATTGCTTCAACCTGCCTGGAGAAGACAAATTCAAAGCCAAAATCATTTGAAACAGATGTTAAGACAGATGCATCGGTTGTTAATGCCAGCCCTGGCAAACCTTTTCTTTCCCTTACAAAACGCCCGCTAAGCTCCGCAGCCAAATGCTGAGCATCCGAGGCACTACCACCATTTCCGCAAAACATAATTTTATTTCCGGATTGAATTGTCTCAACAGCGAGAATCGAGGCTTTTTCAATTTCCTGAGCAAGTATTTCTGTTGTTTTTTCCAAAACAGATTTATGTTCAAGCAGTTGTTTTTCTATCGTTTCATGCATATCTATAATCCCAAATTAATATTACCAAATTTTAACTAATTCAAGTTTTGTTTATTTCTTCAATTAGTTTTTTTTGTATGTCCATCAAGGCTTCCCCAGTTTCCAAAGCCACCTTTTTACAATCCTCAAATTCCGGAGTTCTTTTTATACTTCCATCCGGCAAAGTAATTTCTTTTACCTTTATAATACCAAAAGATGTTTTAAGATCGGTAACCCTGCGCTTTAAAATTGATCGTGTTAATTTTTGTTTGCGAACCCCGATCGAAGTTGTTTCTTTAAAAATGATATTTAAAATATCCTGTTCATTTTCATCTGCACATAGAATCGAAAACAAATGTCCCGGTCTGCCCTTTTTCATTACAACCGGTGTAACAAATGCTTCTACCGCCCCGGCTTGTAAAACTTGCTCAATCAAATAAGGATAAATTTGAGGGTTTAAATCATCAATATTACACTCAATTTGAAGAATTTCATCAGATTCTAAATTAGTGCTTTTTTGTATTTCTCCTAACTGGACTCTCAAAACATTTGGGGTGTCCTTAAATTCAGCAGTACCAGCTCCATATCCTGTTGCCTTTAAATGGAAAGAAGGGATTTCAGTTTGTTCACACAAAGTAGCTAAAACAGCTGCTCCGGTTGGCGTCACAAGCTCTTTATCAACAGGGCCTTGGTTAAGCATAAAACCTTCTAATAAATATGCAGTTGCCGGTGCAGGAACCGGATAAGTTCCGTGAGCAATTTTGACAAGTCCACCACCCACTGATATTTTGCTACAAAAAGCCTGATCAATTTGCAATTCGTGAAAACCCAACGCTACTCCGGTAATATCAGCGATTGCATCTAAAGCACCTACTTCATGAAAATGAATTTGGTCAACATCTGTTCCATGCACGCGGGCTTCTGCTTTAGCAAGATTTAAAAATATCTTTTTTGATATGATTTTTACAGGATCAGGTAAATCCGCAGCATCAATTATTTTTTCAATATCAGCAAGATGTCGGTGTACCTGTTCTTCGGGAAACGTTACATCAACCTTTGTAGCACTTAATCCATTTTTAAGGACTTTGTTGATTGTAACTTTAACTTGTGGAAGATTGAGTTTTTCCGGTAATTCGGTTAATAACTCTTGATTAAGACCAGCATCAATAAAAGCACCAAGAAGCATGTCTCCGCTTATACCGCTAAAACAGTCAAAGTAAATAATTTTCATTCAGCAAAATACCAACATTTTTTAAATTTTAAAAAAAGTTTTTCATTTAACCCAAAGAATAACACATGCAATGGTAGGTTTTAACTTCTAAACACTTAGTCAAAAGACTTGGTTTCTGATCAAAAATAGTATTTAGTTTAATTACTAAGAATATATTTCGACATTCAAAATAGAAAGACTATTTCCCCTTTATTTCTTTTCATCTCAAAATTCGAGGTTAGATATGAATACAAAACAACAAACTCAGAGATTGTATTTGTTATCTATTGTATTGTTTATTGCCCATTGTTCTTATCTTTTAGGGCAAGAAAAAGTATACAAACATATTGATGTTATTAGGGCACTCCCTACGAGTGAAGCATCAAAGCATCCCAATGTAGAAATTTTTGGAACAATTACTTATAGTACCGAACGTTACTGTTTTGTTCAAGATAAGACTGCAGGCATATTTATGTTTGTAAATAATGGTGATAAGCCTAAAATGGGCGACCGGGTCAAAGTCACTGCCAAAGTCTATCCTGGTGATTTTGCACCAGTTTTAAACGAAACGTTTATTAAAGTGCTAGGCCAAGGGAAAATGCCAACATATCCGAATACAAACCACGATAAAATATTTAATGGCCATGAAGACAGCCAGTGGATTACTGTAAAAGGAAAAATAAAATCTGCAAAAAGAGATGATTTTCATCAATCTATAAAAATGATTTTAGATATGGATGGTAAAACAATTGGTGTTCAGCTTAAAACTAACAATACTCAAAAACTGCCTGTTCATTTTATCGGAAGCTTTGTCGAGGTTAGTGGGGTGTGTGCAAGCAATTTTAATTCGAGAAAGCAACTCCTTGGGATCAGAATAATGCTTCAAAATATAGATCAGATTTCCATCCTGAATGAAGAACCTATAAACCCATTTGAGTTAAAACCAGTGCCAATTAATAGGATTATGCAATTCTCTCATGGTTTTGATGCTAACCAAAGAATAAAGTTAGAGGGAACTGTCATTCACCCTGGAATTAATCAACAAATATACATTCAGGACTCAACAGGAAGCATATTGGTAAGCACAACAAATGCTTATAACTTTAAGATTGGAGATTATGTTGAAGTAGTAGGGTTTGCAATATCTGGAAACCTATCTCCGGAAATTGAAAACGGAATTTGTAAAAAAATTGGAAGTAGTCAAATAATTGAACCGGTTGCATTAAAATCCATATCTCCCTTAATAAATGTCCCGGAAGCCACCCTTGTATCTTTTAATGCACATTTAGTAAGGATTGTAGAGACTAAGTCTTCTGTTGATCTCCACCTTGAAAAGGATAACCATTATTTTACAGCGTTTTTATACAATACGGATTCAGTGAGTTTAGCCGAGTTATTTGAAGCCGGGAGTGATATTGCAATCTCGGGTATAACGAAGTTGAGTATTAACCCTCTAAATATCAAAAAAACAGAAGAAGGTGTATATGTCCCCGAAACCCTAAAGTTACTTTTAAGGTCGAAGTCAGATATTCAATTAATTAATCCTCCACCCTGGTTAACAATACAAAAAGCATTTGGTTTATTGGCTGGCTTGGGTTTACTAATTGTAATCACTTTTGGGTGGGTTTACCTTTTAAAGAAAAAAGTAAATGAAAGAACCAAAGAATTAGCATTAAGTAACCAAAGTCTTAAAGACTCTCAAAAAGAAAAAGATAAAATTTTACAGAATGTAGAAGAAGGTTTTTTTCTTTTAGATATTGACCTTATTATTCAATCGCAATATTCTTCTGCATTATTAGATATACTTGAAACTTCCAGCCCTGCTGAAAAATCAATTTTGGAATTACTTTCTTCATATTTACAAGAAGATAATATTAAAACAGTTAAAGAATATCTGGATATTTTGTTTGATATAGAAATCGATGAATGCCTGGTTAAAGAATTAAATCCAATTACCAAATTAAGATTTGGGTTTGATGAAGAAAGTAAGTCAAAATATTTGTCTTTCGAATTTAAAAGAATTATTCACAACGAGAAGATAACAGGCTTAATTGCAACAGTCATTGATGAGACAGACGAATACCTGCTTTCTGAAAAGCTTAAAAAAACAGAAGAAGATTCCCAAAAACAGGTAGAGTGGTTAATGTCCATAGTTCAATTAGCCCCAAAAACATTGCAAGATTTTATGACATCTACTAATAATGAGTTATCAGAATTAGAAAACTTATTGCAATGTGAAGACAATTCTAAATATAATTTTGTCTTAGAGCAAACGGGAAGAAAGCTTCACCTGTTAAAAGGAAATGCGAGTTTATTAAACTTTGGCTTTTTTGCTAATCAATGTCACAAACTGGAAGAAATAGCGCTAGAAGTCGGGCGAAAACCAAATGTAAAAGGAAACGATTTTATCCCACTAGTAATGGGAGTTCATGATTTAATGAAGAACATGAATGATTTCAAAGGTTTAATTGATAAATTATCTGCCCTCACTTTTCAAAAGGAAGAAATGGGTGCAAATGATAACCTTCTTATAGATTTTAAAAAAATGATAGAAAATGTCTCGAAAGAATTAAATAAAAAAGTTTCATTAGACAATTCAGATTTCAATTCAGAATTAATTCCATCAAATTATATTCCATTGATAAAAAACATTCTTGTTCAATTTACACGCAACAGCCTATCTCATGGCATTGAAAGTGTTGATGAACGTTTAAATGGAAACAAACCTGAAACTGGTGTTATTAGATTATCAAACAGTATTCACAAGAACCGACTTATTCTCACTTACATGGATGATGGAAAAGGTTTGCAACTGGACAAACTAAAAGACAAAGCATTAGAACTAAACAACTGGAAGGAAGAGGAAATAAATAGCTGGGATAAAAAGCAATTATCCAATGTAATATTTACAGCTGGAATCTCGTCAAACGATGAAGCAGATTTAATTTCGGGTCGTGGGATTGGGATGGATTTAGTAAAAGAATTGATAGAAGAAAATAATGGTTCAATTGAGGTTGATTCTGAAACAAACTCTCATTGTAGATTTACAGTTTCATTGCCGCTCATTAATTCGAATTAAACGAAGAATGATGCTAAAAAACACAAGTGCTTAACTCCGCCCAATTCAAGTTTTTCCAATCATTTCATTAAATATCCATACATAAAAAAAGCTCCAGGAAATCCTGAAGCTCATATCTTTGTACCGAGGGCCGGACTTGAACCGGCACGATCCGAAGATCGAGAGATTTTAAGTCTCTTGTGTCTACCAATTCCACCACCTCGGCACGGAAACTTAATGTGAGGCGACGGTCGGATTCGAACCGACGATAAAGGTGTTGCAGACCTCTCCCTTAACCACTTGGGTACGTCGCCGTTTTTAAAACAAAAACCGTATTTTGCCGCCCTGAAATAAAAATGAGCGAGAGACGGGATTCGAACCCGCGACCCCGACCTTGGCAAGGTCGTGCTCTAGCCACTGAGCTACTCTCGCTAAAAACAACAATATTCTCTGTTGTGAGCCTTGAATATACACACGTCAAAAATGTCTGTCAACTTATTTTTAATCACGATCTCTGTTTTTTATCTTATTAATTAACTGTCTTCTTTTAAGGGCAGCTTTCTTAGTTTCCTTTTGAGAAGCATACAGCAAAAAAACAAAAATTATTATCAAAAGTATTAAGAAAATTTTAATCATTTATTCTATAATTTGTCAGATTTATTTCTATAAAGTGATTTATCAATGGCATTTACCATACCATCTAAATTTAAACTCTTTTCTAAGAAATTATTAATTGACTGGCAAATTGGGAAAGGCGTTTCCATAATCTGATTATAAGAAACATTTATTGTATCAATATTTTTTTGATTTTTTAGCCAATCCTTGCACTTTATAATTTCAGAATTAAATAAAATTTCAAATTGTCTGTTATCCTGACCAATAGATTTTCCAGATCTCAGCAACATTTTATTTTGTGATGCTAAAATCTCCTGCATATTACGCTGCATAAAGATAATTTTGAATTTATATTTTTGTGGAAGGAAATACAAAAAATTGAAGAGTATTTTGATTGCTTGTCCCTGGGCATCAAAAAGCCAGGAATTATCCTCTTTTAGGTTTTTTACTTTTGCATATTCAAAATATCCGTTCGGATTGTCATTATCTGCAACCCTTAAATCATCATAAACTAAAGTCATTCCGCCCTTTTGCAAAACTTTCATCATCATGGATGTGCCAGAGCGTGGAAGACCAGAAACAATTGTGATTTTATTATTCATGTAAAATTAAAGGTAGGAACCACTACAATAGTAAAGTTATCTCTTCCGCCGATAGTGACTTTGAACTAAGGCATCTAAAAACACTTCTGTTTTGATATGTTCAAATCCCAATTCTTTCGGAAGCTTTTTAAATAGTGAAACTCCACCACCAAGCAATATTGGCATAATTGTAATAATCATTTCATCAATTAAATCTTCTTTTAGAAAATTTTGAACTGTTAAACCACCATCAATATAAAGTTGAGAAAAACCTTCCTGATTCAAATTCTTCACAACATTTGAAAGGTCCCCTTTAACAAGCTTAACCTTATCTTTGAATTCATCCCCTAAAGAAGTTAAAGAATTACTTAAAACAAATACCGGTTTTTGATATGGCCAATCAACATCGAAGCCACACACTGCCTCGAATGTGTTCCGGCCCATTATAATTGCATCAACCCGGCTCATAAAACTTGTCCAGCCAAGATCAAGTCTGTCTGGATTAGGAATTGAATCGAGCCATTCTAATCCGCCATTTCTGTCTGTAATATATCCATCAAGACTAGTAGCAATATAAACTATATTTGATTGCATTCTGCCAATTGAAAAAGGTTGTTTAATCTGGTTTAATTGATAAAAAAAGTGGAGACGCCGGGAGTTGAACCCGGGTCCGGACAAGGACCAATGCAAACGTCTACAATCATAGTTACTTTTTTAGGTCTCATTTTATAAGCGATAAAGTAACGAGCCGTTTATAAAACCAGCCTGCTAAATATGAATCAATACCCACAGACAAAATATTGACCCAATCTACCTTAAAATTGGCGCTTCAAAAATCCCCGGTAAATTAGAGAAATAGGAAGCGTAGCAGTCAATTAAGCTGCTAATGCGTAATTATTATCGGCACTTATAGTGCTTTCCGGTTAATCACGGGGTAGCCGGAATCCCGGATTGCTGTTTACACCCTTCTCTTGCCCGTCGAATCCAATATCGTCCCCAAGAGAATTTTTAATATAAGAAACAAAATACTTTAAAACTGTAGATAATAAGAAGAAAAAATCCAAATATTGTATTTTAAGCTCTAAACGGCGAGTCTTTTTTCTTCAACGTCATCCGCATTTAAATCATTTATATCACCACAAAATGGCGGACATGGAAAAGCTTTTTCAATGATTACGCCATCAAGGATATCATAACCATGTTTATCAACTCCAACGATCACAATTACATTCTTATCTTCTTCATTAATTCCATGATAATAACGCATTGCAATGCAATCCTGTTGGTTTAATACTGCTAAAACAGTCTCTTTGTCAAACAAACCCGAAATACTTTCACCTGTCTTTTTTTCCGCCCTGAAATTTCGAGTCAATTCGCGCGCATAATCAATGGAAATTCGATGATCCTTTCCTCCATAGAGTTTCATGGCTCTCCTCCTAAACTTTGTTTTCCCCAATATAGCGCACATGAAAAAAATTGCAATATTTTATTACCTATACATAAAAACTAAATAATTGCAAAAATGCTTATTTGCTTTTCAACAGAGCAGAATAAAGTTTTATATATTCTTTAACTTGTCGATCCCATGAATAATCCTGTTTCATGGCATTTGAGATTATTTTCTTCCAGGCCTTCGTATGCTTAAATGTTTCCAATGCATAATCGATTGCCCAATCCAACCCTTCTGCGGAATAATCTTCGAAAACGAATCCTGTGCCGCTTTGCTTTTCCCAATCATAAAGATCAACTGTATCAGCTAAGCCACCTGTTTTACGTACAATTGGAATTGTGCCATATTTCAGGCTATAGATTTGATTTAATCCACATGGCTCGTATTTCGACGGCATTAAAAACATGTCCGATCCTGCCTCAATAAGATGAGCCAGTTTGTTATTATAACCAGAAAAAAATCCCAATTTTGCAGGATATTTGTTTTTCAAGTATGTAAAAAATTCCACATATTTTGGGTCTCCACTCCCTAAAACAACTACCTGCATATCTTTGTGAGCCAGAAAATTTTCTAACACCTGAATTATTAAATCAAGACCCTTTTGTTCGACCAACCTGGTAATCATGCCAATTAGTGGCCTTTTTATGGAAAATTCTAAATCAAACGAGTCTAATAGACTTTGTTTATTTTTCTTTTTTCCGGAAAGTTTATTTATTGAAAATGGAAAGTTAATATTCGTATCATTTTCAGGATCCCATTCCTCATAGTCAACACCATTTACAATTCCAACAAGATTTTCTTTCCGGTAAGCTAACATTGGATCCAGCCCAGCGCCATACTCTTCAGTCTGAATTTCCTGAGCATAGGTTTTACTGACCGTAGAGAGTTTATCAGAGTGGATTACCCCCAATTTCATAAAATTGAATTGGCCGGATTTATTGTCAAAATCATCCAGGAGATGAGTAAAATCGGCAAAACCTAAATCATTAATCACGGCTAAATTAAAACTACCCTGATAACCGATATTGTGAATAGAAAGCAATGTTTTTGATTTACTAAAAAGCGAATCCCAGGAATAATGAGTTTTTAAATATAAGGGCAATAAAGCACTCTGCCAGTCATTGCAATGAAAGACATCTGGTGCCCATGCCATTTTCTGACAAATCTCAATTGCTGCCCGGCTTAACAAAGCAAACCGAATGTGTTCATCGACATCATTTGTATATAGTGACTCCCGGTTATACAATTCAGGACAGGAAATAAAATATACACTTGCAGCTGTGTCCGGAATTTTTGCTGTATGAACGGAATAACTATACTTATGACTTCCAAACCACAATTCCATATCCTGTAAAAATTTAACAGGATAAAAGTTGGATACGGATAAGTCGACATCTGAGTATAAAGGTGTTATTAACCTTACATCAACATTGTTTTTTGATAGGTATTTGCCTAATGCACCGCTCACATCCGCCAGCCCACCTGTTTTGGAAAAGGGGAAAATTTCTGAAGAAACCAAAGCGATTTTAATTTTTTTTGGCATTTGATCACCTGTAATAAAGCAAAAATAATATTGGGATAACTATTCCAATGGCTGTCATCCATGTACCACGCCACTTCCAACCTTTTTTACCTTTTAACAAAAAGAGACCACTAATTGCAAGGAACAAAAGACTTACGGCATATAAATCTGAAAACCAGGTCCAGGCTTGTTTGGGTTCATTTAAATGCAAAACATTAAACTCTCTCAAAAATGGCCTTGGTGATACTTTCTCTTGTACAATTTTACCGGTTTCAAGATTAACATCTACAGTGTTGCCTTCTAAAAAAATCTGTAAGTGGTTTGGCGAAGTTCTATGCCAACCCTCCGGCTTTTGAGTTATTTCCAGCTCGTTTAGAACATGCTTTACAATATCTTCATTATTTGTAGATGGAATATTTTCTACTTGCGTTGTTGATTGTTCTATGGAATAATTTGGATTCCAATCATGAATATGATTTACGGCGATCCCGGAAACAGCAAAAATAACTGTTAAACCGATTCCCAGATAACCAATATCCCTGTGCAAAATGCGCAACCATTTTCTTATTTTCAATTTATACTCCGTATTCTTTTTTGGGATATCCACTCTTTTTTTATCCAGCTAAAAAAAAAGCCCCGCAAGGCGAGGCCATAGACTTAGCTAAAATAATTACATTTCAATATCAGCACCAAGTGCGCGTAAACGATACAATACATCTGGCTTTGTAACTTTAGATGCATCAAATTCCTTGCCTTCCATCTCGCATTTGTGCTTTTCTTTTTCAATGGTTTGTTCCATTGTATATTCTACTTTTTCAATTTTCCCTTCAACTTTGGCCATTTTACCTTTGCTTTCCATTGGGAAAATTATTACACCATCGTCTACTTTAACAAGAATAGATTCAAACTCTTTATCACCAGCAATTTTAATCCAGCAGCCACGTTTTTTACAAACGTCAATGATACGGCCTTCTACAAGAACAGCCTTATCTACAAAGTCTTCCGGTGTTTCGTTTATTTTTGAAATCTGAGTAGTTTCATTAAGGGTCAGCTTTTCTCCAAAATTTTTTGTATCGGCTGCAAAAAGCAATCCAGCCAAAATTAGTGATGTAATTATAACAGATTTAAAGTTCATGAAACGATCTCCTATGATTTTTTTTATTTTGTAGTGGCTAAAATTAATGAAATAAAATAACCTTTGCAAAATCAATTCAGAACCTTTGTGGAAATATTTTTCAGTTCCATTTATTCCTTGTAAATTGATAGCAGCTTGTTCATTCTCGTTTGAAAACCTACATCCAATCAACCTTGGCAAGTTTTTCAGATATTTTATGGAAATGGTTTTACCAGTTACCAATTTTTTCCTTTATATTTTTCAATAATTCTAAAAATTCAGGATTGTTTGAAACTGCAGCTGCTATTCCAAAAAGAATTTCTTTTTAAATGATTCGTGTTTTTCCTTTGCGTCAATAAGTATCTTTTGAAAAGCATCATCGTTTCGAACATTATTTAAAAAAGAATCATTTAGTAAAAATGGGTAGCAATAAAAACCGCTTTCAACTGCCTTTTTTAAAACACGGATACAATCTTCTTTTTTTCCATAAAGCCCGTATAAATTAGCGTAATTGTAAAATTGTTCTCCATCAAACACATCAGATGTTTCAAGTTTTCTGATCATCTCTAGACCTTTATCAATTTCTCCATCGATATAGTAAAGCATTGCCTTTGACCAGGTTCCCAGCGAACCACCGGGTTGTTGTGTAATTGCATCCGATAAATACTTTTTGGCTTTTGCAAATTGGCTTTTTCTTAAATAGATATTTCCTTTCCAGGCCTTTGTGTATGTACTTTCTTCATCTAAATTTAAACCAATCAATGCTTTCTCAAACTGTTGCTGATAAATATAAGTTACACCCAACGATCTGAAACGGGGATTGCCGGGATCTAAGGCAACTGCCTTTTCCATTTCCTCTACAGACTCTTTTAGCAATCCTGTGTATCGATAAATGTAACCAAGCCAAAAATGAGCCCCGGCATTATTTGGGTTTATAGCCAGCGCCTTTTTAATTAGCTCAACCGCTTTTACTGCTTTATTCTTTTCTGTATATAACACCGCTAACTGACTTAGTCCCGTGAGCAAATTTTTATTAATTGCCAACGCTTTCTCATATGCTTTCTCTGCATCTTCAAGCCTGCTTCTTTCATTAAGATCGTAGCTGGCAATTAAATGAAGGCGGAAGCCAAGTTCTGCATAGGCCGGTGCAAAAGTCGAATCAAGCTCTATAGATTTTTTGAACATTTCAATTGAGAGTTGATGCCCTTCAAGGCTTAAGGGATATGACAAAGCACGTAAAAAATACTCATATGCTGCAGGGTTATTTGTGGAATTATCGTCTGTAGATTTTGATGAAAAGTGGATTTTTAAATTATCTACTACTTTTTGAGAAACCAAATCTTGCAGCTTAAAAGTATTCTCAAATGGTAATTCAATTCCTTCATGCCAAATCAAATTATTTGTTTTTACATCAATTAGTTCCAGGGAAAGCCGGACCATATCATTTTCTTTGAGATAATTGCCAGAAAGTATATAATCAACTTTTAATTTTTCTGCGATACTCTTGGTTTCAACCTCAATATTTTGATAAGGTCTAACAGATCGCGAGGGACGGACAAGTAACTCTTCAATATATGCCAGTGAGCTTATTATCCTGTCTGAAAGGGCAAATCCAAGATAATTGGACTCAGGATTATTATTTAAATTATTGAATGGAAGAACCGCAATTCTTTTCAGTAGTATGTTACTATTTTCTTGTTTGGCTATATCGGGTTCGTTTATAAATACAATTTGGGATACAAAAAAAGCCAGAACTACAAAAAGCGTTATTAGTGCAAAAAGATGGGTTTTTCGTATTTTCACAGAACTCTTTACATCTTCCAACTCCTCAATCGCTTCCGAAGAAATAGAATGGTAACTTTTAAAAATGCTTTCTTGTAAAATGCTTTCAATATTTTGGTAGCGTTCTTCAACATCTTTCATCAAACATTTATCAATAACTGTTTCTAAAACTTTCGGAATACCTTTAATATAATCTGATAAAGGTTTTGGAGGTTCATTTACAATTGCATACAACACTGCCAGTTCATAATCCCCTTGAAAAGGCAATTGTCCTGCAATCATTTCATAAACAACAATTCCAAATGACCAAATGTCAGTTCGATGATCTGCTTCTTCCCCATTGGACATCTCGGGTGACATGTATGCAGCAGTACCAACAGTTGTTCCAGCTTTTGCCGGTGTGGATGATCTGAACTTTGCCAGTCCAAAATCCATTATTTTTACTTTGCCATCGACTGTTAACATTATATTTGAAGATTTAATATCGCGGTGAGCTATCCCTTTTTTATGAGCGGCTTGCAATCCTTCGGCAATTTGGATGGCAATGTCGACAGTTCTTTCAATCCCAAGTTTGCCTCTGTCAATCTGCTGTTTTAACTCTATCCCCTCTATATATTCCATTACAAGAAACATTTCATTTTCAGATTCTTCAATGGCATGAATAGTAGCAATATTTGGATGGTTTAGAGCTGCGGCCGCTTTAGCTTCCGTTTCAAAACGCTTACGTTCATCTGTATTCCCTGCAATATGGTGAGGTAGGAATTTTATGGCTACCTGTCTTTCCAGCTTGGTATCCTCTGCAAGGTATACTATACCCATGCCGCCTTGACCCAGCTTTTCAAGAATTTTGTAATGGAGGATAGCCTTTCCAATCATCAATTTTTCTCCGAATACTTCTTAGTTAACTCCTGAAATCCAGTTTTATCATGCATACGGGCAAAACGTATATCGTTTTTTAACCAGGTGCTGGAAAGCATAGATGGTTTTATTAATAATTCTTCAAGCTGCTTCAGCGCAAGATCGAATTCTCCAACTAATGTATAAATGTGGGCAAGATCAGTTACGAAAATAGTACCGTAAATTGCATCTTTTGAAAGTGGAAGCAACTCAACTGCTTTTTTACCTTCTTTAATGGCATCAACCTTATTTCCGAGACCTGCATATGCAATACCAAGTGAGCTGTGATAACGTGGATCATCCGGTGTTTCTTTTACAGCTTGCTCCAGAAGAACACGGGCAGAATCATAACTTGCTTGTGCAAGTTCCTTTTTATTTTGAAAATCATAAATAAAAGCAGCAAGCAAAGCATTGGGTCGCGCACAAATTTTATTATTCATCCACATACCTTCTCTTTTGGATAAAAGATCAAGCGCTTTTTGATAATTCCCACGCATCGTTTCCTGCCAGTACCAATACCATAACCACCAACTATGCTCCGGTGATGCATTTTCAAGAGCAGCCTGTGAAATGTCATCCGGGCCGGATTTACTCCAGATAATATTGGCTTTATAATAATAAGGCCAGTTTGACCCGGGTGAAATCTCTATTGCCTTGTTACTTGCTTCCAACCCCAAATCAAATTCATGATTAAACCAATAAGCAAAAGCAAGTTCAGAAACCAGCGAAGGATCTCTGGGACTCAGTTCAATACCTTTCTTGAGTGCTTTCATATAAATATCCCACTGCCCAAGAGTGCTATACAGACTTGACAAGGCTCTCTGTACATCTGCATTATTTGGCATGCCTTGTTCGGCAATCCTGAATTCTTTTAAGGCCATTTCTGAATCTCGATATGCCCACAAATAATAATATCCGATATTAAGATGAATCTCAGGAAGGTCCCTACCAAAACGCAATGCTTTACTGGCAGCGCTGTCTGCTTTTGTCATTCTTTCAGGAGTAAGGTCATACCGTACAAAAATCATGCGGGAATGCGTTTTTGAAAGTGCGGCATAGGCTAAAGCAAAATGTGGATCAAGTTTCACAGCATGCTCAAAACTTTCAACCGCTTTAAGCCAAAGTTCCCTTGTAAAATGTGGGCGATTTAAATAATAAATACCTCTAATATATGATTGATAAGCTTCGATATTTTCTGTTGGAGTCTTGTTCAGGTTTTGTACCTCGGACGCTTCCAAAGTAATACCAAGTTCTTTAACAACGTTATGAGCAATTTCGGATTGAACGCGAAAAATATCCTCAATTGTTTCCTCATAAATATGCGTCCAAATATTAACATCTTGCTTAGTCTGAATTAATTGTGGTGTTATGCGTACGCGGTCAGTGCCATCAGGGTTTCTCGCCCAGCGCACAGTCCCTTCAAGAATATATTTTACTCCAAGTTCTTCGCCAATTTGTTTAATCGTCTTTTCTGTTTCCCTGTATTGACGCGCGCTTTTACGTGAAATAACAGCTAATGATTTTAGAGATGATAAACGACTGGTAATCTCTTCTGTTATACCTTCAGCAAAATATTCTTCTTCCGAAGGTCCAAGATTTTCAAAGGGTAAAACAATCAGTTTATCTTTAACAGTCAAATTGTCTTCTGCTTTTTGAGTGAAAAATAAATAGCCTCCAAAGACAATAATAAGAAACCCAGCAATTGCTGCTATATAATAATTACCCCTTTTCTTATTCTGTGCGTTTTCATTTTTTTTAGTTGAAATTTTTATACTTTTTGATTGCTCATACTTTCCAGATAAATCTCTGATTATTTCCTCAGCATTTTGATATCTGTTGGAAGGTTCCTTTTGCAGGCACTTATCCATTATATGCACTAATTCTTCAGTAATATCTGCTGAGTGCTCTGTCATGGATTCAGGTGATTCATTTAAAATATTATAAATAACTGCCTGCTCATATTCGCCTTTGAAAGGTAGCTCACCAGTCAACATTTCATATAAAACAACACCAAATGACCAGATATCTGATCTGTGATCAACTTCATCACCCCGTGCTTGTTCAGGACTCATATAAGCGGCAGTTCCAAGCGTTGTGCCAATTTGGGTAAGTTGTGCTGAACCGTGAAACTTGGCCAATCCGAAATCCATGATTTTCACTTTACCATCTTCGGTAACCATTATATTGGATGATTTAATATCCCTGTGAACTATCCCTTTTTCATGCGCGGCTTGCAAACCTCCTGCAATTTGGATGGCGTAATCAATTGTTTTGTTAATTGGTTGGGGTGTATCGCAATACGCCCTTACAATATTCCTGAGCTCTTTGCCTTCGATATACTCCATCACCAGGAACATCTCTGTATCTGATTCTTCAATAGCATGAATGGTGGCAATATTGGGATGGTTTAGTGCTGCAGCCGCTTTGGCTTCTATCTCAAAACGCTTTCGCTCATCAGAATTAGCAGTTATATGATGTGGTAGAAACTTGATGGCTACCCGGCGTTCCAGCTTTGAATCCTCGGCAAGATATACCACACCCATCCCGCCTTCGCCGAGTTTTTCTATAACTTTGTAGTGAAGTATTTTTTTTTCAATCATCTTTAGTTTCCGGGAAAAAATTTCTTTTTAAAAGCTAAATGTTTTTTCTTTGCCTTTTCCATGAGTTTCTGGAATTCAGGGTCATCTCGCACCGGATCTAAATCAGGTTGCCTTAACATTGCCGGATAATTAAAATAACCACCATCAATGGCCTTTTGCAAAGTTTGAATACATCTCTTTTTATCACCAAATAGTGCAAAATCACAAGCTATATAATAAAGAGGTTCTGAATCAGTAATATTCAACTCTTCTCTTTTTTGAATAGTTTTAAGCCCGGTCAATGTATCCCCAATGAGAAACGATTTTCTTGTAATTGAGCTTAATGTCCAAAACGAATCAGTGTTCTATTAATAATTTTATTAAAAACCTCAATGGCCTGCTCTTTTTTCCGCTGCTTGAAAAAGATATAGCCCCTCATCCCAACAACCCAATCACTACTTTCAATTAATTCAAAAACTTTTAGTGCTTTTTCGTATTCTCCAATATTACAGTAGGATAAACTTAAAGATCGAAACCGGGGATTTCGTGGATCATTTTTCATAGCCTGTTCCATTTTCAAAATACTTTCATTATCCATACCGGCGTATCGGTAAATATATCCTAAAGAAAAAAGGGCATCTGCATTATTAGGGTTTATTTCAAGAAGATGACGAGAAATTACTACGGCTTTTTCTATTCTTCCGGTTTCAGCATAATACATAGCTAAGCCTGCTTGTGCGCTAATAAGGTCGTTATTTAGAGAAATAGCCTTTAAATAAATACTCTCTACCCTTCTATATTTTTCTGAATCATATTTTCCATAAAGAGCTACACGGTGCAGACGATCTGCAAGTTGGGAAAAAGCCGGTGCAAAAGTAGAATCTAATCCAATGGATTGCATTAACATTTCAGTGGCAAGTTGGTTTCCTTCGGCTGTCAATGGAAACCCAACCCCCCGCAGGTAATATTCATATGCTAAAGGATTGTCAGGGACATCTTTGCCAATTCTATTCATTTCTTTTTGTGAAAACTGGACATTAAGCCTTTCAACAACTTTTTCCGCTACAATATCCTGAAGCTCAAAGGCCGAGTTGAAATCGACCTCTATTGGTTCACGCCAAACCATTTCATTATTATTAACTTTAATAAGTTCAACATTTAATCGAATAACATTAGCTTCCTTAAAAAAGTTGCCTGTTAAGATATAATCTACTTTCAGTTCATCACCTGCAATCGAAAGGTCCGTTGCTTGTTTTCCATATTTGCGTACTGAACTTGAAGAACGGACCACAATATTTTTAAGGTAAACCAAGTCTCCAATAATCTGATCAGCAAGTGCGAAACCCAGGTAATCTGTTTCAGGGCCAGGCTTATTATTGGAAAAAGGGAGAACTGCAATTAAGTCTATTGTTTTTCTTTGCTCCTTTTTAGGAAAGAAAAACAATGCAATAACGACAGTTAGCATGATAGTGACAAAAATTCCAAAAATGAGATATGGCGTCTTTCTTTTCGGGGCCTTGTTTAGTGAAGCGACTGTATTAATATTATTCTCATTCGATTGATTTTTTAACGTTCTTAATTCAGCTAATAATTCAGTTATGTTTTGGAATCGATCATCGGGGTCTTTTAAGATAGCTTTGTTTATAACTTGCTCTAACCCCTCAGGAATATCAGTAGCTGACCCGGTAATTGGTTGCGGATCTTCATTTATGATCGAATAAATGACCGCCTGTTCATAATCACCTTTAAAAGGAAGTACTCCCGTTACCATTTCAAACAAAACCACTCCAAAAGACCAAATATCAGAACGTTGATCAACTTCTTCCCCCTTGGCCTGCTCCGGCGACATATAAGCTGCTGTACCAACTGTTGTACCAACCTGGGTAAGTTGCACCGATCCACGGAATTTAGCTAAGCCAAAGTCCATAATTTTAACTTTTCCATCAGTGGTAACCATAATGTTAGCAGGCTTTATATCGCGGTGCACTATGCCTTTTTCATGAGCTGCCTTTAGACCTTCTGCAATTTGGGTCGCGTAATCAATTGTAGTTTCAATTGGCTTGGGCGAATCGTCATGCGCTCTTACAATTTCCTTCAGTTCTTTACCTTCTATGTATTCCATGACGAGAAAATGCTGGTCATCAGTTTCTTCAATCGCATAAATGGTTGCAATATTAGCGTGGTTTAGAGCTGCGGCTGCTTTAGCTTCTGTTTCAAAACGTTTGCGTTCATCTGTATTCCCTGCAACATGGTGAGGTAGGAATTTTATTGCTACCTGTCTTTCCAGCTTGGTATCCTCTGCTTTGTAGACGATGCCCATGCCACCTTCGCCGAGCTTTTCAATAATTTTATAATGTAAAATTGTTTTGCCGATCATCTCAATTTCTTCCTTTTCCAAATAATTGCAAAGGGAATACCGGTTGCAATTAAAGCCAGGTCAATTAATGATTTTTCCCATTCATAATATGCCCTAAAAAGTAATAGCAGCGTAATACCAATAAAAAACACAATAGGCAGAAAGGGGTACAAAGGCATTTTAAAAACTCCTGATCCTTCATTGGATTTCCTTTGTTTTATTAAGGCTGCTGTTGTAAATAAATAAAATATTAATACAGCAAAAACCATCCCCACTGCAATTGTTTCAAATTGCCCTCTTACTATAAGGATTAAAGATGCCCATACACAATGGACAATTATTGCACGCGAAGGTGTTTGATATTTTGGATGGACATAGTTTAACCAATTAAAGAAAAGGCCATCTTTCGACATTGCGTAATAAACTCTCGGAGCTGTCATCAAAGTGCCATTAGTACTTCCCATTGCAGAAATTATAACAAGTATTGAAACCAGTCCTGCGCCAATTGGCCCAATAAGGTGTGTCGCCGTATCAGACGCAACAATCTTGCTACTTCGTAAGCCTTCAATACCAAGTGTATTATAATAAATGAAGTTAATTGAAAGATAAAGAATTATAATAATCCCTATCCCAAAAATCATAGTTTGCGGAATAACTTTCTTTGGATTTTTCATTTCGCCGGCAACATAGCCAACACGGTCCCATCCTGTGTGTGTAAAAATGATAAGCATAAAAGCGGCCACCGTATTGCCAATCACACCCAAATTTTGTGAAGCAATTGCTTTTGTACCAATTAAACTCGTTTGAGAATCAATTAGAATAATTCCAATTATGACCAGTAATAACAATCCAATCACTTTTATAAGAGTTGAAAGTTTTTGAAAAAGGCTGGCAGCGCCAACACCGATGAAGTTTAGATAACCAAGAAAGCTAATTATTAATAGCGCAAGAATAGTTTGCTCCAGGCCGGTCATAGTAATAAAATACCCGAGATAATTGACTGCAATAATGGTTAATCCTGCCGTTGCGCTGGTCCTTATAATAAAAAGCTGGGTCCAGCCAAAAAGAAACCCCAAAAAAGATCCAAATGTCCGGCTGATATAAATATACTCCCCGCCTGTTTCCGGAAATCGGGTCCCAAGCTCTGCATAAATTAAACTGGCCACAAAAACAAAAAGCCCGACAATTAGCCAAAGAACAATGATGCTTAGGAAGGACTCTTGGTACCCGGCAATTATCTGAGGTGTTGAATAAATTCCTGCACCGATGGTAATACCAACGAGAATGGCAACGCCATCAGGCACTCCCAGTACTTTTCGTAGATTTGTATTTTTATTTAAGACCTGTTTGCTTTTCATTTAAACTGTTTGGATTAATAAATGGAGATACTCTTATCATTAATTGAGGTAGAATAAAAGAAAATGACAAATAATATCGAACTAAACGTATGAGCCACAATAATTATTGCACTTATAATTAAAAAAAAATAACTGTTTATTTGTTACTTTTCAGGTCAGGGATTAAAAAAAATTTTAGTATAAATTTACGGGGTTTTCTTTAAAACAACGAGCGTTATATCATCCATTTGTTCTTCACCGGCAACATGATTTTCTATCTCTTTTAAAATCGTATTCATAATCTGTTCAGCACTTTTTTTATTATTTTCCAGGACTATCTGTTGCAAACGGTCTAATTCAAACTCTTCTTCAGCCGCGTTCATTGCTTCGGTTACACCATCACTAAAAATAACAAGGATTTCATTTGATTTAATTTTATAGGTGTCACGTTCATAATCAAAGTGTGGTACAAATCCCAGGCACAATCCTCCCATTCCCAGTTCTTCATAATTATTTTGGATACTCAGCACAAAAGGTTTGTCATGCCCGGCATTGCAATAAATTAATTCATTTGTTTGTAAATCAAGAATACCCAGAAAAAAAGTTATAAATTTATCTGATGTAGTACTGGCATGAATCAACTTGTTGGCCTGCTGGACAATTTTTGAAGGCTCTTCGTTGGCGAGTATTAATGAATGGATTGTCGCCTGTAGATTGGCAACAAGTAAAGCAGCGGGCATTCCTTTACCGGAAACATCACCAAGGCAAATAATATATCTGTTCTCATCAATTGGGATTACATCGTAATAATCCCCTCCCACTTCTTTTGCCGGTATATTTGTTCCGGCTATTTGATATCCTTTAATTTCAGGAAGAGTATCCGGCAGAAGTTTCTTTTGTATTTTGCTGGCAATATTCAGTTCTTCCTTAACAGCAATTAATTTTTTTTCTTCTTCCAATAAACGCGCATTTACAATTACCTGAGATGATCCCGAAGCAATAATAGTCAATAATCTCTGATCATTACTGTCAAAGTCTTCCTTCCCGGATTTATTAAAAAGGCTTAAAACACCAATCACTTTTCCTTTATGCATCATAGGCACCGCAAGCAGTGAAAAATATGCAGATTCGGTAAGAAAAGATTTAAAACGAGGATCCTCATCAACATCATTTATGATAAGTGCCTGGTGTTTAGTTAACATCCAGCCGGTAATTTGTTGATCCAGCCTAAAAGGAATTCGCCCAGATTCGGAATCAAATTCCCTGATCATTGTTTGCAAGGGTACTAAAGCTGTATCTTCTGTGATAAGTGATATATTGGCTTGTTCAACTTTAAAATGGCGAATGCATTTTTTTACTACGATCTCAATTATATTGTCCAGCTCCATTGTTGAGCTAATGGTCGTAGCAATTTCATTCAGAATTGCCAATTCCTGAATACCTGTCTTCAACCGATCATGATCGGCTTTAAGTTTTTCGTAATTAAGCTGGTCGGGCATATATTACTCTTGATATGATTTACAAATTACAATTCATGATTTAATTAAAATGAAAATTGAATATCAACGAAACAAGGCAAATTATCAAGCCATTAGATAATAGATAAGGTTTTAAACCTAAAATGGTGCCTTGATAAATTCGTGAATTTGCCACTAAAACATCAGTCTGCTTATCAAAACGGCTGTTATCAAACCGGCTGCATCAGCCATTAAACCGGCTGAAATAGCATAACGTGTTTTACGGACTCCAACGGCTCCAAAATAAACGGCCACAACATAAAAGGTCGTTTCAGTACTGCCAAACATTGTAGAAGCAGTAAAACCAATCAAAGAATCTACACCATGTGTGCTCATAAGCTCAGACATTACGCCCAATGATCCACTACCTGATAGCGGGCGCATCAATGCCATTGGTAAAAGCTCCGGTGCCATTCCAATAAAATTTGTAATTGGGGATGCCAGCCAGGTTAAAACATCTAAAGCCCCGCTTGCCCGAAACATTGCAATTGCCATAAGCATCGCAACAAGATAAGGGATGATTTTTACACCAACATCAAAACCTTCTTTTGCACCTTCCACAAATACCTCGTAAACGCGTACTTTTTTTAGATATCCATAACCAATAAATACAAAAATCATCAGCGGGATTGCCAATAAGGACAGCCAATCGATAATAATTTTAAAAACTTCCATTTTTTCTCCAGGAGGAATAAGTCATTTATAGTTTTAATTTGTTTCGCTATTTAGCAGCTTGTTTCTTGCTTTGAAAATACTGTATCGTTTTAACAGTTGTTAAGCCCACGATTGTTGCTACAGTTGCCGCCATAATTGCAGGGACAATAATTGCCTGTGGATTTGCTGAACCAAGAGACGCCCTAATTGCAATAGCCGAAGCAGGTATCAAGGTAATAGCGCTTGTATTGATCACGAGAAAAGTGATCATGTCATTGCTTGCAGTATCTTTTTCAGGATTTAGTTTTTGAAGTTCATCCATTGCTTTTAACCCAAGAGGAGTTGCAGCGTTACTTAAGCCAAGCATATTTGCGGCAATATTCATAATCATAGCCCCAATTGCCGGATGATCGGATGGGATCGTAGGAAATAATCTTTTTGTAATTGGCCGTACTAGATATCCGAGTTTCTTAATCATCCCGGCTTCTTCGGCTACGCGCATAATGCCAAGCCACATTGCCATAACGCCAATCAGGCCAATCGCAATTTTAACTCCCAACTCAGCCGCATCAATAGCGCCATTTGTTACTTTCCCAAGATAAGTTGTTTCGCTTAATGAAGGTGCTTTTTCATCTTTGGCGATTTGTTCTGTAGCGGTTTTTTCATCATTAACGCTATTAACAATATCATATATACCAGCAATAAAAAGACTGGCCAAAATCATCCAGAACCAGATGTGGTTTAACATGAAGCCTCCTATAAGAATAGATAATTTTATTATTTTTGATTAAAAAGTGTGAAGTTGAATAGCAGTAAGATTAAAAAGTAAAAAGGAAAGATGAAAGCGAAATCTGTTCAATTTCGCTTTCATAATTGAAGTAAATAGTTATTTTTCCTCGGGAGAAATTGCCACTTTGGTTATCTCATTATTTACCGGCTTTAGTGATATTAAAAATCTATATATGGCTTTAAGATCGTTATCGCTCATTTTTGCAAATGGTACCCATGGCATCGGTGACGTTTCGTACCCTTTTCCACCTCGCATACGCTCAATAAAATCATCTTCACTCCAATCAGACATTACACCGCTTTCTGAATGCGGAGTTAAATTAGGTGTGACATAAACCCAACCTTTTGTGAAGTCATCAGGACCAAATATCATTCCACCTGCGTAATCATCACCAATAAACTCTCCACTTTTTAAATCTCTATCTGTATGGCAGCCCCTACAATTTGCGACAGAATAAGCAAGATACTTACCATATTCAACGCTTGAGTCCGGTACAACTTTATCTAAGATTGGCTTATCAGGTTCACCTGATTTAATGGCCCCAAAAGCCAAAAGCATTTTTCCCAAAAAACTAAACTCTGTCTCAGGCATTTTGTTTTTGACTGGTTTTTGGCTCTTTAGGAAAGCTATAATGGAATATATATCCTCATTTGCCATATTTATAAATGGCATAAAATCTATGGTTGCCTGTCCACTACGTGTAATATTGTGACGCATCATTCTATACAGCTCACCATCGCTATAATTACCAATGCCCGTTTCCTTATCTGGCGTAATGTTGGGTGCATAAAAAATACCGGGGGGTATTTGCAAACCAAATCCACCGGATAGAGGCAATTCTGAATTGTCTTCATTTTTAACAACTTGTTCCATTGGGCTATGGCAATCCATGCAGTGTGCCGGTCCATAAACCAGGTAACGCCCTCTTTCAATCATTGCAGAATCTGCTTCTACTTTTAAATCGGAAACTGGGTATTGTTCACTATAATCTCTGTCATAAGTGGAAAAGACAAAGACCACAACTCCTAAAACAACAATAAAAAATAATGCAAATACTCCAATTAGTATCTTTTTTACCATGCTGAACTCCTTGATTTATATTTAGGAAAGATGAGCTACGGACAATCTAAACATTGGCAAAATACTAAATATTCCGCCGTTTGCAATTTATTGAATCCCAGGCAATAGGCATTGGTACTTTGTTTTGCACAAAAAACAAATATTATTTATACTGCCAACCGTCAAAGTATGCTTGCCTTAAACATTCAACAAAAACGGTTTTACATTGGAGTAATTCTATGAAACAATTATTTCTGTTGTTTATTTTTATTTTAATCAGCTGTGTTTCTCAAAAACAAAAAGATGGATTATTAATTGAAAAAGCATACAAATTAGCTAAACAAAATTTGATTGTAGATACACACGTAGATGTCCCTTACCGTTTGCATGATAAAATGGATGATATCTCACAACGGACTAATGGGGGTGATTTTGATTATCCGCGTGCTAAAAAAGGCGGTCTTGATGTTCCATTTATGTCCATTTATATTCCGGCAGATTACCAAAAAAAAGGCGGGGCCAAAGATATTGCTGATTCGCTGATTGATATGGTTGAGAAGTTTACTAAAGACTGGCCGGATAAATTTGCTTTGGTCCGTTCAGTAGCGGAAGCAAAGGATAATTTTAAAAAAGGTTTAATTTCCCTGCCAATGGGTATGGAAAACGGTGCACCGATCGAAGGCAATTTAGCCAATGTTTCCTATTTTCATAAAAGAGGGATTCGTTATATTACACTAACGCATTCCAAAGATAACCATATTGGAGATTCCTCCTATGATACAACCAATACCTGGAATGGACTAAGCCCATTTGGCAAAGAACTTGTAGAAGAAATGAACCGTGTGGGCATTATGATTGATATCTCTCATGTATCGGACAGTACATTTTACCAGGTTATTAAAATATCCAAAACTCCAATCATGGCTTCTCATTCCTCATGCCGCAAATTTACTCCAGGCTGGGAACGCAACATGAATGATGATATGATAAAAACATTAGCTCAAAATGGAGGCGTAATTCAAATAAATTTTGGGTCCGCATTTTTAGATAGCACTATAAATAAAGAGTCGTTAAAACGATGGGGGCACCTAGATGAATATCTTATCGAACATAATCTTGACCGTAACAATCCAAAGGTTAAAGCCTACTGGAAAAAATACAAAAAAGACAATCCTGTTGGCTGGGCAGATGTATCATTAGTAGCTGATCACATTGATCATGTTGTTAAACTTGTTGGGATCGATCATGTGGGCATTGGTTCAGATTTTGATGGTGTTGGTGACTCTTTACCAACCGGGTTAAAAGATGCATCTGAATTACCAAATCTGATTTACGAACTTCTTAAACGCGGATACAGTGATCAGGATATTGAAAAAATATGCTCTGGCAATATTTTGCGCGTTTGGACTGCTGTTGAGAACTATTCATTAAATCGATAATCCATAATTTAAATATGACCAATTTAACTTATTGAATATCTTGCAGCATTGTATTTACTAGATAGCTTTTTCTGTACAATAAGAAATCTAACTAATCCAACCTTTGTTTTCCGAATGTTTTGAATACCAGATTAAAAAGATAGCCACGAGCAATGGCATCAAAATCATCATCGCCATTTCAAAAGGCCCGCTAATTGATGAGGTATCAACACTCATGGAATGAATCATTGTTAAAATAACACCAACTAATGATGCTATAAAAAGATAAAATGAAGATGATTTTTTTAGTAAGAGCAAAATACAACCTATTGACCCACAAAAAACAGCAATAGCAAAAGCGCCTGTAGCCCAGGCAGGCCGGCTTTCAATAATGGCACGATGTGATTCCGGATACGATGCCATCACCTCTGAACTCATCTGCATTAAATAATTCATAACACCCATTAAATTCCATATCAAAGCAACAATTGCAATAACCCAGAAACTCCAGTGAATTTTAGCAGCAGTGTTCTCGCTCATTTTTTCTCCTATAGGTTTTAGCTATTAGTATTTTCCATTTTCTTAGTGAACGGTAAAATCATCATTTTCATTCCATTAAGACTGGTAATTTCTTTTTTACTGGCTGAAAATAATTTGCAGCATATTAAAATCTAATCATGAAATGTCAATACTTTCCGAAGGAATATCTTTCGGTAATTTCAGAGTTCGAGTATCAATGAGCTCTAAACAGTATGATTAGGTTGTCCATGGTTAAAAATGACTTTAACGTAAAATATGCTAAACCATCTCTTTTAAAGAGAACTTTCTCAGATATTCTTTTTTTCCGAATCCTTGCTTTTTCACTTATTCTAACATTATTAACAATTATAATCCTGGCAAATATTCAGTTTGAAAATGTAGATGAACAAATAAAAAAACAATATAAAGAATATGTTTTAAGCCTTACACCGGAGCCAATCCTTAAAAAGGAAGTTGAAAAACAAAAGAATATTTTTTCTACAAAAACCAGTTCAAGCGGCCCTTCGGAGCGTTTCGCATTTAAAGATACAACTTCTGCAATTACTCCGCAGCCAACCATTAGAATAGCTGATATTGAGATTGAAGAATTATCGCATGACGGCGAAGCTGATGGAGATATCACAATTGAAAGGCCTGTAACGAGGCAGCAAAGAGGTGAAGTAAAACTTGAAATGGACGGCTTGATGACGAACAAGCTCTTTGAATATGAGATTGAGCGAAATGCTAACTTATATATCAAAGAGCCTGTCAGTGAATCTGCTGAAAAAGAAAAGTTTGGATATCGTGATCAGGAAGAGGTTTACAGGGTAATTGAAACTAAAAGTGTTAATATTGAATCATGCTACAACAAAGCAGCGCGCTATGGCATGGTAAAAAGCGGATATGTAAAAGTACAATTTAAAATTACAAGTGATGGCTACATTCTACCTCAAAGTATCAGAATTATTGAATCCAATTTAAGAAATAAGTCTGTTGAACAATGTATCAAAAAGACAATCCGGCGCCTGCGTGGCTTTGAAAAATTAGATGAGAGTAAAGGAACCGCCAGGATTAGGCACAAATTTGTTTTTAATTAATATAATTCTTTTTTGCCACAGATTAACACAGATAAACACGGACTTAATTATAAGACTTAACAACTTCATCAGTGAAAATCAGTGAAGATCAGTGGCTATACAGATAGTTCTTTTAGTGATATACTCTAAGAAGGTTTTTGGGCAGGCCTTGGATTTCTTCTTCTTTTTGACCTTACCGGTTTTTCCTGCGCTTTCTGTATATCCAATAGTTTATTATACACTTTTTGTGAATTCATTTTAAGATCTTCAAGTGAGGTGTTGTTGTTAATAACAAAATCTCCCCAGGACACTTTATCCTCAAGTTTGATTTGCTTATTAACCCGGTCATAAAAATCCTTGCGAGATATTTTGTCTCGTACAACCACCCTTTTTTGTCTTTGGCCAACAGGCGCATTTACAACCACGATATGGTCAAAATTTCGCTCAATACTAATCTCAAATATTAATGCGGCATCAATTATAATTAATGGGTACTTTCCGGAAAAACGTGCTTTTTCCATTTTTTCGATCAGGTTTTCAACCATTCGCGGATGAACAAGTTGGTTTAATTTTCGTGTCTGAAGTTCATCTTTAAAAGCAAGTTCTGCCAAACGCTTTGTATTTAACTTTCTTTTTCTATCAAAAATATCCGCCCCAAATGCTTTCTTAAGATCGGACTGTAAAACTTTATTCATTTTTATAGCATTTTTAGCTTCATCATCTGCATTAATTACTTTTGCGCCCCACTCTTCAAAAAATGAGCAAACGCTTGATTGGCCACTGCCCATTCCACCTGTTACACCAATTACTAATGGATTTCTATATTTCATTTTTTTCCTTATTTAATGATGGCAAGTTTACCACGGATTACTTTTCCGTTCCACTCTAAAGTGTAAATGTATAAACCGGCCGAAACTTTTTTTCCTGAACTATCTTTTAAATCCCACTTTACGCCGCCATAGCTTGTTTGCTCTTCAATTTTTCTAACCGAGGATCCATTAATCGAATAAATTTGGATTATTACATCACCGGGCAAATTAGCAAAGATCAACTCATTATGCCGAGGTTTAAGCGGTTGCGGATAAACTATAACTTTATCAAGATTTTCACTTTCGCGAAACAAACTGATTGCACTGGTTTCTTCGAGCAATACACCATTTTGGCTATAAAGATTTATTATAATCAGATAGCTTTTTTGCCCACTGGCACCTATGAAAGACTTCTTTCCCAACGTGACTATCATCGAATTTCCAAGGCTATCAAATTCAACTTTTTCAGTTTCACCTGATGGCTCAATTGGAAAAGAGAACGAAGTTTCCCGCGGGATTTGCATTGCTTCACTAAATTCAATTTTCATTTGGGTTTCTGAAAACCAGCTACTTTCTGTCACATATGGCGCTGAAAACTCAGCAACATAATTAATAGCAATTTTATTAAAATTATTATCAACCGGCACACCACTTTGTCCAAAAATATTATGTAGCTCAAGCGTGTCCGGTTCATTTTCAACAAATGGATCATCGAAACTGACCAATAAACTTTTCCCTGAATTATCGTTAATAACTGAACTTGCAACATCATTTCGGTTAGTCAGCTTTACCAAGAACGGTTGTTCCTCAAATAAAAAAACAGGCTGATCGAAAGTAATAAGAAGCTGTTTTTCATTACTAAATTCAACCGATTCCGGCTTAGGCGGATAAGCTGTCTGTGCTGAATCTAAAGTGCTGAAAAAGCTTTCTCTAATTTCAAAAGAAGAATCAACAGTTGTAATTTTGTAGAAATACTTTTGACCGGTTATCGAACTCGAATCGATGTAAAATGTTTTTGATGTATTTGTGAATAAACTCAAATTATCAGAAACACTTCCACGGTAAATGTTGAAATAGTCAGCATCTTCAACAGCAGACCACTGCAATGAGACACGTGTACTATCCAATGCACGCGCAGAAAAAATGTAGGGAGCAATGGGTCTGTTTTCCCGGGCAGAAGAGTACCCCACAATTTGTGTTCCGTCATTAAAATAAAACTCGTCATTTCCATCACCGTCTAAATCTGCAACAAGAACGGTATTAGATCTTGCCTGCTCATTAAACCAAACCGGAAGCCATTGATTCCCTGATTTCTCAAAAACAAATAGTTCTGGAAAAAATGGTGCAAATAATAATTCACGTCCATCAAAAACATGATATTTTAAACCGCTGTCAAAATCTTTTGTGGCCGAAAATCCAAATGTATTTATTGTATCTTTTGAAATTAAACTTCCGGAATGATTTTCAAAAAACTCTATCGACCAATATCGCGCATCAAATTCATGTTCAAAATTCAAATCATCGGAAGTATGGGTTGCTGTAAAGATTGTGCCTAAACCATCGGAGCTAATCATTTCTGTTGAGTTTGTATGAACTGTTTTTCCTGTTGAAACAAGATCAAACTGGTTATCTCCGATTGTAGTGAAAACTAGCAGCTCCCCATCATAATCTCCAAAAACAATATCATCAACTGCGTCTCCGGTTAAATCACTCAACTCAACTTTTGGAACACCCAACCGGTTTTGCCCTTCCCCGTTATTTGTAAGCCGCGCAATTTCAGAAAAAGAGTTATCCGAGATATTTTCCAAAAGTACATATTCGTTTTCTATGCGCCCTGTAATTTCATTTTTTCCATCATTGTCAAGATCGGTGTATGCGGCGGCCCAGAAATTTGTCGTGTCTTGCCAGATCAACTCGGTTGGAAAACTGTTTGCATCTTTTGCTTCCAATAAAAACGAGAATTGTCCCAGCCCCAAAAGTAAATCAGTCTTCCCGTCACTATCAACATCACCGGCAGCCCGTGGAATTGCTGTAAATCCGGTTTTCAAGCGTAATTCAAATATTCCATTTTCAAATTCATAAATTTCAATTGGGCCAAATGCTGAATTTTCATCATAACGGCTTATTACAACTTCCTTTTTTCCATCATGGTCAAAATCCATTACTTTATCCAGCATATATCCGGCAGGAAGCTGCCATTCTACTTTGTTAAATTCTTTCCAGGAAAAGTTTCTATCCAGCGAAATATTGTAATTTTGGCCCAGGTTATCATCCCTGCTTTTTAGGCCGCTTAAGTTTTTTACTTCAATGAAAAATTCAAATTCTCCATCAAATTGATTCTTATCTATTTTTATACGCTGATTTTGTGTTTCGTACGGTGAAGCCATAGTTATAAATGGCTCCGAAGAACCTAAAGGCCTTAAGTTTAACTGCGCAGTACAAATATCATCAGTCTCAAAAGAAACAAGCAACGATGCTGTAGCTCCATCCCATAAAGGCGTTGTAGAAATATTGCTGATTTGGGGTTCTGTGCGGTCAATTAAAAAGGATGTGTGTATCTCATCAGACAGAAAATTAAACAGCTCCATTGTAATTTTTATTGTCACAATTGTATCAGAGATAGCCGCGCTATTTAAAACAGCAAGAGTATCATCAATTATTTGCCTTCCTTCAAGATTGCGTAAAGTACTCCATTGTTCCGGTGATTTTCCTATTCCATATTCAATTGTACTTTTTACCAAATCAGGATGTGCAGCACTGCCTATTATGGCAATTTTCTGATCCGCCGTGCTGAAGTTTTGCAAGGGCGAGGTCACTTCAAGTACTCCACCATGTGGAATATTTAATGCGTGTGATGCTGAAACTCGGCCTGCTCCGCTGTAATTATCCCATCCGAGAAACAAAATATCCTGCGCACTGCTTTTTAAAATATTACGAATTTGATCAGAAGAAATATCCGGGTTATTTGAAAGCAACAAAGCTGATACGGCACTCACAATTGGAGCACTAAAAGAGGTTCCGTTAACGCTGTTATAAGAACCACCCACTGCTGTACTCAAAATATCTGAACCCGGGGCCACAAGGTCGATTGTATTTCCAAAGTTTGAGAATCCTGCTAAACCATCGTCTTCCGTACTTGCTCCAACTGAAATAGTCTCAATTAAACCCGATGGATAATGAACCTGGTCTGTGGCACTGTTCCCTGCAGAAGCAACGATTATAACATCCTGCTCATTAGCAAAATGTATGATGTCCCTTAAAAAACGTGATAAAGCTGTATCCCCAAAACTCATATTTATAATGCGGGCGCCATTTTCAACGGCATATAAAATAGCTCTTGCAACATCGTCTTCTTCCAAATAACCGCTTGCAGTACCAGCCCTCAGGTTCATCACTTTAACACCCGGCGCAACTCCTGCAATACCGGTTACATTATTTGCTTTGGCCGATATAATCCCTGCCACCTGAGTGCCATGCCCTGTACCAAACTCATCCATTGGCTCATTATCAGGATCCTGAAAATCACCGCCATCAGCAAAACGCGGTGCATCTGTAAAATCCCAACCAATTACATCATCAACAAAACCATTGCCATCATCATCAATATTGTTCAGGTCATCTTCATCCAATTGACCATTCCCATTCAAATCTTCCTGGCTATTTATCCACAGCGATTCAATCAAATCGGGGTGCAAATAATCAATACCCGTATCAATTACACCAACAATTATATCCGGTTTACCCTGAGTTATTTGCCAGGCGCCTTTAACATCAATTTTGTCTAAATACCACTGCTGGCCGGAAAGTGAGTCACTACTTTCAAAATCAATTTTAAACCTGCCAATTGGTTCATAATATTCAATTATATGATCATCTTTTAATGATTGTATAAAGTTTGTTTCTTCAGTTTCTGTCTCAAGAATAATCCAGTTTTGCAAATTTGAATTTAGCAAATAGGACGAGTTGATTTCTTTAAAAGTAAATTGATTGTTTTTTGCAAAATTGATATTTGTGGAAGATAAAAAGGAAAGGTTTTCATTTAACAGCTTATTTTTGTGTTTTAGGCCTTCATCGCTTAAATGCACAAAATACTCACCGGAAAAAGCAATCTGAAAAAAAAGAAAAAGAAGTATTAAAATATTTTTAAACATTAATAACCAAAAATTACATCTATAAATTACGCTTTTTGAACAGCGAGAAATTTATCCAAGAACTCAACTTTCTTTAAGAAGCGTAAGTTATCTGGTTCACGTTTCAGAAGTTCCATAAATATATGGCGGGCCTCGGAAAATTTACGTTGTGAAACTAATATTTCACCAAATGTAGGTGTTACAAGGTTTGGGTTTTCCATTAAATCTTTTATAGTAACTTCTTCATCAGAACTTAATTCACTGGGTTTCAATGGTTCAAATTCAGGTTCCGGTGTTACATCGGGCAAAGGTTCAAGCACTGTTTCCTGCTGAGAATCAGCTTGAGTTTCATCTTCTTCCAGTTCAGGAACTAAAAGTTTCTCACTCTCAGTTAATGTATCTAAGGGATTTATTTCAGCAGGACCTTCTTTATTTATCACCGTTGAGTCAGTGGTAGCTTGTTTTTCGGAATTATCATCCACACCTAAATCCGAAAGTTGTTCAAGCAATAACTCTGTTTCGTCGCGAGTGTTTTGTATTTCCGAATCAGCCTCAATTTGCGAATCTGGTTGTTCATTATTGGCAGCTACAACAGGTTCTGAAGATTCTTCCTCATCAATCAAAAGATTTTCAACTTCAATCCATTCATCAGTTTCTTCGGATTGATCATCCTCTTCAGAATCAAAATAACCATCCATAATTGTCGAAAAATCATCTTCTGTGTTTGCATATTGGTTTAAATCATTTTCAGCAGTTTTTTCTTTATCTGCGAAATCTCTATTATGTCCTTCACCTAATTCTACATTCTCAGCAAGTGGATCCAAATCATCAATTAGCCCATTTTCATCGGCTTTCTTTTCTTCAGCTGGGACATCTTCTTTATTTACAGAATCTTCAACATGTTCTAAATCAGGCTCAGAAGCACTGGTTTCTTTCGTTTTAATTTCTGAATCCGAAGTTTCAATAGCATCATTTTCAATACGGTCATTTTCTTCCACAGCTTTTTCTTTTTGATCAGTAAGATCGTAAAGATTTTTCTCTTTTAGAATTTCAATCAACGATTGATCCATTGGATTGTAAAGAGATTCTTTTATCAGCCATTCATTGGATATTGTTGATAATCCGGAGTTTTCATAAATCCCGGATAATTTGCGCATTGCTTTTGAGTGAGAAGGATCGTAAACCAATGTTCTCTCAAATTCATTTTTGGCTTCATCTTTTTTACCCAATGATTCATAACAAAGGCCTAACACAAAATGTCCTGGTGAATAAAAAGGGAAATTACGAACACCTGCTTCACATAAAGTCATTGCTTGTTCCACTTTATCATTTTCCATTAAGCGGGATGCTTTACTGGCAAATAAAATAAAATCTTTTCCCATAGGTGAAGATTTCTCTGACATATTTTCTCCGGGCATTTACCAACCACCAAGGGTTGTATTTATAATGTCTTCGGTAATTAACTCAATGGCATCATCAATGGCCTGATCTTTTTCATCCTGACCTGCACTACTTGACATTATACCATATTGGCGAAAAACTTTATCATAAAGCTTTTTTGATTTTCTTATATCTTCGCATAACACTTTTATGCTTACATGCATCTGATATTCGGAAACAGTCTCACCTGCTTTAATGGCTGCAGCTTTTTGTGTTACAGATTGTATTGTTCCGTTAATAACAATATCAGCTTTACTTTCGTCAACAACTTTTAAAGTATTATCAGTTACAAATGATTCAATAACTGTGTCAGTCACTTTTTCGAGCATTCCAGGATAACCGGATCGATCAATGAAAATTGGAATAGCAACAGATTGAATGTGCGAAGGTAATGCACCTTTGAACGAGTAATATCCACATCCTGATAAAATAAAAAGGATTAATAAAATAATATATTTATGAGTTTTCATTTGTTTAATTACAATCCATACTCGTTTATTTTGCGGTACAGTGTTCTTTCACTAATCTGAAGAGCTCGCGCAGTTTTACGGCGGCTACCGGCATATTTATTTAAAGTCTCTTTTATCATTTCACGTTCCATACCGGAGAGCGTTGTTGGTTTCACTTCATTTTCGCCAACTTCACCCAACGGACTATCTTCACGTATTGGTGGATACGGTTTTGGTGCTGATCCATTTTGCATAAATATGGAGATCATTTGCTTCAATTCATCCATATCAAGTTTTAGCGCCATAAGCATTCGATAAATAAGTTCGCGCTCTGCCTGATCAGGAGTTTTGTTGAGTGGTATTGGCAACGAGCTGGAAGATGTAAATCCCTTATCCAGGTTCAGCGTTGTACGAACATAATCCGAACGGACAACTTCTCCTCTGTTTAAAATAATCGATGTCTCAACAAAATTGCGTAACTCGCGGACATTGCCGGGCCAGTTATAGGACATCAATTCATCTACTGCATCGGGCGAAAAACCTTTAAAATTAATATCATTCTTTTCTGCGTAAAGCTGGGCAAAATGTGAGACCAGCCCCTGGATATCATCTTTGCGTTTTCTTAAAGGCGGAATTTCAACTGTAATTGCTTTCAACCTGAAATACAAATCACGGCGGAATTCATTATCATGAACAGCTTGTTCCAGGTTTTTATTTGTGGCCGCAATAACCCGAACATCAACCTTGTTTGTTTCAGTTCCACCAACGCGCATAAATTCAGATGATTCTAAAACGCGCAGCAATTTAACCTGGGTATTTAAAGGCATTTCTCCAATTTCATCAAGAAAAATTGTACCTTTATTTGCAACTTCAAAATAGCCTTTTTTCTGCCCAATCGCTCCTGTAAATGATCCCTTTTCATGCCCAAATAGTTCTGATTCGAGAATGCCCTCCGGAATGGCTCCGCAATTAACAGAAACCATTTGCCTGTTTTTACGCAAACTTAAGGAATGTATCGCATTTGCAATTACCTCTTTACCAGTACCGCTTTCTCCATTTATTAGTACAGATAATTCGGTTGGCGCGACCATTTTTACCGTTTGTAAAAGTTCATCGATTTGAGGATTATTGCCCAAAAATCCGGTTGTTTTTTGCAGATCTTTTAGTGAAGCTGAATTCATATTCTTTCAATTATTTTTTAAAAACGTAAATGTATATATTTTGTGGATTTAATTCAATTTTGAAGTTAAAGATTTTTGACATGCAATTTAAGCATAATCTATGCCCTTGGATGGTATTTTCTGTATTGTTTTTCAATATGGCTGCGATCCAGATGCGTATAAATTTGAGTAGTACTTATATCAGCATGTCCCAGCATTTCCTGAACAGCACGCAAATCAGCACCATTTTCTATAAGATGGGTGGCAAATGAATGACGCATAGTATGTGGATGTACTTTCTTTTTTATGCCGGCTAAATGCGCATCTTTATCCAGAATTTTCCAAAACCCCATGCGAGACATCGCCTTCCCTCGGGAATTTAAAAAAACAACTGTGTCTCCCAAACGCTTTTTATCTAAACTTGGTCGTGCCGAATCCAGGTATTTTTTTAGCCAGGTTAAAGCCGAATCAGAAACCGGGACAAGCCTCTCTTTACGTCCTTTTCCAAAAATACGTAATATTCCCTGTTCAAAATAAATTTGAGATATCTTTAATGTTAACAACTCAGAAACCCTTAGGCCGGATGCATAAATTGTTTCAAACATGGCCCGGTTTCGAAGGCCCAGTGTTTTTTTTGTATCAGGTACATTAAACAAGTTGGTTACTTCTTCAAATGTCAATACTGATGGTAAATACCTGGGAATTCTTGGTCGGTCAACATGAACCGTCGGATCTGTTTCAATTATATTTTCGCCAATTAAAAATCGGTAAAACCCACGGATAGAAGACAAGTTTCTGGCCAGGCTGTTCTCACTTAATCCAAGCCCAGTTAAAGCCTGCAATAAGCGATGTACATGTACCGGCTTTGCTTTTTGAGGAGAATCAACACCATTCTTCTTTAGGTAATCCAGGAAACGAACAATATCTAATTTGTAAGCATCAATTGAGTTTTGTGAAAGGTTTTGCTCAAAGGTAAGGTGGCTAAGATAAAGCTTTAAAAACGCATGCATTATTATTCAGATTTTTTCTCCAAAAGCGGCTCGGTTAACGATAGTGCAATCCCTGAAAGCATAACTTCCGGCGCCAATTGAGAAAAGTCTCCGGACAATAATTCTGCATCAACATTTGTAAAAATAGAACATCCGGCCTGGCGTTCAACAATCACACCCGAAAGATGCCCTTTAAACTCTGCAAAGAATGTGACTTCTTCCAAAACATCGCTGGCAACAAATCCATTACAAAAATGCAGTTGCGAATGAGTATATGGAGTAAAAATAGAAACCAGGTTGCCAACTCTTTTCCCGATTTGCATATCAGGATAAATTTCAATTGTCAGCTTGCGGCCAAGTTCAGTATTTAATAAAACTGCGCGATATTGATCACCCCGTTTTTTAAATTTTGTATCCAATACTTCTTCAATTTCTTTGAACTTTTCTTCAGTAAACTTAAAACTCATATCAATCCTTTAGTTGTAAGAAGTGAACAAGCGCTGTTACGCAAAAATTTCTATTATGTTATCTAATTTTATAGCTGATTTTACAAAAAAAGGCTCACCATATTCAACCCCAATTTGAAACCCAAAGTATTTTGCCCTGTTTTTTACAGATTCAATAAATTCAGGGCTACTTATATAAGTTTCTGGCTCATCCGATGATGAATTAAAAAACTGGCTTTTGTAAGCGTTCACAGCTTGTAATTTGTTTTTAAATTCAGTACTAATATCAACAATAAATGAAGGCTTTGCCACTTCATGATGAAAATAATATATCAAATTATTGGGGCGATATGCTTCATATTCCGTTTTTATCTTTGTCAATCCGCTATAAAAAAAAGAAGCACTGACCAGTTGTGATGCAGAAATGTGATCCGGATGACGGTCTTCCCAATATGGCGCTAAAACTATTTTAGGCCGATATTTCCGTATTATTTCAATAACCTGCTTTTTACTTTCCAAATCAACTATTATATCACCATCACTCAAACCGGCATTTTCACGAATATCAAGATTTAAAATAGTTGAAGCTTCCTGTGCCTCTTTTGATCGGAGTTCAACTGTACCACGTGTACTTAATTCTCCACGGGTTAGATCAATTACTCCAATAGAGTGGCCTTGAGATTTTAATTTTATCAAAAGCCCGGAGCAGAAGAGTTCCACATCATCAGGGTGTGCACCAAATGCTAAAACATCAATTTGCATCGCTAATATTTTTGATTGTTGATAGTGATTAATACAAGTTGTGGAAATTATAGAAAAACATGTTTTAAATACAATTTAATTTTTTGATTTGAAATTAATTTATTTCGAACTTTAAAAGACTTATAGGTATATTTACAACTCTAAACTAACTCAAAAATTTCAAAAAAATATATCTAAACAATTTTCATAAAAATTTCAGAATAGTTTTATAATGCAGGAGCATTCCATGAACCGCAAACTTGTCATTCTTCTTTGTTTAGTGCTTATACCGGCCAGTTTCCTAAATGCACAAAATAAAAATCATTCCAAAATAAATACACTGCCGGACGGTGTTTCAATCCATTTATTAGATAACGGGATGCAGGTTCTGCTTATCGAAAACCCTGCCCTGCCAATGATTGGCGCCAATGTGGTAGTAAAGGTTGGATCAGCTTATGAAACTTTTGCAACCAGCGGAATGAGCCATATGCTTGAACACCTGCTTTTTAATGGCACAACAACACGCAAACAAAAAGAATTATACGATGATGCTGACCGTATTGGCGGCTATAATAATGCAAATACCTCAGATTATTATACAAACTATATGATGGTCACGCCTTCAGAACATATTATTAAAGGGATGGAAATCCAGGCAGATATGTTGTTTAATTCAATTTTGCCTGATGAAAAATTTGAGAAAGAAAAAGGAATTGTGCTGGAAGAGATATCAAAATCTTTGGCAGAAGCACGCGAGCAGTTGGAACGAAACACCAACGCCATTCTTTATCCCGGCCATGCCCTTTCTTTACCAACATTGGGTACTTATGCTACGATTGAGGGAATGTCCCGCGATGAAGTAAATGATTTTTATAAAAACAATTATGTGCCCAATAATATGATTTTGAGTGTGGTTGGTAATTTTAAAAGTAGTGAAATGATCAACTCTGTTAAGGAAATTTACGGCAAGGCAAAACCGGGTTTGGTAACACGCGATGCAAACCCAGCATGGAAAACAGGATTTGAAGATTTGCTGGCAAATACAAATCAAAAAGATCTGTATTTTCGTTTTTTTGATGGATCTAATGTTCAGTTTCAAATGCTCTACCCAATCCCATCCGTTGCATTTGCAGATTATTATGAATTGATGGGCGTTGCACTGGAAAACAACAAATCAAAGATTGAAGATGCGGTAAAAGGAAAATTTCAGGATCAATTTAAAAGTGTCGATTTTTCTACTCATAACTCACCAATCGCCAATTGGTTGGAAATTACAGTAAGCCTGACAGATGATGTTGATTTTAACGCGCTTACCAAAATTGTTCAAAATAATTTAGCTAAATTTGATTTTGCAATTTCCAAGGATGAGATAGATATGCAAGTTGCAGGTGCACGGACAAGCTTCTTAAAGAATATCGAAAAACCTCATATGTTTGGAATTTATAATGCCCGTCCCTTTTCTGTAGGTGGAATTGAGGCAGTGCTCGCTTCCTATAGCGGATCAAAATTAAAAGAAGGAGCCGAACTATTAAAAGGACTTAAAATAGATTCTAAACCTATTACAATTATACAAAACCCTGCCCCTAAAGATGAACAAGGCAGTTCCGAATCGATCACACGAAAACTATTTAAAGATGAAAAATCAGGGTTGTCTTTGATTACAGTTCAAAACAAAGCCAGCAACCTGTTGGCCATTCATTACCTATATAAGCACAAAGCATTCTTCGATTCAAAATATGGTAAAGATGCAGCAAAAATTTTGCATGATTGTTTTGGCCAAAGGCTCAAATCGGATGAAAATCAAAAAATTAGCGCCAAGTTTGGTTTGAGTTACAAAGTAAATGATAATCCATGGTTTCCGATGGATAATATTTATTTACACCCGGATTTTGGTTATATCCGCGCTGAAGCCTTGGCCGACGATATTCCGGGAGTTATTAATTTTTTAAACAGCCAAATGAATGGTTTTAAACCGACAGAAAAAGAATTCCAAAAAGCAGTTGGCAAATTTAGCCGGTCTAACCCAATGATGGGCGGTGGCAACAAAGCTAAAAAAATGTTCGAAAATATATATAAATCAGCGATTTATGAAGATAATCCCTTTGAAAAAAACACAAATAAAATTGATTTTGAAAATATTCAGAAATATGCAGAGGAATACTTTCAATCCGGAAATATAATTATTTCTGTTGTTTCTCCGGAAAGCCCGGAAAATATTGAAAAACTTTTTGCAGGTTTAAAAGGAAGTATTTCTGAAAACGAGCCAATTGTTTTTTCCACTAAATTAAAAAAGATTGATCAACCTGTTACAAGCGAAGAAAAAATGGATGGCCAACGATCTTATCTTTTCTGGGGATTTACAAAAGAAATTGATCCTGCAGATAAAGCTGCCATGACTGCCCTCTCTCTTGTTTTGTCAGATAAAATTGTTTTTGATATCCGTGAAAAACAAGGAATGGCTTACCGTATAAAAGCAGGGATTGAAATAAAAGGCGATAAAGCACTTTTTAATATAAACCAGGGTACGAGACCGCAAAATGTGGATGTGCTGCTTCCGCAATATCCAGGCTTTTTTGAAATGGAAAAACTGGATGGTCTAACAGAAAATGATGTTCAAAAATCAATTAACATGTATTTGGGCCGTATGATGTTTCGCCGTTTGTCCAGTGTTAACCAGGCTTATTATTTGGCTACATCGCTCTATTTTAATAATGACATGAATTATGATGCCACATTTTTAGATCAATTGAAAAACACCAAATTAAAAGATGTGATGGCAGTAGCTAAAAAATATATGAAAGTTGAAAATCCAGTTCAGGTTATTGTTAGGTAAAAAATATCATTAAAATATCTCACGTTCCATTCAAACAACGGGGAAAATATGGGTGATAAGGATATTCGCTGGGAACAACGTTTTTCCAACTATCAAAAAGCAGTAAATAAGATATCTGAAGTTGTAGAAAAATTAAAGCTTGAGGAGCTTACAGAACTTGAAGTAGAAGGTCTAATCCAGCGTTTTGAATATACATATGAACTCGCGTGGAAAACACTTCAGGATTTGTTTAAACATCAAGAATATATTGGCATTACTGGCCCCGGACCTGTCTTAGACCAGGCTTTCAAAGATGGTTTGATAGAAGATGCTGAAGGGTGGAGAAGACTAAAAAAAAGTCGAGAGCTAACATCTCATACCTATGATAGTAGAACTGCAGAGGCAATTGCTGAAGAAGTTGTTGAAAACTATTATCTTCTATTTAAAAGATTAGAAGATAATCTCATTAAGCTAAAAAGTAAATAAAATGAAAACTTTTGGAATTGCTAAATATGCTTTTGACAAACTTATACTTCTTATCAGCCAAAACCCACGTTTTGAAAAAGTTGTTATTTTTGGATCGAGGGCAATGGATACATATCAAGAAGGCTCGGATATTGATCTTGCCTTGTATGGTCCAGAAGTTAAGCTTAATGACCAGCTTGACCTAATTTGGAAACTTGAAAAGCTTGGTTATCCATATTCTTACGATTTCCTGATCCATAAGAACATTAAAGATCAAAACGTTTTAGATCATATCGAGAGAGTGGGAATTATTATCTATAAAAAAAACCATTGATTATCGGAGAAAAAAATGTTTTCAAAAATTTCCTCATTCTTTTTAGTTTTTATTGTGGTCGGATTTGCCTTTGCCGGACCAAATGCCATTCATCATAAAATTGAGGCTACGGTTGATCCCGCTACCAGCTTTATTGAAGCAACCGATAAAATCACTATTCCTGCAGACCAGATCAATGCAAATTTGCACTTTTTACTAACCAGTGATTTGAAGGTTGAGTCCATCACACCCGGCGTTTCAATCAGCTTGGAAAAAAGTGAAATTAAGGGTGAAGACTTTGGCATGGACAAAGAGGATTTTGAGTCTTCGTCGTCCATATCTCAAAACAAATATGCTGTTTCCTTTGACAGCAAAGCGAAAGGCGATCTTGAAATTACCCTAAAGTTTAGCGGCAAAATCAATCATCCCATTGAGCAGCTTGGCGAAGAATATGCCCGTGGTTTTAGCCAAACACCAGGGTTAATTGAAGAGCGCGGTGCGTATCTTTCAGGGTCAACCTATTGGGTGCCATGGTTTAATGATAAGCTTATCACCTTTGATATGACAACCAGCGTTCCTGAAGGTTGGGATGTTGTCAGTCAGGGCAACCGCACATTACACGAGGTTAAAAATGGCCGGCAAATCACCCGCTGGGAATCTCCTGAACTAATGGAAGAGGTTTTCCTGATTGCAGCGCAATTCCACGAATATTCATTTTCTGCCGGAACAGTGGAAGTAATGGCCTTTTTGAGGACGCCAGACGAAACAATGGCCAATAAATATCTTGAAACAACCGCCCAATATTTGGAGATGTACCGCAACCTTGTAGGCCCTTATCCATTTTCAAAATTTGCATTGGTTGAAAATTTCTGGGCAACAGGCTACGGCATGCCTTCTTTCACCTTGCTTGGCGAACAAATTATCCGTTTCCCTTTTATTCTTCACTCTTCTTACCCGCACGAACTTTTGCACAATTGGTGGGGCAACAGCGCTTATGTGGATTTTGACAATGGCAATTGGTGTGAAGGCCTTACAGCTTATATGGCCGATCATCTGATCAAAGAACAACGCGGACAAGGTGATTCTTATCGCCGGTCAATCCTCCAAAAATATACTGACTATGTTAAACCGGAAAATGATTTTGCATTGAGTAGCTTTATCTCGCGAACAAGCTCTTCATCTGAAGCGGTTGGTTATGGTAAATCGTCTATGACCTGGGATATGTTGCGCATGGAAGTTGGTGACGAGAATTTTATCAGAGCTTTCCAAAAATTTTATCGTGAACTAAAATTTAAACGTGCATCATTTGATGATATTCGCATTGCTTTTGAAGATGTTAGCGGCAAAGATTTAAAACCATTTTTTAAGCAATGGGTAGACCGTGTTGGCGCACCGGAATTAAAACTGACTGATGTGAAGGTAACAAAACCTACAAAATTCTATAAACTGCAATTTACGCTAAATCAAATCCACAAAGACGATGCTTATAATTTAAATATTCCTGTTGCCATATCCTTTGCAGATGAATCAAAAATCGAAACAATTAAAATGAACAGTAAGCGGCAAAATATTGAATTGTCTTTTGAGAAAGAACCTCTTAAGGTTCAGGTAGATCCGCAATTCAACATTTTTAGAAAACTTCATTTTAGCGAAATACCACCTGCTCTCTCCAAGGTTTTTGGCTCTGAGAAAATATTATTTTTATTACCTTCTAAAGCTTCTAAAGAAAAACAAACCCAATACAAACAGCTTGCTGAAATATGGGCAAAAGATCCTACAAAACAATCAACCATAATGCTTGATAGTGAATTAGATGAAATTCCTGAAGACCAGGCAGTATGGGTATTTGGAGAAAACAACAGCTATTTTAAAACTATTAAAAACGGTTTTAAAGATTTTGATATTGAAGTTAAAAAGGAAAGCATTCGGCTGGGAAAAACAACTTTAAGCAAAACCAACAACAGCTTTATTGTTTCAACACGTCATCCGAAAAACCCTAATTCTGTGCTGGTTTGGCTTACAATAGGCAACAAAGATGCGGGAGCAGGTTTAGCAAGAAAATTACCTCACTATGGCAAATACAGCTACCTTGCTTTTGAAGGTGATGAACCCAGCAATATTGCAAAGGGCCAGTGGCCAGCGGTTCATTCACCACTCATGGTTTCTTTGGCCGATAAAAATCAGGAAATACATTCCACATTACCAAAACGGCAAGCCTTGGCAAAATTAGCGCCTGTTTTTTCAGCTGACAGGATGCTTGAATATGTCACTTATCTTGCGAGTGATGAGCTGGAAGGACGTGCGCCCGGTTCTGCAGGAAGTGATAAAGCCGCTGATTATATAATGACTCAATTCCAAAAAGCTGGATTGAAACCCGGTGCTGATGATGGCTCATTTTTCCAGCAATGGCAGGAAGTTGTTGACGCAAAAGGCAATAAGGCTTCCGTAAAAAATGTGATTGGAATTATTCCGGGCATTAATAAGGATTATGCCGGTGAATCTGTGATTGTAAGTGCCCATTATGATCATTTGGGTTTGGGTTGGCCGGATGTGCGCCAGGGAAATGAAGGCAAAATCCATAATGGCGCTGATGATAATGCCAGCGGTGTTGCTGTTATGATGGAATTGGCAAACTTGCTAGGTAAAACTTTTAAACCACAACGTACTGTAATTTTTGTGGCTTTCACAGCTGAAGAAAGCGGATTGATGGGCTCCCGATACTATGTAAAAAACATGAAAGGCTTTCCTGCTAAAAAGATTATGGGTGTTTTAAATTTGGATACGGTTGGACGTCTGGGTAAAAATAAATTAATGGTTATTAATTCTTCAACGGCCCGTGAGTGGAGATTTATTTTTATGGGGACAAGTTATGTAACCGGCGTTGAATCGGAAATAGTAACACAGGATTTAGATGCCAGTGACCAGGTTAGTTTTTTTGAAGCCGGGATTCCTGCTGTACAGTTTTTCTCCGGACCTCACAGTGACTATCACCGCCCCGGAGATGACGTTGATAAAATTGATGCTCCCGGTATGGTTAAAGTTGCAACCTTTGTTCGTGAAAGCATTTTACATTTAGCGGACAGGGATAAACCTATGCCGTTTACTGGCAAAGCCAGGACATCTGATGATAAACCACGAAGACCTCAAAGTGAAGGTGGAAAAAGAGCTACTACAGGAAGTATGCCTGATTTTGCATTTGCAGGAGAAGGAGTGAAAATTGCAGCACTCTCTGATGACTCTCCCGCTGCCAAAGCCGGTCTAAAAAAAGGTGATGTAATTATCCAGCTTGATGAATATAAATTCAAAAATTTAAAAGAGTATTCAAATGCATTAAGGAATTTTAAACCGGGAGATAAGGCAGACTTAACTTATTTAAGAGATGGGAAAGAATACAAAACACAAATTGTGTTGGGTGCGAGATAGACTGTTTTATTTATCCAATCATTTCAAACTAAAAAGCCCCGAACAATCGGGGCTTTTTTTAAACTTATTCTAATTTTTTAACTAGCTTCCAGTCAAATTTTCCATTCCCGATATAAGAGTAAGTAACCGTATCCATTAACTTGGTTACCAGTGACATTCCCAAACCATTATCGTTTACTTTATCTAAAACCGCCAGATCATCCAATTGAACATCATCTTTTTCAATAAACGAAAAAGAAATTGAAAAAGGATCTGTCACCGTATAATAAACAGTTCCATCTAAAACATCACGCAGTTTATACTTTTGGCCTATGCATTCTTTTGGGTAAGGTGGCAAATGGTCATTTGCTTTAAAACCCGGGCCATAATCATAAATTGATATTGAGAAATATTTTAGACCTATTTCAAATTGGAATCGAACAATTTCATTCTCTTCAGCTGTATTTGTGTGTTCAATAATGTTCACAAAAACTTCATTCATTACCGTACATAGTTTTGAAGTAAAATCCTGTGATCCTTGAGGATGCAAATACGATGCAGATATTTTGATGAAGTCTTCTACAAGTTTAGTGTATTCAATTTTACATGGTAGGTGAAAGCGAAGTATATCGTTCATAATGTCTTCTCTTTATTTTAATTTATAGGGAGATTGATCAAAAAACGCATCCATTCACCTTGTTTGGACTCAGCAACGATCGAGCCATCGTGGAGTTCAATAATATGTTTTACAGTGAATAACCCAATCCCAACATTTGTTTGTCTGTATTTTGTATGAAAACGAGAAAATTTTTCAAAGATATGGCTCAGGTGCTTTTTTTCCAATCCTTGCCCTTTATTGAAAACCTCAATCAGCACACGGTCACGAACTTTTTCTAATCTGATTTCAATATCCGTTTTTTCGAATCCATATTGAATAGCATTTACAGCTAAATTGCGCAATGCAACTTGCAATAAAGCCGGGTCGCCATTTAAAAGAACATCATCTTCTTTTGAGATAACTTCAATCACCATACCTTTTTCATGCAATTGAAATTCAAGTTCCCTTACAAGCGGATCAACAACATCTTTTAATAATTTATATTCACTTTTTTCAGCAATTAGTTTTTCCTGTTCGATCAAAGACATGTTTAGCAAAGTTTCAATCAGACTAAAGAGTTTTTTTGAAAGCCTGTCAACATTGCCGGTTATATCTTTTAAATCATCCGTTCGCCCTTCAGAAATTCGTTTATCTATTATGCGGTTATAGCCATAAATGGATGTCAGAGAGTTTTTAAACTCATGGGTTATCACACTTAAAAGATCACGATAATTTTGATTAACAGTTCGCAGGTTTTGTTGGATTCTTGAATTTTCTTTGATCAGTGCAGCCTGGGTACCAAACAAAACCAAAGATTTTAGTTTTTCTTTTGTTTCATCATCAAACCCATTGTTCAGTAAATCTGAATCGAAGTTTGGCAGGTCTGCAAAACGGGTTGTGTATTCATCAAGCACCTTTAAAAGTAGCTTTTTGGGCTCTTTTTCACTTTGAATTAAATCAAGACCCTTTTCATAAATTTCTTCGTAATGTCCAAGTTGAACCTGGGTATCACCAAGATATTTGTAATCTAATTCTTTCAATTCTTTCGTATTCATTCCATCTAACCAGTCATCAAGTCTGTCAAGGTAAAAAAGATCATTCATTCAGGGAGCCTGCTACATTTTCAAATTTGTTAAAAAAACTCATTTAAATAATGAATTTTCAATGAATTATCGTTGACAATGCCGGTTAACTTAAATAAAAGTTGGTTGTAGATAAGAATCAAACACAATTAATAATTTCAAATGGGTTTAATAACTATGTAACATTCCAAAGATATTAATAAACGATCATGATAATAAAAAAAAAAGCTTTGGCATTCTTTTACCAAAATTAGTTTTAGAAGGAATTATATTAACGTATCTACCGTTGTATGCAAATCAATGTAGCTTAATTACAATCCCACAACTTACTTCGTAACTATTCTCCCACTAATTAAAAATATTCAGAAGGTAATATGCTTAATAATATATTTGCCCACTATAAATCTTCTTTTTCAGGGTTATCAAAAAATGCCTGGATTCTAACTTTTGCCATGCTGATAAATCGCACTGGGACAATGGTTATTTTCTTCTTGATGCTCTATCTCACCAAGGATTTGAATTATGCACTGGAAGATGCGGGATTGGTTATAAGTTTTTATGGAATGGGTGCAATGGTCGGTGCTTTTGCTGGTGGTTGGTTTAGTGACAAATTCGGAACAAAGTTTGTTCAGCTTTTCAGTTTATTTGTTGGTGGCCTTGGCTACATCGTTCTGTCTTATGTAGAAGGAAAGGTTTACTTAAGTATTTCTTTATTTTTTCTGGCAATTATTGCAGAATCATTTAGGCCAGCTGTTATGACTGCTATTGCCCTTTCCTGTAAACCGGAAAACCGGGCTCGCGGCTTTGCTTTAATTCGCTTGGCTATTAACCTCGGTGTTTCAATTGGGCCTGCTGTTGGTGGATTTTTAGCACTATATGACTACTCTTATATTTTCTGGTTTGAGGGTTTGACGTGTATTGCCGCTTCCTTTTTTCTGTTGTTTTTTTATCACGAGCCAAAGCTTGATCACCATAAAGAACCAGGAAAAGCTGAAATAAAAAAAATATCTCCTTTTAAGGATGTAATATTTATTCAACTTCTTGTTATTATGATATTTACGGGATTTGTTTTTAATCAGCTATTTAACACATGGCCATTGTTTATAAAAGAATTTTACAATTTTAATGAAGACACCATTGGTTTGCTTCTTGCATTTAACGCTTTTGTAATTGTGTTATTTGAAATGCCTTTGGTCCATAAGTTTGAGCGATTAAATAATATTGCTGTAATTGGTGTTGGTCTCCTGCTGCTTTGTTTCGGGTTTGGAGCAATAATGTTTTATAGTTCTATAACATATATAGTTTTTACTATTCTGATTTGGACTACGGGCGAAATGCTGGCATTCCCTTTCATAACCTCGTTTATTGCAAACCGGGCAAATGATCAGAACCGCGGAAGCTATATGGGAATGTTCACTTTTTCATTTTCATTATCCTTTGTTATAGGTCCGCTTCTTGGATCGTGGATGTACAAAAACCTGGGCCCAGAATTCTTGTGGTGGTTAATTATGGCAATTGGTATAGTTGTTATACCAGGTCTTTTTATAATTGACAAAATGATAAAAAAAGAAAATTTTGAAAAAATAGAAACGATGGCAGATTGAAACTGGGTAAAAAAAAGGCGCCCAATTGGACGCCTGTCTTACTTAATCCCCCTCAAACAGTTACTTGTTCAATTTGGCTTCAAGTAACGCATCCAGGCTTATTTTGCCCGGACCTTTAACTATCAGCGAAAGAAGCATTGCCATATAAGTTACAACATTTTCAATACCATTCTGTAAAATCACAAAACTACCTTTTTCAGTAAGCCAATCGTAATTGCCATATTCTTTTAAAATATCCTTAGCAGCTGATAAGCGGCTGGCAATTTCCGGATTCAAATCGCTGCTACCAATTACTAACCATCCATTATCCATATGTACGGTTACCATTGCAACTATCATAACAAAAAATAAAGGAATTGAAATAAGGCGTGTACCCAACCCAAGGAACAAAAGAACAAATCCTGCTACTTCGGTCGCTGTTGCCATAAATGCATTTAGTGTTGGGAATGGCAGATTTAAGCCATGTTCAAACCAGTAGACAATTCCTTCAAAATTATTAAACTTCATCATCCCGGTTACATAAAAAACGTATGCAAGTAAAAACCGAAATAGTAATGGCGCCACATCCTCTAATAAACTGAGAGAATCTCTGAACTTATTATACAACTCCAACATTTTAACGACCTCCAATTGATTGATATTTTTATATAAGATATTGTAATATACCAGCTTCAACGAAGTGAGTTATCACTAAATTCAGAAAAAATAATATCAAATTATCACGGATTTATAATATGACAGAGAATATTTTGCAAACAACATGAACATTATAAACAACATTCAAGATGGTTCTTTTTCCAATTCTATAGTCAGCGCTATCAAAAAAATGTTTTCTAAAAAATCCCTAAAGGAGATCTGAGGTTTATTTTGTTGATAAATTTTCCATTCAGAAGCAACAATCTGTTTTAGTGTTGGAAAAAGTACAAATATTTCTTCAATATCAGAATTATATTTATTTTTCTTTTTTTGCAAAAAATTAAGCAATATTCGTTTTACATAAGGGCCTAAAATATAATACCAAAAGATTAAAATAACAGTGGCGCGAACAACCATTGCCAAAGCAGATAGCCCTACATTTCTATCAAAAACGGGCATAATATAAGAAAGTACCATTATCACAACTGCAAGTGGGAAAACAAGGTATGCAAAACGTACGCGCTTTTTCTTCTTAAGAGGTTGCTCAATATTTATATATGATTGTAAAAAATATTCTGTCTTACCTTGGCTGTTTAATTTATTAAAGATTGTCTTAGAAAAAGTAGAAGCCCAGCCCCCAATCAAAAGCCCGGCAATGAGGTGAATAATTAGATAACCTGTGATTAAAACAAGGCTTAAATTTACAGAACTGATTTCTTCATTATTTTGCATAAATTGCATTACAATAAAACTTGCAAAAATGTTAATCGAGTCCCAAAGGTTTTGCCCAAAAATAAGTGTTAAAACTAATAGTTTCTGAAAGCCGGATTCTACTAATGAGAAAACTGACAATAGCATTGCTGCAATTGATTTAATCCTGATAAAACCAAACAGAAATATTGCCAGGAAAGCCTGAAAAGAAACAGCAAGGTAAGCAGTTGGAGGAGTGTGTGGACTGACAACCGCTTTTACAATTAAGACGAGTAAAAATGCTTTTAGAAAATCTTTTTTTTCAGCGCCCAAATATGCCATCAATGTAAGTAAAACTACAGCACTCCCACCTATAAACAAGCCTGTTAAGGGGATTTTTACAGCATGAAGAATCCCGCCTAATGCTGATTCACTTAATGCCCAGATTGCTGTTATCCTGAGGAATATTTGGTTTTTATTCATTATTTAAAAAACTACCACTCATATAAATAATGCCCGTCACGAACTTTGTTTTCCTTCCCGTCATGGACTGCATAAGTTCCAGGTCCGTAAATACTGGCGCTGCCAAAGTCGCCATTTTTGTTTAATGCATAAAAACGAATATTGAAGTTTGGAAGACCATTTTCTTTGACCAGACTTTTATGAAAAGCATTTTGAATGATTCGTTTAACGCCTGCTTTACAAGCCTCTTCCGGAGACATCCCCTGACGCATAAATTCAACAACTAAAAAACAAGTTAAATTCTTCAGGTTCTCTTCGCCCCGGCCGGTTGATCCGCATGCCCCGACATTATTATCAACATAAAGCCCTGCTCCAATAATAGGGCTATCTCCCACCCGCCCAGGTATTTTGTAACTTAAACCGCTGGTAGTTGTCACGCCGGAAATATTATTATTTAAGTCCAACCCCAAGCATGTAATTGTTCCGTATGTAAATGGGATCTCCGTTGCCGACCTTGCTTTTTCGTACATTTCGGGTGGATACCAGTCATCATTTTTATCCCTGTTTTCTTTCCATTTCAACCAAACTTTTCGTGCCTGTTCTGTAAGTAAATTTTCTTCTTTAAAACCATGAGCTCTTGCAAATTTTAAAGCACCTGCCCCAACAAGTAAAACGTGATCGGTTCTATCCATTACCAGCTTTGCAATCTTTGATGGAGTTTTAATATTTTGAATTGATGCAACGGCGCCAGCATTATGAGTAGGGCCATGCATACAACATGAATCAAGTTCAACAACCCCTTCTTCATTTGGTAATCCACCATAACCCACGGACATATCATTTGGATCTTCTTCAACAATATTTACTCCGGCAATCACCGCATCAATTGCATCCGATCCATTTTTAATCATATCCATAGCTTTTTCTGTTGCGGGTATACCATTGTAACTTGAGACAACTAAAGGTTCCTTCCCTCCAGAAGTTTGACCCAAAAGACTTGCAGCAGCAGGTTTAACATTAGTTAATAGAGAAGAACCAAGGCCAATTGCTCCAGCCTTTAAAAATGATCTACGTTTCATTGGCTACTCCATTTGATAGATTAGTTTTTCTGTGGATTAAATTCTGTAAGCAAAATTGCAATTTTATCCTGCAATTTATTTACATAAGCTGTTGGAACAGAATAATAATTTAACATAATTACAAAGAGATAGTCATTTCCGGACCGGTCTTTTGTATATCCTGAAAGGCTGCGCATATAACGAACATAGCCTGTTTTTGCGCGGACAACATTTTGTGCCACACTATTTTTCATCCGTCTCTTTAAAGTTCCATCCACACCTGCAATGGGGAGTGAATAGTAGAAAGGCTCAAAATTCTCACTATGGTACATTTCTTTTAAAAGAGTTGCAGTAGAATATGGGCTTACAAGGTTCATTCTGGATAACCCAGAACCATCTACAATGATTGCGTGGGCGTCCGTTACGGCATTACTATTCAACCAATCCATAATAACTTTGGATGATTCTTTTGCCGTACCTTTTTTCTTTATTTCTGCGCCTAGAGTTTTAAAAACCTGTTCAGCATAAAAATTATGGCTGCCTTTATTCACAACTTTAACAAGTTCTGACATTTCAGGTGAAAAATGCGTAAACAGCGCTTTTTTATTAGTTTCGAAATCTACTCGCGCCGTATTTAATTTGTAACCATTTTTGACCTCTATACCCTGTTCATTCAGCACTTTGATAAATGTATCTAAAAACCATAAAGCGGGTTTTTCAATTGTTATTGATTTTTTTTCCAGACTTGAAGCAAACGGTAATCTACCTTTTATCTCAATTCTATTTTTTCCGCGGGCCCGCCCAATACTTAAAGTCGATAAAGAATCTTTCGCCGCCGTTATAGCGTTGTTTTCAATTATAACATAATCTGTAATGGGATTGGTTTTAACCTTAATCAATTCACCTTCTTTTTCTCCAGGCGTTATTTCCAAATCAATACAATTTTCATTAAATGACAAAGCCCCAATTTGTGCCGAATACCAATATGGTTCATCATCCCAATTCCAACCATAGCCAAGTTTGTGGCCCTTAAAAAATGTATCATTGCCAATTAAAGCACCATTAATTGTGTTAATTCCTTTTGCTTTTAAAGAATCCGCCCAATCCTTAAAATGTGCTAATATATCTTTTTCCTTAAATCTGCCAGAAATGGAGGGATCGCCTCTTCCGACAACAAATAAATCTCCATTTAATGAGCTATCCTGGATTTCCCCAGTTGTAAAAAAACGGGTTTCGTATTTATAGTCTGCTCCAAGTTTTTCGAGAGCCACTGCTGTTGTATACAGCTTTTGATTTGAAGCAGGTACAAAAAGTTTATATTCATCTTGCTTGAATAAAACAGAATTATCAGAAATTGATTCAATAAAAATACCAATCTGAGCATTTGCAAGCACGGGGTCATTTATTAAATACTTAATTTGGGAAATCAGGTTTTCTTTTGGAGAATGTGATGTAGTTTTAAAATTGGGCTTACAAGATAGAAGCGAAAAAACAAGTAGAACGAACAAGAATTTTCGAATTAGCATAAAACTAAATCCATAGTAGTATATTTAGAAAATAAAAAAAGGCGGAAAAGAAATACCTCTCCGCCTTTAAACTTGGTCAGACTTGTTAGTTATTAACAGCGTCTTTTAAACCTTTACCTGCTTTAAAAGTAGGAACTTTGCGGGCAGCAATCTGAATTTCTGCACCTGTTTGAGGGTTACGACCTGTACGGGCTGCTCTTTCGGAAACACCAAAAGTACCAAAGCCAACCAGGCTAACGCTTCCACCTGAGCTTAAGGCGCCTTTAACAGAACCCATGAAAGAATTTAAAGCATCTTCCGCTGCTTTTTTTGAAATACCTGCATCTTCGGCACATTTAGAAACTAGTTCTTGCTTAGTCATTTACTGACCTCCTGTTTATTTATTGAGTAAATTGTTTTTATTTGATCATTAAGTCGTATGGGGACGCTGAAATATCTGAACTTCATTGGTTAAAAGCAAGAAAAACTTGATAATTGTCACAAGAATCTTCAATGCTTAAAAAGACGCAAAAAATCCAATAAAACCATAGTTATCATCCCGAAGTTAAAATATAACGAAAAATATTTTTTTTAATCAAATATTTGTTGAATGATTTTTTTTTCGTAATTTTAGCCATCCCAAAAAAACATAATAAGGTTTTATTTATGAAAACGAAAAAAAAATACATAGTTAATTCGGAAACCGAACAAACCATTTTACAAAAAAGTGACATGGGGATAATCTATCCTCCAACAGAAAAACTAAAAACAATTATCGTTGATAATTTTCCTGCACTTGGAAAACTTGTAGCTCTCAGGTTTATTGAATGGGCACAAAAAAACCCGGGTTGGACTATTTCACTGCCAACGGGAAAAACCCCTGAGCATTTTATAAAATGGGTAAACTACTTTTTAGAAAACTGGAAAACTAAAAAAGTGCAATCAATTCTGGAAGAATTTAATATTGATCCTGCCAAATTTCCGGATTTAAAAAGTTTTCATTTTATACAAATTGATGAATTCTACCCCATTAACTCAACACAGCATAATAGCTTCTTTTATTATGTTAACAAATTTTATTTAAAAGGCTTTGGGTTAGATCCCAAAAAAGCCATGCTAATAAATCCAAATAAAATTGGTTTAAGTGAAGACCACCACCTTGATGAAATATGGCCAGATCATAAAGTAGACTTATCACTAAGAACGCGTTATCCAAAGAATGTTCTAGAAGAAAAACAGAAAAAAGTATTAGAGTCGGTTGACCAGTTTTGTTCAGATTACGAAAAGAAAATCCAATCGCTTGGTGGTATCGGTTTTTTTCTTGGTGGTATCGGCCCGGATGGACATATTGGCTTTAACGTAAAAGGCTCAGATCATTTTTCCACTACCCGCCTTACCCCTACAAATTATGAAACGCAAGCCGCAGCGGCGTCAGATTTGGGCGGAATTGAAGTATCCAGAAACCGCCTTGTTATTACGATTGGCCTACAAACAATTGTGAGTAATCCAAAATCAACCGCGATTATTATTGCCGCTGGGGAAGCAAAGGCTAAGGTCATAAAAGATGCCATCCAATCTGAAATGTCAAACCAGGTGCCGGCATCTGTTCTGCAAAAACTAGAAAATTCTTGTTTTTATATTACCAAAGGGGCCGCAAAATTATTAAATGAAAGACGATTTTATTATCTCTCAAAAGCTGATAAAATAAATCAACAAGATGCACAACAAATAATTTCAGATTTGGCAATACTTAAAAATAAAAAGCTGGCTGATCTGGACAAAACTGATTTCCAGTCTGTACGGTCTGCAAAATTGCTTTTAAGCCAAACCAAGAAAGAGTTTTCAACCCTGACAAAGGAAGTTGAAACTATCTATAAAAAACAAATAAATGATGCAATGGACCTCCCCAAAAATAAAATTCTTTTCCATACTGCACCCCACCACGATGATATTATGCTTGGCTATCTGCCCTTTCTGGTTCGTCTTATGCGTGAAGGAAGTAATACACACTATTTTAATTATCTAACCAGCGGCTTTAACGCGGTTACAAATGATTATATGTACAAGGAAGTAAAAAATGCACAGGAGTTTCTAAAAAACAGTGATTTTAAATATCTACTAAAAGAAAACTATTTTGACCCGCAAAATACTCTTTTTCGTGATCGGGACGTTTACCAATATTTAGATGGCGTTGCTGCCAACAATAAGTTTGATATGAAAGAAGGATGCGCACGACGCTTGTTAAGAAACCTAGTTGAAATATTTGAAGAGGACTCATTTGATAATTTGGAATTTAGAATTCATGAATTACTGAATTATTTTTCAACTCAATATCCGGGCAAAAAGGATTTACCTTATATTCAGCAGTTAAAAGGCATGACTCGTGAATGGGAAGCAGATATATTGTGGGGATATTTTGGATTCAGTTCTAAATCAGTCATCCATTCCCGACTTGGATTTTATAAAGGTGACATTTTTACTGAAGAGCCAACGATCACACGCGATGTAATGCCAATTTTTAATAACCTGAAAAAAATTAAACCGGACATTGTTACTGTTGCTTTTGATCCGGAAGGAAGTGGCCCCGATACACATTACAAAGTTTTACAGGCCGTTGCAGAGGCATTAAAACTCTACGAAGAGGAAAGCGGTAAAAGTGACATAAAAGTTTGGGGATATCGAAATGTGTGGTACCGCTACCATCCGAGTGAAGCAAATTTATTTGTACCTGTAACACACAATACCCGGGCAATTTTGAATGATGCTTTTTTAAATTCATTTGGTTCTCAGGCTGAAGCATCTTTTCCGAGTTATGAATATGACGGTCCGTTTAGCGGGTTGGCACAAAAAATACAGGTTGAGCAATATCAAACAATGAAAAAATTATTAGGCCGTGATTATTTTTATCAAAACCCGGATTCCAGGATTCGATCAACACGCGGTTTTGTTTTTCTGAAAATGATGGATTTAAAAGAATTTTATGAGAAATCATTAGAACTGAGAAAAACTACTGAAAATGCAAAGTAGATTTTTTTAATTCAAAACGGTTTTCAATTTTGCTTCAAGAAATCTTTTTTCAATTTCGTTCTGTGCAAGTTCAATGGCTTTGTATAAAGATTTTATTGCATGTTCAATCAGGGCACAGCTTTGTTCAAGTTCTGCCCTAATTGCAAAAAAAAGGTGTGTTTCAATTTTTGGATAATTTTTGTGTAGCAAGTTCAATTCATTCAGCGCAATTTTGCAGTTTTTAACTTTTGAGAGTACAACAATTCTGTTCAATTTAGCAGACAAAGATGGATCGATCTCCACAAGCAGATCATATAAACGTAATATCTCGGGCCAATTGGTTTCACTGTATTTTTCAGGCATGATGTATAAACTGGCAATACCGGATTCCAAATGATATTTTGATAAATCAGAACCTTTAGCAGACATGCTTAAATAACAAACACCCATGTTTATATAATTTTTATCCCAATTATTTCTATCCTGGTCTTTCAAAGTTACAAGATGCATTTGCGGATCCTGCCTACTGGAAAACCGGGCATAATTAAAACACATCAACGCCAATAATGCAAATACTTGTGGACTGTTGTACCGGGAATGATTTGATAAGATATAAGTCAATCTGATAGCTTCTTCACACACATCACTTTTAATAAGATTTTGGCCTGAAGTAGCTTTGTAGCCCTCCGTAAACATGAGGTATAACACCTTTAATACAACTTCTAACCTTTCCTTTTGTTCTTCACCATCTTGAGGAAGTTCAAAACCTTTGGATATTGATCTAAACTTTCCTTTCGCCCTGGTCAGTGATTTTTTTACTGCTTCATTTTGCTTCACCAAGGCCCTGGAAATTTCATCAATACTAAACCCACAAAGTAACTTTAGGGATAACATGATTTGCTCCTGGGTTGATAAAACAGGATGGCAGGTCGTAAAAATCATTTTAAGTAAATCATCATTAACCTGATCAATATCTTCAGAAAAAGGTTCTTCAACTAAGCTGTCATTGAGATATTCGGGAAAAGTATTACTTTTATTTTCTCTTCTTAAAATATCCAGTGCCCTGTTTGAGGCAACTTTATATAACCAGGCCGAAGGATTATCAGGAATATCTGTATAGCCCCAAACCTGCATGGCTTTTATAAGCGCATCCTGAACCGAATCTTCAACGATCTGGATATTTTGTATACCAAAGCGGTGGCTAAGGGATGCGCAAATTTTGACATATTCTCGTCGAAAAAGATGCTCTATTTTTTTCTGAAATGTTATTTCTGGTTTCATATCTAACTAAAATGCAGAGGCCATAAAGCCCCTGCTTTATAAGGATTTACATATTTAATATTTCTCGTACTTCTACTTCCCCGGCATTTTCAAAAATCGGGCAGCCTTTTGAAATCTCAACAGCATGGTCTAATGATTCAGAATTTACAATAAGATAACCACCTACTACCTCTGCCCCTTCCGTGTACGGGCCATCTAATATAACATTGCCTGCTTGTTTAACACGTTTTCCTTCTTTGGCCAATGGCAATCCATCAATAAGAACTTTTTGTTCAGTCAAACTTTGCATCCAGGTTCCCCATTTTTGCATGTGTTCCTGCATTTGCTCCGGCGATAGCTCGGCCATTCTTGCATCTCCACCTCTAAAAAGGTATAAATACTTTTTCATATTTCCTCCAATTGGTTAAACTTTGAAATGTGTTTTATTAAATCTCAAAAACTAAACGATTAACAGATAAAAAAAAGGACATTAAATATGTATTTTTTTTACTTTCAGTTTTTATTATTAAAAAATTTATATTAAAATAAGGCTATGTTAGAAAATCTAAACTGGTTCATTATTGTTTTATTGTCATTACCCGCCATTTTAATGGGATTTCTCTCATTAAAGGGATATACTCAAAACAAAGAACTTTTTCTTTGGCTTGGGCTTGGTGCACTTTGTATTGCTTATATATTTTTCTATGTTCATTCCCATCCTTTTTACCATCTTTTTATAATTGGTCTTTTTTGGGGAATTCTCAATTCTGTGATCCAATCCGTTTATTACACAACTTATATTGCCCACAATATTAAAGCTGCAAACAGCTACAAAAAACTGGCACAATCAATGAATCCAAGAGTTGCAATGGTTTTAATAGGTATTGGTACCGGTACCGGAATTGGGATTGCTCTTGGTGCTGTTTCGTGGATTGCAAAAAAACTTCTGTATAACCTTTAAGCCCTAAAACCGAAAAATAATTTCTTTCCTTCCAGCTTTTCACAAAAAGCTATTGTTGCATAATTACAACATTTTTGCTATTTATGTTTCCAAATGGCAACATTTCTTAATTTATTATCAGGTTTTATCAGTTTAAAAAATTGGCATCTCTTTTGTAAAGCAAGGGTTGGGTTCACTCCCAATTAAGAGTTGTGATTTTAGTTGCCCCCCTCTTCAAAAATTGCAACTCTATTTTATAAATAGCTATTTCAAACTGCTTGCATTTAATAATCTATATAATCACGTAAGCTTTGCCAGGAGCTATTCCAGGAAAATGACAACCAAAATTGAGGCAGATAACTATGTTCGTATTTGGGAAACCGGGGAGCATTTAGAAGGTTTTTTGTTGGAAAGATTGCAAATCCAATATCAAAATAAAACTGTTGATATGTTTTAAATTTTAAATTAATCGCACTTATAAGCCCGGAACGGATCATTTCTGAATACTCTTTTTTTTCTATTACATAGAAACGGCCCAGAGCTAACAATTCCATTTGAATAAAAGAAAAAATTTCATTTTGATAGCTAATTGATGGTCCAATACGCGACGGCACAAAATCAGTTATGAATCTTGCCTCAAAATTGGCTTTAAGCAAATCCCTGCTAAAAAGCAGATGTTTCTTTTGCCAGATTGCATTAAATCCTATAATAAATGCTATGCCCTTTTCTTTGGAGTAAGGAAAATCTATTGTTTTAATATAGCGCAAAGTGTGATAATTGTTTTGTAATGTTGCACCGCCAAAATCGCCTTTTAAAACTATTCCAGCTTGCGATTGAAGATCTACCCATTTCGCATGGACTTTTTTTGAAACTAAACCTGATAATAGATCATAGCGGAAATTGAATTTTCGAGAAGTAATTGATTGATAAACGAGTGCTGTATTCCAGTTATTTACATATAGTCGTGCAAGTAGCGAGACAGTCAAAAAATCATCCGCCCCGAAATAATTATTTTTTACTCCCTTTTTCCAGGTGCCAATATAATTATCATTAACGATGCTGAGTGAAAAGGCTACTTTGCTTTGTGGAGTAGATTTTTCCAAAGTTGTATTTATATGTGCCTGGACTGAATTCGTCGTAAAAATTAAAGCCAGGAAAAATAATCTGAATGAATGAAGCATCTTTGCATGCAATAATATTGAAATTGTATTTTTTTTAGAAATTAATGTAAATCGGGTTTAATACAAAAAATATCCATTTTTGGACTTCTATTGATTTATCCTGTAAATTTTAAATTACAAATAATTTTGAAATAATTATTTATACCCAGGCAAAATGCAAAAAGCAGACAAGTCCGATATCCCGGAAATAAAAAAACTTTTAAAAGATAATGATCTTCCTGTTGCTGATCTTACAAATGAGATTGATTTTTATATCATAAAAGAGAATAGCCAGGTTATTGCTGCAGGTGGTCTTGAACATGCAGGCGATTATGCAATTTTAAGATCTGTAGTCATTAATGATATATATAAAGGTAAAGGCCTGGGAAACGATTTAACCCGATTGCTAATTGAAAAAGCAAAAGAAGAAAATTATACAGCTTTGTTTCTTTTAACAATGACTGCAGAAAACTATTTCCCCAGATTTGGCTTTACCAGAATAGCTCGCGAATCTGCCCCGGATTCCATAAAAAACAGTAGTGAATTTACCACCGTATGCCCCGATTCTGCAATCGTAATGAAGTTAGATATTAAATAAATGAAATATCAAAAACCGCAATCCTTTATTAAAGCCGATAAAATCCCAATAATTGATGTCAGATCTCCACTCGAGTATCAAAAAGGACATATACCTTTAGCGATAAACATTCCGCTGTTTACTAACGAAGAGCGTCATGAAATAGGGATTATATACAAAAAACTGGGAAAGCTGCAGGCCATTGAAAAAGGACTTGGTTTTGTTGGTCCAAAAATGATGGAGATAGCACAAAAAGCACGTGATATTTCAGAGCACAACGAAAGAAAGGTTTATTGCTGGCGCGGAGGGATGCGCAGCGAAAAGATGGCCTGGTTATTTGAATTAATAGGAATGCAATGCCAGGTACTTGAGGGCGGCTATAAAGCCTATAGAAATTGTCAAAGTGCTGATTTTTCCAAAATTGAAAACCTAATAATTTTACATGGCTCTACCGGCTGTGGTAAAACCGAAATTTTAAAAGAGTTGTCACTTAAGGGTGAACAGGTAATCGATCTTGAAAAGCTTGCCAATCACCGTGGCTCAGCATTTGGGTTTATAGGCAATAAAAATAAACAACCAACATCTCAACAGTTCCAAAATGATATTCATAATACTCTAACCAATCTTGATTTTAGCAAAAGAATTTGGATTGAAGGTGAAAGCATGAAAATTGGCCTGGCCACTTTGCCGGAAGCCTTGTGGCTGAGGATGAAAAAAGCACATGTAATTGAAATAAGAGTTGAACGAACTAAAAGAGTTAAACGAATAGTAAAAGAATATGGGTTGTATCCTAAACCAGAATTAATGGACAGTATTTTAAAAATTAATTCACAATTTGGAAAACAGAATACACAGGATGCCGTTCACTTTTTGGAAATGGGCCAGCTGGAAGAAACAGCCAATCTGCTTTTAAAATATTATGATCATAGTTATGAATATACACGTAAGCGATTTCGGGAACAGTCAATATTTGTAGTTAAATCTGAAAGTGGTGACTCAAAAGAAAACAGCGACAAACTTTTAACCACACTTACCAAGTACATGAATTTAGAAGTCGCATAACTTCTCAAGGTTTATTAAATCAGAAAGACAAAATGCAGCACGAAATAAAACTAACACACTTTTCACATGGTTCCGGCTGTGGGTGTAAAATTGCACCAAGTGTGTTGAATAAAATTCTAAAATCAGCTGAACCGGCATTTACAGATCCAAGATTGTTAGTAGGAAATGACAACCGGGATGATGCAGCTGTTTATGCCATTGATGATGAAAATGTAATAATAAGTACCACAGATTTTTTTATGCCCATTGTAGATGATCCTGTTGATTTTGGAATGATAGCCTCGGTGAATGCCATTAGTGATGTTTATGCAATGGGCGGCAAGCCGATCATGGCAATTGCTATACTTGGTTGGCCGCTGAACAAATTATCCCCGGAAATTGCAAACCTTGTTTTAAAAGGTGCGCGGCAAGCTTGTAAAAATGCCGGAATCTCTTTGGCCGGTGGACATAGCATTGATTCTCCGGAGCCAATTTTTGGACTAGCCGTAACCGGATCAGCAAAAAGAAAATCATTACTTACAAATAGTGGAGCTAAAAAAGATAATCACATTTATCTTACAAAACCATTGGGTGTTGGCATTATGACCACTGCAATGAAAGCAGGTTTATTAGGCAACCAGGATTTTAAAGCAGTTCGTGATTCGATGATAACTTTAAATAAACCCGGTGAGGATTTAGGAACTTTGGAATGTGTGACAAGCTTGACCGATGTAACGGGTTTTGGGTTGCTTGGCCATTTAATTGAGATGTGTGAAGCCAGCAACTTAAGCGCCAAAATTGATTTTGAAATGATTCCACAATTCAATGGATTAAAATCATATTTAGATCAAAAAACTATTCCCGGTGGGACAAGCAGGAATTATAAAAGTTATGGTCACAAAGTAAATCAGCTTTCAGAAATCCAAAAAACTATATTATGTGATCCACAAACAAGTGGTGGTTTACTGATTGCCGTTGATCACGAGAATAATGAAGCATTTCTTGACTTATTAAAAAGGTTTAACTTGAATTTACAACCGATTGGTAAAATCACAGAAAAAAAAGAACTAGCAGTTTACGTTGAATAGGCCGGTTGAAATAGAAGAATGTTTGATAAGAAATTTTGGGATGGATATTATGAAAACTCCCATACACCATGGGATATGGGAGAAGTTTCCCCACCAATAAAGAATTATATAGATCAGCTTAAAAATAAAGAAACCGAAATCCTGATTCCCGGGGCCGGAAATGCTTATGAAGCTGAATATCTTTGGAGTAATGGATTTAAAAACATTGATGTTGTAGATATATCAGAACACCCCTTGCTAAACCTAAAAAAACGTCTCCCGGGAATTGATAACCGCAGACTTCTGCAAATGGATTTTTTTGATCTGGACAAACAATACGATTTGATTATCGAACAAACCTTTTTTTGCGCAATACTTCCGGATCTACGCGATGACTATGCTAAAAAAATGCATTCCTTATTAAAACCTTCGGGAAAACTAATCGGTTTATTATTTGTATTTCCACTGGACTTAAGTCAGGAAACTCCTCCATATGGTGGGTCTGTTGAGGAATATACAAAATGCTTTTCTCCTTATTTCAATTTATACACTCTTGAAACTTCCTTTAATTCTCACCCTGCGCGTCAAGGTCGGGAAGCCTTTTTAAATCTTCGTAAAAAATCAACCGATATCTGATAAGAATAAAACCGTTAACTATTTTACTTTACTCAAACTTTTTTCTAAAAAGCCCCTTCATTATTTTCTTTCCATTGCTCCTCAATTCTTTTTTCACGAAATTTGATAAGTTAATTATTCGAAACAACGGATTTTGAAATAGTTTTTTCTTATTCCATCTATATAAATCTTAAGGAAAATAAGTGAAAAGCAATATTTATGATGTAATTATTATTGGTGGTGGGCCTATTGGAATTGCCTGCGCCATTGAAGCAAAAAAAAATGGACTAAGCAACCTGGTAATTGAAAAAGGCGTGCTTGTAAATTCGGTGTACCATTTCCCAACAAATATGACATTTTTTTCTACCTCCCAGCTGTTAGAAATAGGTGACGTACCTTTTATTGCACATGGTGATAAACCAACCCGCCGGGAAGCATTGGAGTATTTTAGAAGGGTTATTCAAAGCTGGCAGATTAATGTAAATGTGTATGAAGAAGTAAAAAACATAATGAAAAATGAAAACGGATTATTTAGTGTTTCATCCTCAAAAGAGAGCTATCTGGCAAAAAATATTATTGTAGCCACGGGGTTTTATGATACTGCAAACTTGTTGAATATCCCTGGTGAAAATCTGCCAAAAGTAAAACATTATTATGATGAGCCTCATCCATATGTTGGGCAAAAAGTAGTTGTAATTGGTGCCGGCAATTCTGCGGCGGATGTTGCCCTTGAAACTTATTTAAAAGGCGCGGATGTTACGTTGGTTATGCGGGAAAGTGAGTTTAAGCCCAGTGTAAAATATTGGATTTTACCCAATGTAAACAACCGAATAAAAGAGGGTTCAATAAATGCATATTTTGAAAGTGAATTAACTGAAATCCGCGAGAAAGAAGTTGATATTCAAACCAAAGAAGAAAAAATCACAATAAAAAATGATTTCGTTCTTGCCATGACCGGTTACCGACCTGATTATCCTTTATTGGAAAAATTTGGCATATTAATCGGGGATGATGAATTTTTAGAGCCAAGTCATAATCCTGATACCCTGGAAACAAATATCCCGAATGTGTATCTGGCTGGTGTTGTTCTTGGAGGGTTAAGAACTGGTCGTTGGTTTATTGAAAATGCACGTGAACATGCCGAAAAAATTATTTCCAATATTCTGAAATGAATTTAAGAGTTTTAATTCAGTTTCTTAACTTCAAGATTATATTTTTCTAATTTAGATTCGAGTTTTGATACATCGCGACTTCTCTTTTTAGCACCGTTAATAACAATTTCTAATTTCTTGATGATTTCGGCTAAAGCGGCGTATCTCAATTCTGCTTTTAAAGAATCATCTTTTAAATGTTTCTCTATTGCCCGAATTCGCTCTAAATCCATTACTGGGAATGTTGTGGAAAGCTGATCCGGGTGACCGCCATACTTAATCAGTCCGATATTTTTATTTAATCCTATCAGATATTTTCTGGCCACACGCAACCAAAGATCATAATCCTCACAAACCCGAAACGATTTATCAAAACCTTCCATTTCTGACCATAGTTGTTTTGTAAACATTACTGCCGATGGAGATACAATACACAAAGGCAGGCATTGCTCAAAAATCCAACCGGATTGTTTTTTAAATTTTTGCTTTGGATTTACTCTTATTCCATTCCTTATCCAAATTTCTTCACACTGAAAAATTTGAATATCAGGATGTGCATTAAAATACTCTACTTGTGTTTCCAAAGCATTTGGCGTCCATTCATCGTCACTATCAAGCAAAGCAATCCAATCACCTTTTGCATTTTCAATTCCGGTATTCCGAGCAGCGGAAACACCTTTGTTACTCTGAGAGAGAACAATTATTTCATTTTTCAGAGGCTCAAGAACAACATTAGTTGTATCGTTGCTTCCATCATCAACAACAATAATTTCAAATGGTTGATAAGATTGATTTAGCACTGAGTTTACGGCACGCAAAATTGTATGTGCTCTGTTATACGTTGGAATTATTACAGAAATTTTCATTCTTTATAAAATGTGATGTGTGTAGAAAATCTAATGAAAACAGGGGAAATAAAAAATCCCGGTGGCTGCCGGGATTTTATTGGGGTTAGGTTAATGCTAATTAAACAATGTTGAAACGATGTTGATTACTGCTGGTTTGGCTTTTTGGGTTAATGCTAAATAGGATTTTCTCGTTAAATCTTTTGTTACATCATAAAACATGTACAAAAATGGAAGCGCCATTAGGACTACAACTGCAACTTTTAAAAATTCATTCATTTTCTTCTCCGCTTAATTTTGAATGGTACTACGGAGTAAAAAAACAAAAGGTTTCAAAAAAAATTAATCCCTAAAAAATAAATTAAAACATATCCTGATTTCCCAAGTTTGCATAGTCATCCCCAGACTCTTTTAACATGCTGCTTAAAATATCTTTAAACTGCAATCTGGAATCCATAGCTACTTTGCTTAGAAAGGAATGCTCTGCCAATCCAAATAATGCAAATTCCATTAAAATATTAATCTCTTCTTCTGAACTATTTGTATGATATTTTTGAACAAGATTTTTTAATCCGGGAACATCATTCAATAATTTTTTGAATTCTTTATCACTTGCTGTAAGCAAAAGGTCAAGAGTGTTGTTGTTACCAAACCAGTCTACAATTTCCTGATAAGGGTTTACACTTTCTGTTTTTTTGGTTTTATCAGGATCAGGAAAATAATTTTTAAAATGTTGCTGAATCGAATTATTAATTAAGATATGGGCAATTTTTAAGGGACCTTCCTGCTCTCCTTCATAAACAAGTTCAACTTTTCCCGTAATGGAAGGAATTACTCCATACAAATCCAGGATACGTGCTATGGCCTTATCTTCCTTGTTTAAAAGCATACGCCTTTCTGCGGTACTGATTAGATTTTCATAAGCAGAAATTGTTAGCCTGGCTGATACACCGCTGTTTTCATCGATGTATTCGCTTTCACGGGCCTGAAAGGCAATTTCTTCAATAAGGGTTTTTAGTAACTCAGGGACACAAACATTTTCTTTTTGTGAATTTGTCAGCCGTGCTTCCTGTTGTGTAATTTGCATTGAATGTTCAATCTCACGCGGGTAATGTGTTAAAATCTGGCTGTCGATTCGGTCTTTTAGTGGTGTTACAATTGATCCGCGGTTTGTATAATCTTCAGGATTTGCAGTAAAAACAAACTGAATGTCCAAAGGCAGCCTTAGTTTAAATCCACGAATCTGAATATCTTCCTCCTGCAAAATATTAAACAATGCAACCTGAATCCTGGCTTGTAAATCCGGCAACTCATTGATAACAAAAATACAACGATTGGATCTGGGAATTAATCCAAAGTGAATTACTTTTTCATCTGAATAATGGAGTTTTAAAGAAGCAGCTTTGATTGGATCAACGTCGCCAATAAGATCTGCAACTGTAACATCCGGAGTGGCAAGCTTTTCTGTATAACGCTGAGAACGGTGCATCCAGTCGATTGGTGTCTCGTCGCCCTGCTCTTTAACAATTTGTTTGCCATGCCTGGAAACAGGATTCATCGGATCATCATTTAGCTCTGTTTCGGAAATTACCGGGATATAGGCGTCAAGTAAGTTATCCAGCAATCGGGCCATTCGGGTTTTTGCCTGGCCGCGTAGCCCTAAAAAGATAATATTATGCCGGGAAAGAAGTGCCCTTTCCAGCTCAGGAATAACAGTCTCTTCATAACCGATGATACCCTGAAAGAGTTTTTCATTTCCGGAAAGCTTTTTCACCAGGTTATCACGCATTTCATCTTTTATGGAACGCGAATAATAGCCGGAATTTTTCAATTGGCCGAGTGTTTTTATTTGATCGTGATTTTTTATCAGCATGGATTTCCTTATTTTTCTCTTATCGCATTTTCTTTCTTCGGTTACGTACATAATCTTCAAAAATATATTCACCCAATCCCTTTAAGCTGCTATAAAAAGCGCGTCCGTGATTTATTTTTGTAAAATCCTGAACAAATTTCTGCAAATAAGGATCGCGGGCAATCATAAAAGTGGTGATGGGTATTTTTAGTTTTCTGCAACGCGCTGACTGTGTCAAAGTTTTATTAACAATTTTACGATCCAGTCCAAAGCTATTTTTATAAAATCGCCCGTTTTCAATTAAGCACGTTGGTTTTCCATCAGTAATCATAAATATTTGTTTGTTATTCGTTTTCCTGCGGCGTAAAATATCCATGGCAAGTTCTAAACCGGAATAAGTATTTGTGTGGAATGGACCAACCTGAAGATATGGAAGATCTTTTATTTCAATCGGCCATGCCTGGTTCCCAAAAACAATAATATCCAAAGTATCTTTTGGATAACGCGTGGTAATTAATTCTGCCAGGGCCATTGCAGTTTTTTTTGCAGGTGTTATCCGGTCTTCGCCATATAAAATCATTGAATGGGAAATATCAATCATCAAAACTGTGGATGTTTGTGTTTTAAATTCACGTTCTTCAACCACAAGATCATTTTCTGTTAACTGAAATTTATCTGGTCCGTGGTTTATTTGAGCATTTAAAAGTGATGATGTTGAGTCAATCTGATCGGGTTCATCACCAAAAGTATAACGTCTGCGCTCAGCGGATGATTCATCCCCAAGACCGGCAAAAGGTGTTCGGTGATTGCCACGGTTATTTTTACGGAGTTTGCCAAATATCTCTTCCAGCGAACGTTGGCGGATGGTCTGTCCCGCCTTTGGTTTCACCTCAAAATTACCGGAATTTCCATCTTGTTCTTCTATATAACCTTTGTCTTTTAAATCCTCAATAAAGTCACCCATTCCATATTGATCGTCAGTCAAAGTGTATTGCTCATCCATCTGGTTCATCCAACGCAGAACTTCAGAAATGTCACCAGAAGCGTATGTAAGAAGTTCCAGAAATATATCCAGTAATTTATCAAAGCCCTTTTTATTATTATTAAAAGGGACAAATTGAGAGAAGTTTACACCAATCATAAATATTATTTTTGATTTTTATTATTTAACAATATGAACGGAAGATATGTTTTAATTATTCTGTAAAAGTAATTTTTGCATAAAAAATGATTCAAAGTTTTCGAAAAGTAGTTAATAGATATACAATTTTTGCAGCTTAGTTTGATTAAATTTATATTTGTAAAAACTAAATTACATTTAAAAAAATGATTATAATAACTGACAATAAAGAGTATTCAGAACAAATTTTTACTTCCATTCCAAATTGGATTAGGTATAAAAAAAGTTCTTATCCCCAGGCTTTGATAAAGATTACTGATAAGTTTTTTAGAAGCTCAAATTTATTCCAGACAGAAATCGAATCTGATCCAATATGGAAATACGCATTTGTTGTAAACCATGCGCAATCTTCGCAGTTTACTTCATTAATTGAACTTTCCCGTGATGAATGTGATTTACCTGGTGGAATTTTATGTTTTGCCCGGTCAGGAGATAATTTTAAAGGATATAGAAGCCGGAGCTGGGTAAGCTTGTCCGGGAATATTCACCTCTCTGCGTATATAAAACCCAACCAGGTGGTTGATTATTTTCATATCGGCTTTACAATTCTTTCAGCAATTTCTGTTATTCAGTCTATTGACAAAATCCCAAATATGGAAAAAAGATCGCAAATAAAATGGGTAAATGATATCCTGATTGACGATGGAAAAGTTTCAGGCGTATTGACTCAAACCCAAACTAAGGCGAATAAAGTAACAGATTTGTTTATCGGGATTGGTATTAATGTGAATGTAATTCCAAAACTGGAGTCAGATTTTATTGTAAAAAAAGCAACCTCGATCAATGCCAACCTCCCTGATTCACAAAAGACAACACAAGGCTTGATAGCTAAAAATCTTATACATGCATTATCAAAAAATTATTCACTTTTATTAAAAGGCCAATACAATAAAATTTTAGATTTATATCGAGAACGCTCAAAAATAATTGGCAAAAAAATAGAGGTATATTCCGATCCTATGCAGGGAAAGCCTGAAAAAAACAATGAAGGGAAAGTGGTTTCTATAGGGAAAAATCTTGAGCTATACCTTGAGGGAAAAGAAGAACCCGTTGTAAAAGGACGGATTATTTTAGTCTGAGATAACTTCCGCTAAAGAGAAAATGTCCTGCTGCAAATGCAACATTGACAGGCAAAAGAAAAAACATAATCATATAATTATCCTGATCAAACAGTGGTAATAGTTTCAGAATCATCAAAAGCAAACTTGAACCCGCCAATACCATCCATAATAGTTTTAAATACCCCCACAACTTATCCGATTTTTTGAAAAATAGAATTAAGGTTAAAAAGAATATGAAAAGTGTTATTGGATTTGCCAAAAACAGATTTTCATTTCCATGAGTAACAAGATGATCTGTAAACAAGCTCATAAAAAAAAGTACCGAGCCAATAATTCCCAAAAACAAGGAAATGATTGAATTATACACCAAAAAAATCACCCGGGAAAGCTTTTGGCCATTTGATGCCCATTGTGCTAACCCGATGGTTAATCCTGTTAAAATTAAGCCACTTAACACAGACCACAAAGGTGTATTTGATGCATTGAAAGGTACTTTCTTTTTCTCTGACTCATAATAAGTATAGCCATGCGAAACGACACTTTGCCTGGCACCGGAAGAATCAATAAAAACAGCATTGGCCACATATTTTGATAATTCATCCGGTAGAAACATTTCATCCCATTTAAAGATTTGCTTGTCAATGGTATCATTCATTAAAAACATCAACAGCCATTGCATAAAGGGTTGGTGTGCGGTATAGCGTAAAGTATGTTCTCTAAATGTTAAGCGGCCCTTTGTTTTCATTGAATCTGCAAACTGGCCTCCAACAGAAGCATCTATATAGTCACGCAAACGAGTTGCACAATTTTCATGATAATGATGATATAAATATCGGCTGTTTTCCGGCAAGACTGCATCGGCTAGTTTCCTGGCGAGTTCAATCCGTTTCTTTAAAGGAATATTTAATTCTTGAATTATTATTGTTCGCTTTGCCCGCACATAAACAGCAATTGTGGCTGCAAGAGAGTTTTCTCCCGCCCAAAAAATAAGGCGTCCCATTGCAAATCTACTGATAAATCCTTCGTCAAAAGAAAAATATCCAAAATTATAAACCCTTGAAATATCCAGGGTCGTATCTTTTACAACAAGGGCCGTGTGTCCCCACCAATCTGTTAACGTTTCACCCGGACCAAATGTAATTAAAGAAATTTGCAGATTCTCAGCTGAACTTTGTCCGTTTGCCCACGGTGTATTTGTTTTAATGTTTTGAGCAGACAAAAAAGAAGAAATCAGCATAATACCAATCGATAAAAAAAAAGATTTTTTCAAGATTTTGTAACCATGGTTAATAAGTTGAATCGAATAATTGTTTATAAAGTGAGGAAAGTAAAACTCTCTTGATTTTAAATCAACAAACTTGTTTTGCCTAAAAATAAATTTATAAAAAATATGGAAGTTTTTTGGCTTGATTTACGTTTACCGAAAAAACAATTTTTTTAATTAGAGGAGATTTTATGTTTCAAATGCAATCTATGTACCCGGAAGAACTTGTTGCACCCATGCGAGAAGAATTAACTTCTTCTGGATTTGACGAATTGAAAACCGTTGAAGACGTTGACAAAATGCTGGCTGATCATCAAGGGACCTCCCTTGTTGTTATAAATTCAGTTTGCGGTTGCGCAGCAGGAAACGCAAGACCCGGAGTACGAATGGCCGTAAATAATGAAGTTTTACCAGATAAACTCACAACTGTTTTCGCTGGTGTTGACCGCGAAGCTACGGAGAAAGTTCGGTCATATTTATTAGGATATCCTCCATCATCTCCTTCTATGGCATTATTTAAAGATGGACAGGTTGTTCATTTTATTCCTCGCATGAGTATTGAAGGACATATGCCTGAACAAATTGCTGAAAGCTTAAAAGACGCATTTAATGCACATTGTAAATAAAGAGAATAAAATGGTATTAGAAAGTTCGCCCGGGACGTCCAGAGTTTGGGTTTATGGATTTAACCTGCTATTGAGTCCGGAACAAAAAGCGATTGTTCAATCAAAACTTGAAGAGTTTAAATCTGGTTGGCAATATCATGGTAAAGCAGTTAATGGAGATTTTGAAATCATTCACGATCAATTTGTATTGCTAACAACCAATGATTCTATTTCTGGCTGTTCGATTGACAGTAGTGTTGCCGTGTTTAAAGAATTAAAGTTGATCCATGGTTTGGATGCACTTGATCAGAACCTGATTTTTTTTCGTAGCAAAAGAGGTGTTGAGGCAGTAAGCAGGCCTGAATTTCAGGTCTTAGTAACTGCAGGAGAGATCAATGAAAACACTAAAGTTTTTAATCTTTCTGTTTCATCAATCAATGAAGTTCGTGAAGGGAAATTTGAAGTAAACTTTAAAAATAGTTGGCACAGCCAGGCCTTTAAGTTAAAACCCGAAACCGTTTCTTAAAACTAAAAAGCCCCGTTAACCGGGGCTTTTTTTAATTTAAGCCACTGCGAGTATTTCGCTATTAATTACTCACAGAGGCTCCTATACTTCGACTATTGATAGGATCACCTCCTCCCTTCAGGGCACCAACATCACACAGAAAAGTTCCCTGTCAGCTTCTCTGTGCAGCGACAATAGATTCTTTTACTATAAAAGTATAGTCGGGTTCAAAATATTCCATATTAATAAAATATTGTTTATTTCCTATAATAAAACATAAACAAAATTTATTGCCACTTATCTAAATATGGGATACTTTTGCAGATTCACTTTTTGGAGGAAGCAATAATGATCAGTGCAAAACAAAAAGAATTTATTCAATTATGGGCAATTTCAGGTAAATCCATAGATAGTATTTCTTCTGAAATAAATGAAGAAAAGTCAACTTTGATTAAATGGGAAAAGCAGTTTAAAAAAGAGATAAACTCAGCAAAAGCAGAAGAGTACGATAAAATTCTGGAAAACAATTCTCTAAGTAGCATAAATCGTTTTACATACTTGTGCGAATTATACAATCGTTTGAAAAATGAGTTGGATAAGCGTGACTTTTCAGGGCTTCCAACCGATAAGCTTTATTACATTCTGGATGATGTTTACGATTTAATAAAATCAATAAAAGAAAACACCAACAACGAGATTAAATAAATCTGTAAATATATAAAGAACAACTTTTTAAATTTAGGAGTATTAATGATTCTTGTGGCCAAAATAAAATCTATTTCCATTTTTCTTTTTATTATTTCCATCGTTATAAGCTGTAAAAATACAGAAAAAGATATTCATAGTTTTGCAAATATAAATGACATCATTATTGAACACATGGATCTCGATCTCAAAGTCGATTTTGAGACACATAAAATAAATGGGATTGCATCTCTTATAGTAAATAATTTGTCCAATACTAATAAATTGGTACTGGATTCCTGGGATTTAGATATTTTAAAAGTTACACTTGATAAAAGCGATCAGGAGGTTAAGTTTAATCTTGGAGCTTATAAAAAGGATTTTGGACAGCCTCTGACAATTGATATTCTATCCGAAACAAAAGTAGTTCATGTTCATTATAAAACATCACCCAAAGCACAGGCTTTACAGTGGTTAACCCCGGAACAAACATCGGGGAAAGAGCATCCCTTTTTGTTTTCACAAAGTCAATCAATTTATGCCCGAACCTGGGTACCTTGCATGGATACTCCCAGCTTACGATTTACGTACACGGCAAAAGTCACAACAGACCCAAATTTACTTGCTGTTATGAGTGCATCAAATCCAACACAAAAAAACGAAGATGGGATTTATCATTTTAAAATGGATCAGCCTATCCCAACTTATCTTTTAGCATTGGCAGTTGGTGATATTGAATTTCAGCCACTCGGAGAAAATAGTGGTGTTTATGCAGAACCATCAGTTATTGAGAAGGCTGTTTATGAGTTTGCCGATACACCACAAATGATTAAGAAAGCTGAAAATTTATATGGCCCTTATAAATGGGGCCGCTTTGATGTTCTGGTTTTACCGCCAAGCTTCCCCTATGGTGGCATGGAAAATCCACGCCTTACATTTGCCACGCCTACAATTATTGCCGGAGATCGGTCACTTGTTGCACTTATTGCCCACGAACTTGCCCATTCCTGGTCTGGCAACCTGGTTACAAATGCAACCTGGGATGATATCTGGCTGAATGAAGGGTTTACAACTTATTTTGAATACCGCATCATGGAAGAACTATACGGCCGGGATTATGCTACGATGATTGAACAAATCGGATACCAGGATTTAAAAAGCACCCTTGATCACATAGGACATGATCATCCCGATACAAAATTAGCTATTGATTTAACCGGGCGTCATCCGGAAGAACCGGTTGGAAAAGTTGTCTATGAGAAAGGGGAATTATTTTTACGCACTCTTGAAGTGGCCTATGGCCGTGATAAATTTGACGAATTCTTGAAAACCTATTTTGATAAATTTGCTTTCAAGACTATGACCTCAGATGAATTTGCAAAATATATTTCAAGCACTCTCACAAAAGAAACTAAAAGCACAGGACAAGCTGTTCTTGTTTACGAATGGATTTATGGAACTGGTCTGCCGAAAAACTATTATATCCCGGATTCTCCGGAGTTTCGCAAAGTTGATACGCAACGCCAGTCTTTTATTGAAGGAAACCCGGCATCTTCATTGGATGTCTCAAATTGGACAACTCACCACTGGCTTCATTTTATACGGGTTTTACCACCAAAAATCAGCTTAGAACAATTAAGCGATCTAGATAAAACATTCAATTTCACAAATTCAGGGAATTCCGAAATTTTATACGCATGGTTTATTAAAGCTATTGAACATAACTACAACACAGCTTTCCCTGCTTTGGAGAATTTTTTGATGTCCGTTGGCCGGGCAAAATTTGTTGCCCCTCTTTACGGCGCATTAACACAAAGTGAAGAAGGAAGAGTTTTTGCTAAAGAAATATATAAAAAAGCACGGCCCGGTTATCATCCCGTTACATATGGCTATGTGGACGGAATTCTTGGACAACCAGAATAATAAATTGAGCAATGGCTGAAAACATCTATCAGCCCTTGCTCTCTTCTGACTCATTTTTTCTTTTACGAACTGCCTCACGCAAAACAAATTCAATCTGCCCGTTCAGGCTACGTAATTCGTCTTCTGCCCATTTATTAAGATCAACCCACAATTGCGGGTTGATCCTTAAAATTAATGATTTTTTCTTTTCGGTTGAAGGCATGATTAATATATAGAACCTGTATTAATAATTGGTTGGGCAGACTTGTCAGAACTTAAAACGACCATTAAATTGCTTACCATACTTGCCTTACGTTCTTCATCCAGCTCGATAACATTTTCATCTTTTAATCTTTTCAATGCCATTTCAACCATCCCAACTGCCCCATCAACAATTTTTTGGCGCGCAGCAATAATTGCCTCAGCTTGTTGACGCTGCAGCATGGCATGAGCTATTTCAGGTGCATAAGCAAGATGATTTATCCGTGCCTCATCAACTGTTACTCCTGCAGTTTTAACACGCTCCTGAATTTCTCTTCCAAGTGCTTCAGATACCTCATCAATCGAAGAGCGAAGGCTTTCTTTTTCGCCCCCTGTTTTATCATAGGCGTAATGTGTGGCCAAATGGCGTATCGCAGATTCTGATTGAATCCTTACATAACCGATAAAATCATCAACATCGAAAAGGGCTTGTGCAGTATCATTTACATGCCAGACAATAACTGCGGATATTTCAATTGGATTACCCTTTTTGTCGTTCACTTTAAGCTTATCACTATCAAAATTACGTGCGCGTAACGAGATTTTTTTTCTGCTGTATAACGGATTTGCCCAACGGAAACCCATTGTTTTTTCGGTCCCTTTGTACTTTCCAAATAAGAGGAGAGCAACCGCTTGATTTGGTTCCACGGTAAACAACCCGCTAAACATAAAACCCCATAATCCAAGAAAAAGGGCCGATACAAAAATAGTGATTGGACCTTCGGGGATAAAATGCTCTTTGGAAAGATAAATCCCATAAATAAAAGAGTAGATTGTAATTAAGACCAAAAGAATCAAAATACCCAAAGCAGTCCAACCGCTTTTCTGGACAGATAGTTTTTCATTTAACATGACAGCTCCTTTCATGAATGATTTCTTTATGATATCATTTTGATATCTTATTTTAAATATAATACATCAAAAATGAAAATCAACCTAATTTTCAAAAATCATCTTTTTTGGCAAAATGGAATTTGTTATGTTGAAAAAAAACTGTAAAGAAAGGTTATTATGGAGATTTCACCAGCACAACATCAGGAGAATTTGTGGAATGATTTTATAAAAAAAATCCAGCTGGGAGAAAACCTGCCTTTTGAAAAACATTGGGAAAAATTTAATCAAGTTTACTCGGATAGAAATGAAAAAGATGGCCCTGCCCTTGCTTGGTTTCCGGATGACAATGCACTTAAAAAATCCAATATTGCTTTACTAATGCAAGAATTGAATTTCACGGATTATAAAGAATTTCATACCTGGACTGCAAATAACCGATCCGAGTTTTGGCAAAAGGTTATTGAAAAATTGTCAGTTGTTTTTAAAACAAATCCATCAAAAATAATAAACCTGCCCGATGACGTTAAGAATCCTGACTGGTTGCCTGGAGCAAAATTAAATTGTGTTGATAGCTGTTTTACTGCTCCCGATGATCAACCTGCCATAATTTCTTCAAGTGAAAATTCGAATGAACTAAATATCACATCTTATGCAGATTTAGAAAAATTAGTTAACCGAATTGCCAATGGTCTTATCGAAAATAATTTTAAAATAAATGATGCGATTGCGATTTACATGCCAATGACAGTTGAATGTGTCGCGGCATATCTTGCCATAATAAAATGTGGTTTCCGGGTTGTATCAATTGCGGATAGTTTTTCTGCTGAAGAATTAAATAAAAGGCTTGAAATTTCTAAAAGTAAAGCTATAATTACTGTAGATTTTTATAGTAGAGCTGGAAAAAATATTTATCTTTACAACAAGGTTAAAGAAGCAAATTCTCCAAAAGCAATCATTATCAATACCGATAATTCAACTCCAAATATCAGAGACACTGATATTTTGTGGACTGATTTTTTATCAAAGGAGCGAAAGTTTGAATCGGTTATTTGCACTCCTTATGATGTAATAAACATCCTGTTTTCATCGGGTACAACCGGCGCTCCAAAGGCCATTCCATGGAACCATCTTACACCTATAAAAAATGCAATGGATGGTTGCTTTCATCAGGATCTTAAATCCGGAGACGTGGTTTGCTGGCCAACTAATATTGGCTGGATGATGGGACCGTGGCTCATTTTTGCTACATTTATTAATCAGGGTACAATGGCTTTATATGAAGGCGCTCCGGTAACAGAAGGATTTGTAAGATTTGTAAAAGACGCAAAGGTAAATATGCTTGGAGTAATCCCTTCTATAGTTAGAGCCTGGCGCACAAATGATCTTGTAAAACAAGATGATTGGCAAGACATCAATGTTTTCAGCTCTACAGGAGAACCATCTAACAGGGAGGATTATCTTTGGTTAATGAGCCGCACTCGTTATAAAGCACCCGTGATTGAATATTTAGGTGGAACGGAAATTGGAGGTGGTCATATTACCGGAACCGTTGTCCAGGCAGCATCTCCGGCAACATTTTCAACTGCAGCTCTTGGATTGGATTTCGTTTTCCTCAACGAAGAAAATAATCCAGTAAATGAAGGTGAAATGGGAGAATTATTTCTAATACCTCCTTCAATTGGGCTTTCTCAAAAACTGCTTAATAAAGATCATGAGAAAACATATTATAAGGATTGTCCTTTTGGCCCTGAACATGAAATATTACGCCGACATGGTGACCATATGGCAAAATTATTTAACGGATATTTTAGAGCACAAGGCCGGGCGGATGACACCATGAACCTCGGTGGAATTAAAGTTAGCTCATTGGAGCTGGAAACTGTGATTAATCAACACAGTTCAATTTATGAAAGCGCCGCCATCGCTGTTCAACCCCAGGGTGAAGGACAGGAAAAGCTTGTAATATTTATTATTCTCAAGCAAAATATTAATGTGCAAATACTTAAAAATGACCTTAACAAATTGATTGGTACAAAAATTAATCCCTTATTTAAAATATTTGATTTAATCATTAGAACTGAATTACCCAGAACTGCTTCAAATAAATTGATGCGCCGCGTACTAAGAAAAAATTACAACGCAGATAATTAGTTGCCTGATAACAATTATTAAAAAACTTTTTGTATAGATTTTTCCTTTGTAACTTAGGTTAAAAAATACCGGTTTGATAAGGGAGTAATTATGCCTCAAAAGAAGGCTTTGATAATTGGTTGTACTTCTGGAATTGGTCTTGAACTTACCTACCAAATGATTGAAAAAGGCTATATAGTTGGAGGCACAGGAAAAAGAGAAGATGTGTTGATTGAGTTAGATAAGGAGTTTTCCGGCCATTTTCATTGGTGTGTTTTTAATTCGCAAGATATAAATACTATTAAGCCCACTTTGAGCCATATGATTAAAAAGATGCACGGTATGGATATTTGCATCATTGCCGCAGGTACAATTGGCGAGAATCACAACCTGCAATGGGCCATTGATGAAAAAACAATCCGCACAAATGTTTTAGGTTTTACAGCTATTGCAAATTTTGCCGCTCATTATTTTTTAAAAACAGGATCCGGACATATTGTTGGCATTTCTTCGTTAAATAAATTCTTTGGTAGTATTTGCCACACATCTTTTAATGCATCAAAGGCTTTTATATCAATCTACCTTGAAGGATTGAGGAATAGAATGGAAAAACAAAAAATATATGTTACGGAAATTTGTCCGGGATTTTTAAAAACCCCGTCATTCGATGGGTTCAAAGAAATGCTTTGGATAATTCCCATGAAAAGGGCTGCAAAACAAATAATAAAAGCCATTGAACATAAGAAGAAAATCGCCTACATCTCAAAAAGATGGTATATTACAGGTTGGCTTTTAAGATTAATGCCAAGTTTCCAAAAAAGGATTTGGCAATAGTTCGGCATGCTCACCATAAGTAATTAAAATGACTTCTCCCCCTTTTTACCAGGGTTTACTTCGATTTTTGACGCATAATCCAGCCAAGCCAAATATATGTAAACGCCAGCGCCATCCCTAAAAGAGGTTCCCAATCAAATAAATTAAATGATTTTGCAATTGTAATAATTGTTGAGCTTACAGCAAAAACAACACAATACCATCCAAATGAATCAATCTTATTTTTTCTAACCCGGTGAATCCCAATTCCGGCAATCCAGAGACCAATCATAAATTCCCCAAAAAGGCGAAACTGCATTCCTAGTGCAACAAAAATTTCGTGTAGTAAAAGTGAATTATTTGTTCCCAGCGTAAATGCTTTTGCTGTAATGGGTGAAATAGTAAAAAAAACAATGGATGCGATAATCAAAAGATAAAAACCACATAGTCCCACAAGATAGGAAACTGTCGCCATTGACGAAGATCTGTTGCTATGCTGACGAAAAACTTGAGATGCAGCTAATGGAGCGGGTAGCATCAGAACCCCGATTATGGCATAATGAACCCACAAAATTGAGTATGCCAATTTATTAGCATCTATCCATGTAAGCAGGGCTTTTGTGTCTTCAAACATTGAAAACTCAAGTCCCATACTGCCCAGAACAACAAAAACATAAAATATTGAAGCAAGGACAAATATCCCAGCCATAATACTAAATGTTCCGGCCATACGAATAAAATGCTGATTCACTTTGCGGTGTTCAGAATTCATATTTTCCAACTTATTTTGATTAATCCCAGAGGTATGATAATATTGGGTAAGATAAGGATAAAAGATTATAGTGTAAAAAAAATATAAAATTAAATCAGTTTGGCAAGGGTTGCACCGCGGACACGCATATCAACCTTATTCTGAAGATAAACAAGGATGTGCATGTTATTTCGATCAATATCCGGAGGGCATTTAAAAAGAATTGTCCCTGATTTTTCAAGGCTATTTTTTTGTTTAAAAGCACGCACAATGTTAATACATTTAATTTTTTTTCCAGCATTTTCGCCACTCTTTACTTCAATTTCTCTGGAGTTTTCAACGAGAGCAAAATTTACATAACCGGAATTAAATTTATTTATATCATATTTTATTTTAATCGTATCATTCAAATGCTCAAATGTGGCTTCAATTTGTGTATTAGTTTCTGGCTTATTATCTAAGAACCCCGCTATCTTTTTTTCACAAAGGGATCTATTTGAACCGACAAATTCAAATTGGCCGTTCACAACCATTTGGGGTGTATAAATATTATATTTTTTAAAAACCCTTGAGTATTGTTGCTGTCGTTCGCTATAAATTTCATTACTAAATTTATCTACCCAACCAAGATGGTTCCAGTAATCCACATGGAAAGAAATCGGGTAAACAGGCAACCCTTCCTTATCTGCTATTTTCTGTACTTCTGCAAGATGTTTTTCAGCATCCGGGCAACTTGAACAACTTAGAGATGTAAATAACTCCAATACAACGAAAGAACCATTATTCACCACCTTTGGTAATGAAAGACTTGAATTGTCTGCCCCAAAGTTATTAAAAAGAAATATCCCCAAAACAAGAATTGAAGAAAACATGATTATAACATTCCTTTGCATTATGCTTTTTCCAAAATATTTTGCATGGAGAAACATAAATAATCGGAATTCTAAAATTCTCGCGGAATTATCATATTTTTTTCAAAATTATGGTATTTACTGGTAGGAATTTGTTACTGGCAATTTCTATTATTTGATGTAAAAAAAATATAATTGAAATTATTTATAATCGAGATCTTCAATTTGATCAACAAGATCAGCGTCAATTATTTCCCCATAGATTGAACTTCCCTCTTCGATAAAAACCGAGACAATGACATCTCTGTTATCATTAACTAAATCACCCTGGATTACGGAGCTGTCAGAAATGATAATTTTAACATTTCTCAATTTCTCAGGGATTTCATCATTAGCCTTAATGACTACAGATCCATTTATCTCTGAATTGTTTTCGATCGTAATCTTGCCGAAGTTTGAAATCAAATCGCCATCGAGTTCTATTTTATTTACTTCAATATCGCCGCTAATGTTTGAGACATTTCCAACAACTGTAGAATTATTTATTTCAATGAGACCGGTTAAACTTGTAATGTCCCCATCCACTTTTACTTTTTCAATTATAGAAATATTTCCATTTACAGTTTGGATGGAAGATTCAATACGAGTGAATTTTTTGATTTCAATATTACCATTTACAGTGCTGAGATTAGCCTCAACAATGCAATTTTCACCAATATTTATATTCCCGTTTACTGAGATCAGGTCATTCTCTACTGTAGTATTATCAGGGATAACAAAATCTTTATTTATATTTACATCGCAAGAGACTAAAAAAAGAAAAGCGAAGAAACTAAATCTCACAATGTTATTCATAAAAGGCTCCATTTATTAGCTCAGACCATAGTCGAGTATTAACATACGATAATCAAAGCTAATGTTGCATAGATTATTAATTCAAATTAATTTAAACTTTTTAAAATTTTAAGGAGATTTAGTTTATGAGATTTGCAAAATTTATTCTGCCCATTTTTTTTGTGGTTTTATTTTCATGTGAAGGAAAAAAGGATTTAGCACCTGAAAATGAAAAACTTAAAGAACAGGTAACAAAACTTGAATCCATGATCACAAAAATGCGCATGAGTGATGACAAATTGTTGTTTCTTGCCAGCAAACTGAATGGGATTAAGGCACGTTTTATAACCGATTATGGTAACATTGAAGTTAAATTCTTTCCTGAATCAGCCCCAATCCAATGTTTCAATTTTATTACCAGGGCAGAAAGTGGCTATTATGATAATACCCTCTTTCACCGCGTAATGGCTGGATTTATGATACAAGGCGGTGATCCTCATACAAAAACATCAAATAAAGCACTGTATGGTTCTGGAGGCCCAATTGCCAATATACCTCACGAATTTAATGAAAGAACCCATAAACGCGGAATTTTATCAACTGCCAGAACACCGAACATAAATGCCGGTGCCGGTTCACAATTTTTTATAATGCATGGTGACCGTCAGGGTTTAGACAAACAGTACACCGTTTTTGGCGAAGTAACCAAAGGAATGGACGTGGTTGATAAAATTGCCAGTTTGGAAACACAAGGCCAGATGGCAATTAACCCGGCCAAAATAAAAACAATTGAAGTTTACAGGTAAAAATATTTTATAAACCTTATTCTCATTTTCTCATATGGAGGGCCTCAAACCACACGAGGCACTCCTGTTTTACAGATTGTCCTTTGAGGCAAATGTCTGAATAATTATCCCGGCTACAATTAACACCAGTCCCAAAAATGTGGAAACATAGATTTCTTCTCCCAAAATCAGATTTAGAAACACCAAAGACAAAAATGGGGCAATGAAAATAAGGTTTCCAATCCTGGCTGCACTTGATGCAAGTTTTAGAGCTATCAACCAAAGGACAAAAGTTACTCCCATCTCAAACATACCGATATAGATTAATGGCACCCAGGCTTCAAAAACCGGTATTTCAATCCCACCCCAAAAAGGACTTGCCAAAAAAGTATATACCAGACCGAAACAAAATCCGATAAATAATTTGATGACCGGGTCCTGCTTATCTTTGGCATTTGTCAGCCAAAATGTTGCCCAGATAAGTGTGCTGACAATTGCGAGTGTTACCCCTAAATAGCTGACATTTGTAAAGGAGATGATCTCTCCACGTGTGGCAATTATTACTGCGCCAATAAAACTAATCAACACCGCTAAAACCTGTTGCGAAGTAAGCGTTTGTTTCAGGATTGGAACAGATAGCAGAATTAAAGCAATTGGCCAGGCATAGTTTAATGACATTGCAATTTGCCCCGGCAATAAACTATATGCTTCAAACAAAATTAAATAATAAAGAAATGGATTTAAAAAGCCAAGACCGGCAAAAATCAGAATATTTTTTAATTTTAACCTAAATAACTGATTCAGTTTTTTCTGAATAATTATTATAACAAAAAGTGAGATGGTTGAAACAAATACACTGTATAGTAACAAATGAAATGGGGATACATATTTCAATGCAATTTTAAAAGCCGTTGCCGAAGTTGCCCAAAATAAAATGGCCATTGCAGTAAAAATATATGCTTTTGTATTATTTTTCATACAGGTTTCAAAGGAAATAAATCAATATAGTAAAATGTTAAAATATGTTAGCTCGTTTAAACATAGACAAATTGAAAAACTTAATCTATAAAATATGATAATTATTAGCAGAATTATACATAGCATTATTGTAATATTTTTAACATTCTGCCTGGGATATGTATATTATTCTGTATTCTCCGGAACCATCAACTTTTGGACATACAGCGCACTTTGCGCAATATTGCTGGAGGGAATGCTTCTCTGGATAAATAAAGGCAAATGCCCGTTAACTAACTTTCAAAAAATGATTGGTGATGACAAAGGTTTTTTTGGTCTAATCCTGCCAAATAAAGCGATACCACTTGTAACACCCTCTTATGCATTTTTTACATCCCTGGCCTTAGTTTTAATTTGTTTAGTCCAGGTTTAAATCCAATCTTACAAGACACAAATAATTAAAAACTACCTTATTTGATTATTGCAACTGGTGCTGCCCTGTTTGCATATTATCACGAATAATTAAACAAGATTAATATCATGAAATCAATTGTAATTACAGGGGTATCCAGCGGTATCGGTTTAGAATGTGTAAAAATGTTTGCAAATGCAGGGTATAAAGTTTTTGGTAGCGTCCGTAAAAAAGAAGATGCTATTAAGATTAACAAAGAAATCGGACCAAATTTTATTCCACTTATTTTTGATGTTACTAATTCTGAAGCAATCAAAGAAAGCGTAGAAATTACAAAAAAAAATATTGGCAATTCCGGGCTTTCAGGTTTGATTAATAATGCCGGTATTGCCATTAGCGGCCCATTAATGCATGTCCCGACGGATGAACTTCAACAACAGTTTGATGTAAACGTTTTTGGCTTATTAAATGTAACCAGGTCCTTTTTGCCTCTGCTTGGAGCAAAACAAAATTATCCGCTTACTCCGGGAAAAATAATCAATATCAGTTCTGTTTCCGGCAAGATTGGATATCCATTTGCCGGACCTTATGCAGCATCTAAACATGCCGTCGAAGCCATTTCACACAGCTTACGCCGTGAATTGCTTATTTATGGTATCGATGTAATCATCGTTGGTCCAGGTTCTGTTAATACTCCAATTTGGGGCAAAGCTCCGGTTGATGATGTTAATGTTAAATATGGTGACAGCGATTGGGGGAAAACCATAAACCGCTTCAAGGAAGCTTTAAATGAGCAAGAGAAGAATTACCTTTCAGCAGATTTTGTAGCAGCAAAAATTTTTGATATCTTTCATAAGAAAAAACCAAAAACAAGATATCCGCTTTATAGAGACAAAATACAAAGCTGGATAATTCACAATCTTCTTACAGACAGAATGCTTGACAAAATTATACTTCGGAAATTTTTTAAATAGGATAGGTCATGGAAAACTTCAATACAATCAAACTTGAAAAAAACACAACTTATACACTTCTTGCGCTAAACCGTGGTAAATCAAATCCCATTAATATGGAAATGCTGAACGAGCTCCACACTTGCTTCAATCAATTGAAAAAAGACGAAAGTGTTTTAGGTGTTATTCTTACCGGCCAGGAACATTTTTTTTCAGTGGGTGTGGATGTTGTTGAAGTTTTTAATTATGATCGCGAGCAGAGCAAAGAATATTGGTCGCTGCTTTTTAGTCTCATGGTAAAAATGGCCAAATTTCAAAAGCCACTAATTGTTACTGTTTCAGGGCATTCCCCTGCCGGTGGATGCGTGTTGGCCATTCCAGCCGATTGGCGAATAATGGTTGATGGAAGTTACACAATCGGGCTTAATGAAGTACCTTTGGGTATTATTGTTCCAGAGAATTTTTTTCATATTTATTCATTCTGGCTGGGTAGAGGTAAAGCTTATCAATATTTGTTAGAAGGAAAACTTTTATCTGTAGACCAGGCACTTGAACACGGGTTGATTGATGAAAAATGCTCCGGAGAAACTTTATTAAAAAAAGCTGAAGAAAAGATGAATCAATACTTACGGATTATCCCAAATGTTTTTCAGACAAGCAAAATGAATTTTAGGCGAGAATTGTTTGTGCAGCTCGATATTGACTTTGAAGATTCTGTCGAAACGTTTTTAGACCAATGGTGGAGCAAAGAAACAAGGGCAACAATAAAGGGTCTTATTGAACGTTTAAAAAAATAAAAAAAAGATCATGCAGAGATTATCCCTGCATGATCACAAATATTATTTATTTTAGCCCGCGTTTTTTAAGTAACGGTTCTGTTTCAGGTTCACGGCCACGGAAATTCTTAAACATTTCCATTGCTTCTACTGTCCCGCCTTTTGCCAAAATATTATTACGATATGAATCGGCAGTTTCCTTATCGAAGATGCCTTTTTCTTTAAAAGCTCCAAACGTGTCAGCATCCATAATTTCTGACCAGATATAGCTATAATAGCCTGAAGAATATCCGCCGGTAATGTGGCGGAAATAAGTTGTGCGATAACGGCTGATAATTTCCGGAATCAATCCCAGGTCGTCTAACACTTTCTTTTCAAACTTATTAATATCCAGATTCGGATCTTCATTAGTCAATGTGTGGTACGCCATATCCAGAAGTGCTGCTGCCATGTATTCAACAGTTGTAAAACCCTGGTTAAATTTACCGGCTTTCTCTATTTTTTCAATCAAAGAAGCAGGCATTATTTCACCGGTTTGATAATGCTTGGCATAAAGATTTAACATTTCAGGTTCCAGAACCCAATTTTCCAAAACCTGTGACGGAAATTCCACAAAATCCCTGGGTACACTAGTCCCGGAAATAGATGGATATGTGCAATCGGATAATAAACCGTGAAGCGCATGTCCAAATTCATGAAACAAAGTATTGGCCTCATCCAGGCTTAATAAAGAAGGTGCATCTGCTGTTGGTTTTGTAAAGTTTCCAACATTGTAAATAATTGGTAACACTTTTTTACCATCCATTGCGCTTTGTTTACGGAAGGAATTCATCCAGGCACCGCCACGTTTGCTTCCGCGGTAAAACCAGTCAGAAAGATAAACGCCAACCATTGTGCCGTCTGCTTCTTTAACAACATACGTTTTAACATCTTCATGATATTTTGGAATATCTGTGCGTTCTTCAAAAGACAGCCCAAAAAGTTTTTCTGCAAGAATAAAAGATCCGGAAATTACATTGTCAATTTTTAGATATGGGCGAATTTCATCTTCATTTAAATCAAATTTTTCTTTACGGATTTTCTCTGCATAATACCACCAGTCTGAAGCAGCAAGCTTAAAATCGCCACCATCTTTATCAATCATTTTCTGCATCATAGCGCGTTCTTTTTTAGCCATTTTAAGGGCCGGAGGCCAAATCTTGTTTAAAAGATTGTATACATTGCCCGGTGTTTTGGCCATCCGTTCTTCTAAAACAAAATGGGAATGTGTTTCATACCCAAGCAGGTTTGCTTTGCGAATACGTAAGTTGACCATCTTGGCTATAATTTTTTTATTGTCGAATTCATTATTATTGTCACCACGATTTATATAGCCACCATAAAGCTTTTCACGCAGATCACGTCGCTCTGAAAATGTAAGGAATGGAATCCAGCTTGGTTTGTGTGGAGTAAAAAGCCACTTACCTTCATAGCCTTTTTCTTTCGCGGCTTCAGCAGCAGCATTTCGTACAGATTCCGGCAACCCGGCTAAATCTTCTTCATTTTCCAAAACCATTTCAAAAGCATTATCTTCCTTTAATACATTTTCGCCAAACTGAACAGCCAATACAGAAAGTTCTCCATTTATTTCGCGGAACTTAGCTTTGTTTTCATCAGATAAATTGGCACCACCACGAACAAACCCTTTGTAATAATCTGTTAAAAGCTGTGTTTGTTCACCTGTTAATCCTAAACCATCCTTGGTATCATAAAGTGTTTTTACTCTTTGGAATAAATCAGGATTTAAATTCCGGTCGTCATTGTGTTTGGATAATAATGGGGTTATTTCTTTATTGATTGCCTGCATTGTATCGTTTGTATTTGCAGAATTTAGATTGAAAAAAACATAACTGACATTTGTCAATAAAGGATCACTTTTTTCAAGTGCTTCTATCGTGTTGACAAATGTTGGAGCTTCCGGGTTGGCTGTAATTTTTTCAATGGCCGCCAGTTGATCCTCCATACCTTTTTTAAAGGCAGGTACATAATGTTCTTCACTTATTTGATCGAATGGTGCAATGCCATATGGCGTTTTCCATTCACTAAAAAAAGGATTTTGTACTTCTTGTTTTGTACACATAATTAAAACCATGCTAGTTAAGATTAACAAAATTAGTTTTTTCATTTACAATCCCCTTATAAAAAAAATGTTTAGTTAATTTGTCTTGCAGATGAGGGTATAATATACAAAGATTTGAGCGAAAAGTTAGCAGAAATTTTGACTAATCCGCGGAATGCAAACATAGATTATTCTTAAAAGGAATTCTTGACAGGTATATTTACTTTGCTTGGCACAATAAACGCCTCACGGTATCCATAATTCTTAGCCATTTCCCGGATTTCTTCAGCAGCATTGCGATTTGCAGCGTCACCTACACGGACTTTATAAAGAGGTGCATCAAAAATTAAATAAACCGTGTATTTTGAATTAAAAATATCCTTTGCTTCAGATTCAGTTAATGTAGCAGCTTCGATATTTTTGGTTGCAACTAATTGTACGCGAAAACCATTTCCTTCTCGGAATTTAATTTCCCCTTCATCCAGAGAATTTTCAATATCCTTAGTTTTAGATTCCGGTACCACGTTTTCAAGTTTTGCGATTACAATATCATCATCATTTAAAGTGTTCGGGTCAAAAGACTCATCATAACCAGATCCGCTATTTTCAGTATCTTGTACAACCGTTTTTTGAGTTGATGAGCAGGCAATTAAAAGTGTAAATACAATAAGAGTTGTCAAAGTTTTCATAGAATTCCTTTAAATGATTTCAACAGCATCAAACATAAGCCATCCTGTTTTTCCGTCTTCAAGACGAATTTCAAACCAAGAATCAGTTTTGCCTTCTATTTGCACTTTTGTGCCTTCATGGATTACAAAGAGTTCGGTTGCGTCTTCAGCTGGCTCTGAATGAATTGTGACAGTACTTTTTAATATAATGCCATAGTTCTCTGTTTCAAACTGGTAAATTTTGGAGATCCAGATTGTTCCAATCAAAATCCAAAGAATCAATGAAAGTACAAAAACAGTTTTAAATCTATTTAATCCCCGTTTTCTATAATGCAAAAGCAATGAGGCCAATACTAAAGTGAGCCAAAGCAGACCTAAAACAAAATAACCAAGCAGATCCATATTAAACAGTTTAAGTAACTTTTCCCACCAGGCTGAAATAAATATTTTTGGAGTCGGCTCAATCTGATCAACGAGCCGAAGTTTTAACAATTCAAGGTTTTGAGCTAAATCATCATCGCCTTCCATCCAAAGTAGAGCGCGTTCATAGTTTAATCGAGACCTGGCAATATTTCCTGTTTTATAATATGCATTGCCCAGGTTAAAGTATAAATCGCCACTCTCAAATCCTGCTAAGATTATTTTTTCATAAGTCTCAATAGCGTCCTCAAACTGCTTTTCCTGATACAATTTATTTGCGGTATCAAATTGCTCTTGAACCTGGTTAGCAAAAGCGAGATTTAGCGATATTAGAATGAAAAGTGTAAATAGTTTTTTGTACATAAATAATTATTTTTTTGATCTGTTGTAATGTGTGGTTAATACTTAAATATATTTTTCCATTTTTGTGATTACCACTTTCGCCTTTTCAAGAATATTCTGTTTCTCTTCCTGTGATCCGGAATTAGAGGCAAATTGCATAAAGTCACATTCACTAACTAAATCAGTATAATCCTTAATAATGTCATCCGTTATTTGCCGTTTTTTTAAAGCAGTTTCAACATTTTTAACATTAAAATCAGTAAGCTCAATATTTAATTTATCTTGTACAAATTTTGATAGTGCGGCACTGACTGATTTATAGAACAGGTTAGCATCATCCATTTGTATATTTTTATGAGCTTCCGACAAAAATTTAGCTGCTAATTTTCCAGCATATCTGTTACGTTTCAGCGCAATATTTCCATCAATTTTAGCGCGATGATCATCATAAAAAAGAAAACCTGCAAAAAGAAATACACTAAGGATGAAACCACCGATCAATGTACCGGAAAAATATCCACGATCAGATATTTTTTGAAACACAGTGCTCTCTTTAATAAAGCGGATATCCCGGCCAATCATTGTAACTTCTTTTCTACTAAACCCCGCCATTGGCGATGAAGCAGTTGGGTTGGCTTCTCCCGATACATTTAGCACGAGTGGTCCGCTTGTTTTTGTAAAATATTTTTTCTTAACGGGATCGAAGTAACTAAAAGAAATTGGTTTAATTTTAAAAGTTCCAGGCACACGTGGAATGAGCAGATATTCAGCGTTTTTAGTACCGCTTATTATTCCGCCCTTTTTTGAGATATTTGAACTTAATTTTGGATCATACTTTTCAATATCCGGTGGGATTTCCGGTACTGGAAGTTCGGTCAATTTAATATTACCCGCGCCTGATAAATCGATCTTTAGAGTTACTGCTTCATTAACCTCAGCACTAATTTTATCTGCTTTTACATTGAAATTGAAGCCACCGACCGCCCCGGCAAAATCAGACGGTTTATTCTTTTCGGGCAATGCTGATATTTTTAGTTTTATTTTCTTACTACTTAGTTGTTTTCTAACCGACCGCCCACTTGGTTCAAAAAAGCTATCAAATAAACTCCGCCTGTTTCTGCGTGAGGCAACAACAGCTTCAACATTAACAATCAAAGGGTCCAATTCAAGATCACCAACACGGGTTGCGAATGCAGCTACCTTTTTTAGAGTTGCAACCTGATAATTAACACCGTTTATAACTTCACTTTCTATTTGCGGCCGTTGCGGTAAATCAAAATCCTCGGTCCAAAAGCCAACATTTGATGGAATACTTTCCAATTCATAAGTCCGCACATTTACTTTAAAATAGAGTTTATATTCAACAACAATTTGTTCACCAATAAATGCTTTCTTTTTAGAAATATGGCTTCTTAAAAAAATATTATCAGAAGAAATTTGATTATTATTTTGATTGTTCCGTTGGGTTTGTTGTTTTTGAGCTGCCGGATTAGCTTTTGTAACATTGATCGTTATTGGCTTTGTTTCGTAGGTAGTACCTTTAAATTCCAGTGTTGCTTTGCCAATAACAAGCTGCCCCACTTTACGCGGTTTGAGAACAAAAGAAAGAGTTTTTGATGAGGTCATTGCCCCATTCACAAATTGAATATTTGTTGATTGATTTGGACCGGACAGCACAAAGAAATCTTTCAACTCAGCAAACTTTATATCAGGCAAGCTGGTTGATTTACCACTAACTTCTACAGAGTATTCAAATCGCTCTTCACTGTTAATTTTATTCTTTGATACAAAAGCTTTTATGTTTACGTCCTGTGCCAGACATAATTCAGGGAATACCAAAATTAAGGAAATTAGTATAACCGGGATTGCCCCAATTTTGAAATTTGATTTTTGAAATTTGAAATTTTTTATCATTTACTTAAACTTTGAGAAATTAAACTCACCAATCTTTACCTCGTGCACGCCGTGTACCTTGTACCGGTGCTTTTCTTTTTTGGGCATCCTGCTCTTCAGCTTGCAAGGCCTTTAAAATACGTTCTGCTTCTTCTTTGTTTATTTCTTCTTCTTTTTCTGCCTGGGCCTGCTGTTGTTTTTCCTGTTCTTCCTGTTCATTCTTTTCAGCTTCCTGCTGCTGTTGCTCTTCCTGCTTTTGTTGTTCCTCTTTTTCTTCCTGGCCTTCTTGCTCCTGCTGATCTTCGCCTTGCTGTTGTTCCTGCTCTTGTTCCTCTTGCTGCTGATCCTGGCTATTTTCACCCTGAGAGTCTTGCTTCTCTTGTTCCAGTTCTTCGCGGATTTTATCCAGCAATGCCCTCAGTTTTTCATTGGAAGGGTCAGCCTGTAAAGCCGTTTGGATTAGTCGCCCGGCTTCCTGCAGATTGCCATTAATATAGAGGTTAGCAGATTTATTAAAAATCTCCTCATTTGCTAATAGCGGGCTACTAAACAAAATTAATATTATTAAAAATTTCAAATCTAAACACCCTCATCAATATCTACAACATTTTGCAACCGTTCTGAAAACTTCTTAAACGCCGCAATGGTCGGATCATTTTTTAATTCCCGGTTCATTAAACTCAGGGCTTGCTTAAACAACCCTTGAGAAGCCAGAGCCTCTGCTTGCTCTTTTATTTTTTTTGCGTAATCACTCGGTTCAATATTTTCCTGTTTTTCATCGTTTTTTTGTTCTTGTTTCTCAGATTGTTCTTTCAGTTTTGCCCGAGCCAGTTCCAGGTTATATTTCGCATCATAATCCGAAGAGTTTAACTCCAACGCTTTTTTATAGGCATAGATACTTTCTGTTAATTTCTCTTGCTTAAAGTGTACGTTTCCAATATTAAAATGTGCCTGAGATGCCAGGTTCAAATCTTTACTTCCAAGAATTTTCTGAAAACCTTCCAAAGCTTCGTCATATTTTTCCATTTTATACAAGGCATCTGCTTCATTAAATAAAATCCTTTCATTTAAAGGATCATCCAATAACGCATCTTTATATTTATTAATTGCAAGCTCATATTCAGATTGGCTGTAATGCTCATTTCCTTTATTTACCTTTTCACGAAGGCTTTGAGCATTTGTAATAATTGGAACTAAAATCAGCAATGTGAACAATTGTCTTATCTTTGAAAAAAACATTCTATGTTATTTATCTTTCTAATTGATAGTTTAAGGTCGTTCAATTTTTACGGTAACTGGTAAAAAAGTTTCAATCAACAAAAACAGTATTGCTAAAGCAACAAATATTTGAAAGCGGTTTTCATATTGTGAAAATTGCCTTGAGGTCAGCTCCTTTTTTTCCATCTGGCTAACTTCTTTATAGATTTCATCAAGCTCAGCTTCACCGGATGTCGAAATATAATATTTCCCCTCAGTAGCATAAGCAATTTGTTGAAGGGTTGTGGCATCCAGTTTGGTTGTTACAACATTACCTTTGCGGTCCTTTTTAAACCCTTCTTTATTGCCATATTTATTAATCAGCGGAATTGGTACACCTTGTGGCGATCCTAAACCTATTGTATAAATTATTATTCCTTCCTGTGCTGCCTCTTCTGCAGCTTTTAAAGGATCGCTTTCATGATCTTCACCATCTGTAATTAAAATAAGAACTTTGTGCTTTCTCTCTTTTTGATTGAATGCTTTTTGTGCTGTGCGAATTGCATCACCAATGGCTGTTCCGGGTTGCGGAATAAGATTAGTTTCCATCAACCGCAAAAATAAACGTGCCGCAGAATAATCCAATGTTAAAGGTGCCTGAACATGGGCCATACCCGCAAATGCCACAAGACCGATACGATCACCTTCCAAAATGTCAATCAGCTTATTAACTTCATACTTTGCTTTTTCCAGTCTGTTGGGAGCGATATCCTCAGCCTGCATGCTCAGAGATACGTCAAGGGCGACAATTATATCAATCCCTTCCCGTTTCACATCCTCCATTGCAGTGCCAATTTGCGGGCCGGAAATAGCCAATACCAGGCTAATAAAAGCCAGGTGAATTAAAGCTGCTTTCCAAATGCGACGGCTGTTTTTATAACCGGGCATCATTTTTTGTAAAATTTCAATATGCCCAAATTTTTTAAGCAATTTTTCACGGCTACGAAAAACATAAATATAGAAAGCTGTTATGAGAAAAACTGCCCATAAGCCATACAAGTAAGACGGGTTTGCAAATCTTAGAACTTCCATAATAAAACCTTAGGATTATTGAATTAATGAATAAGTGAATTGTTGGGAAGAAATTTATTATATAAACATTTCACTATTCCAATAATCAATAATTCATAAATTCTTTGTTAGGGTATTCTCCTGAAATAAGTGTTGGCCAGGACAATCTCCACCAGAAATGAAAAAAGTGCTATCGCAAGAAAATAAACAAAAAGCTCCTCATAGCGGGTAAATTCTAAAACTTCAATTTGGGTCTTTTCCAATTCACTTATTTCATCATAAACTTCTTTTAACTTTTTTGTATCTGTTGCCCGGAAATATTTAGCTCCAGTCAAATCAGCAATATTTGTTAAAACTTCTTCATCAATATCAACCTGCATTGGGACATATTTTTTTCCAAAGTATGGATCATCAACCGGATACATTGCTGTGCCGTGTTTCCCCGCCCCGATAGTATAAATTTTTATATCAAAAGCTTTAGCAATTTGGGCAGCTGTTAATGGTGCTACCTGGCCGCGATTATTAACACCATCTGTTAACAGAATGATAATTTTGCTTTTGGTTTTACTATCGCGCAACCTGTTAACCGCATTTACAATCCCCATGCCAATGGCCGTTCCATCCCAATTTTTATCAGCAATTTTGATGTCTTCCAGCAATGTTAACAGAACTCCATAATCCAAAGTTAGCGGGCACTGAGTAAAACTCTCACCCGCAAAAACAACCATTCCCAGGCGATCGTTGCTACGGCTTTTTATAAATTCCCGTGCTACACTTTTTGCAGCCTGCAAACGATTATTAGGCTTAAAATCTTCAGCAAGCATACTTGTGGATACATCCATTGCCAACACAATATCCACACCTTCAGTAACTATTTCTTCCTCTTTACTGCTGCTTTGTGGTCGCGCCAAAGCCAACACCAATGCAGAGAAAGCCACCAAACGTAAAAGCAAAATAAGTGGCGTTAAGCGTTGTTTAATTGTTTTCCCAAGACGCTTTACAAGATTAACATCCGAGTATTTAAGTTGGGCATTTTTACGCCTTCGACCTTTAAAATACCAGAATACAATCCCTGGTAATAAAATAAAAAGAATTAAATATTCCGGATCTCGAAATTCAAACATATCTAATTAATACCCATACAATATTTTAGCAATACACTTAAAATGAAATATCAAAACCGGCTGTTAATCCAAAATCAGATGGCAATATTTCTGATCCCAAATGCCACAATTGAAAACCTCCAGCCTTTATACAAATCGTATCTGCTAACTTAATTCCAAAAGTTTCTTTTAGCTGAGGCCCAATAAAGAAATTTGATGTCTGATTATTTATTCTCTCAGATCCAAAAACTAAGTGAGCCGCACCTCCAATAATAATTTGGACCGGTCCATCGTTGAGATAATAGTTTAAAGCAAATTGGGGACTATAAGAAAAGAAAGTCCCCTTAAAACCATCATCAAGGTTTAGAACATCAAAGTAATTTATTGCAAATCCAAAACCCGATTCAAAGTCATTGTCTAATTCTCTATTTAAAGACAAATAGTGCAAAGTGAATCCATCTTTCACTTTGTCACCCTTTAAAATTCCAACCCCAATCACAGAAGAGCCATCACGAACCTGACGTACTTGCCTACCTGTAGTATTGGCAAAACTGTTTGATACAAACAATGATAGAAGTATGATTGTTATGGATTTGCCCATGATAATCCTATTTGATTTTTACTGCCACTCCTGATGCACCTGTCCTGCCACCAAAAGAAGTAAACTTGGTTAGTCTCAAATTTATAATTGCATCTGCCCCTACTAAAGCAGCTTCCTTCTTTAATTCTTTTAATACTTTGTCACCATTACCGGGTGCATCTGCTGCAACACTGCCAATAACAGTATATTCTAATCCAATATCTTGGCCGGAATAAATTTTTATCGAATTATAATCTGTTTTTTCATAGGCTTGGGCACCATCTTGAATATAATGTGTTTTAAAAACGCAGGATGTTAATAGTGCAACACTTATAATTAAAAGTAATTTTTTCATCATCTTTTTCTCCAAAATTATTTAAATTTAACCGCAGTCCCTTCAGCTCTGATGGCATTTTGCCAATAACCCTGACTTATTTCTAATCTTAAATCAATAATTGCATCAGCTCCAAGTTTTGCTGCAACTTTCTTAAGATGAACAACAGATTTCTCAGAATTTGATCCGGCATCTGCACTGGCAACAACTTGTCCAATAATTACATATTCTCGCCCGATATCTGAAGTAGAATATACCTTGATATCTTTTGCAGATGTTTGTTGCAAGTTTAAATCCGGATTATCATCGGTTCTAAATTTTGCAACACTTGAGCAGTTAACGAGCATTGCTGCCACTATAACCACAATAAAAAATCGCATTATCATAAAGGCCTCCTAATAGAATATAATTTTGTGATACTTGCAGGAAAGTATCTCATTTTCAGTATTAACCCTGCTTTTAAGTTTTATAAACTATGTTGATTCTTTTTAGATTATTGTGTAACCGTTTCTTCCTCCGGTAAAACTTGTTCCTCAAAAACAAGCTTTGTTTCCTGAATAAATCTTTCACTTTGCTGCTTTATTTCTTCTGTTTGTCCAGATTGCGGTTTATGTTTTGCAAATTTTACAAGATCAGCTTCTTTTAGAATCCCGGATAATTCATCTCTTTTTTCTTCATCGATATGCTCAATCAAATCGCGAATTATTTCATCTGTGGTTTCTTCCATCGCAGAAATATAATACCTGCCTTCAAGATAATTTCTCAATATTTCTGTTAGACGAATATAAAAGATTTTAAGTTGTCCGGATTCAAGCAAATCCGAACCATATAATTCTTCCAAAGCCTCAAGAGCAATTTCGTGCGCCGGTCTTGGTTTTGGTGGTGGAGAAAAAAGAAATCCTTTTTCCTGTTTTTGTTTCCATGCACGATATCCAAACCAGCCGGCTAAAACAATCAGCAAAGCTACCGCCAGCATTGAATACATAAAAACATAGTCTAATGGGAATTCAATAGGTGGTTTTACGTCTTTTAGTTCAGGAGCCTCCTCACCAGACAAAACAGATTTTACAAATATATCAATCGGAGATGCCTCGATTATTTTGTAATTCATTGTAGTGTCAGGAAAATAGGCAACCGGAAAAGCCGGAATAGTAAATTGCCCGGTATCGTAAACAGAGATTGTAAAATCAAAACGCTGGGTTATGATTCCTTCATTTTCCTCAGGCTCACTAAAATTATATTCTTTAATTTCAAACGCACCAAGATGTAACCCTTCGCCTGGTTGCTCAACACGTAAACCTGCTTGATGGCTGATTACAATGGAATAATTAATACGATCGCCAATAAAAATCTCAGCCGTATCAACCGCCGACTTCACTTCGATGAGAGAAGTTTGAGCAGATAGATTGGACGCTAAAATGGCCAAAATAATAAATAGAGGAGATATACTTTTTTTAATAAATTTTTTCTTTAACATTTTGTTTTTTTGTATTCAAGAATCTGAAAAGAGCCACTTCGAATTCAGAATTATTAATTCAACTTTATTTACTTCTTACTTAATCGCTGTCAGGAGACAGCTCCTACTTAACCTTGTCTTCATAAATCTTTACGTTATTGGCTTTGATTAATCTTTCCGCCAGTCTTTGATATGCCTCTTGTTGTCGCTGAAAAGCCAGGTCTCTTGCAGCTTGTTCGGCTACTTCATTAAAAGCTTTCTGCTTTTTGATTTTCCCCTTTTCATCTTTCTCAGCGTAACGATCCTTGTTTGCATTATAAAATAATTGGGCATCCGCAGCAGTTATTTGAGGTTGGTCTTTCATTTCCGCTTGTAAAATCTTTTCCGACATTAAACTTTTTTGAATGCGAAATGTCCCCTCAATCACTTCTTTATCTTTATCAAGTCCTTGTTTTTTGGCCGTGTCATACAATAATTCCTGAATAACAAATTGCTGTAAAAATTCCTGTCTTCCCTTTTTATCAGCAAACTGATTTTGCATATATGAGGGCATCTTGCTTATTTCAAAATCAATATCACCCTGAGTAATTTTGCGTTCTCCAATTTCAGCCAAAACTGCTCCAGGTCTTTTCTCCTGAACACTGTTTTTGTCCAAAGCTGCTTCCTGCTGAACATAACGATTGGCGTCTTTGCTTCTTTTTAGTCTTTCCAGGCAATTAACAATTCGCTTGCCCACTTCTCCCTGCAAAGTGCTTTCCGGGTATAAATATTTAATTTTAAAATAATATTGCAATGCTTTTTCATAATCGTTGATCCTATCGAAATAAATATTAGCAATATTATAAAAAGTACTTGCCTGGCGATTGGCGTCAACCGCATAATTATTTATGTACTCAAGATATTCGTTTACAGCCGCCTCATATAAACCATTATTATAAAATGTATTGGCCAGTTGAAGCTTTGAATCCGCAGACACTTGAGGTGTTTTTGTTTCATTGCAGGAAATAAAAAAACTGAAAGCAAGTATTAGCAATAAATATTTTTTCATTTATTCAAACAATCAATTTTAGACTTATTTTACTCATTGTCATTCCCAAATTGGCTACTCGGGAATCTTATTCTCAGATCCCTGCTAAAAACATGCAGGAATGACATTCATTTAACTTTTAAAACCAAATTCGTAAACCCAGCTCTTGGCCATGTAAAGCACTGCCCGGATCAACAGACGGAACCATTGTTTTGTAGGCTGCAAACAATTCAAAATTATTCATATGCAGACCGGCACCAATTTCAAAATCAAAAAGAAATGGCGGCTCCGGTGCGTCAAGCTGATCAACAATTGGGGCAAAACCAATTTTGCCGTTTATGCTGATTGGATTTGCGATAAACCATTGCGCATCAATTGCCATTTCCAAACCAAAATCAGCATCTTTAAATTTATCAGGATTCAATACTTTTAAACCTGCATTTCCTGCAAATAACAAATTATTATCTGCATGAAATAGATGTCGATAAGCCAGACCAATTACTTGTAAATGATCTGTGTGAGTTGGCAAAGATTCCGTATAATAAATAAAATCGAGCGTCATGCCGTGTTTGCCGGAAAACTGAAATTGACCGTTCAAACGCAATCCGTGTGTCTTTGAATCAATTTCCTGATATCCACCACTAATACGGCCTAAGAAATTCTTACCTTCATAATCACTTTGCGCAATTCCTGAAGGATCAAACGGAAATGCACCAAAAGAAATTTTATCGGCTGCTAAACTATTGGCACCATCTTCCACTTCTTCGTCATCATCTGAATCACTTAGCAGAATATCTATTCCAATATCAAAAAAGAATGAAAGCCAACCTCCATCATCATCATCGTCATTGTCATTACTACTTTTCTTGCCTTTATTGGCATCTTCAAAATCGCCAAGCTTGCCTTTTTTTTCTTGAGCTACAGAATCTGTTGCAAAACCAAAAAGCATTAAACCAGCAAAGAGTATGATTACTATTGTTTCAAGTTTCAGGTTTCGGGTTGCAGGTTTTATATTCACTTCCAGTTCCCCTCAACATATTCAACAAATTTATAAATCTTTTTACTTAAAACTTCATATTTAGATATGAGTTCATTCAACGATTTTTTTTTAAAATGAATATCATTAATCATATTTAATTGAGAAATACTCTCATCACATGAAGAATGTGCAAAAATTAAAAATCTAATAAATTCAGCTTTATATCTTCGTCTTCCATAACCTTCAGCAATATTATCTTTAATACTTTTTGAAGACCTTCTAACCTGACTTCCTTGTTCATATAATTCATATTTAGGTAAACCCATGGTCATGCTATGCACATCAAATGCAAGATCATAAGCCATTTTGTAAATCTCTAACTCCTTGTAGCTCTTCATAGTTCAATTAAAACCAATTTCATGAACTCACCTCGTAACTTGCAACACGAAACTTGAAACAAGAGATTTCTCATGCAGAGAGCCTTCGTTCCCGCATTTTGAAAAAGCGTGTTATCGGCTCTATATACGAACGATCCGTTAGTACATCTATATGATCCACACCGATTGAACGAAATAATCCGGTCAATTCCTGACGCTGATGCGAAGCAGTTTGGTAAAAGGCGTTACGGATATTTGCATCGCCAGCATCAACCGTGACACTTTCACCTGTTTCAGCATCCTGTAATTCGATCAGCCCGACATTTGGCAAAGTTACTTCACGCGGATCTGTAATACTAATGGCAATTATATCATGCTTACGATTGGCTACATGCAGAGATTTTTCAAAGTTTTCAGTAAGAAAATCGGATATCAGAAAAACTGTACTTTTGCGTTTTATTATGCGGCTTAAATACTCCAGGGCAACATTCAAATCCGTACTGGAATCCTGCGGTTTATAAAAAAGTATTTCACGGATGACGCGCAGAACGTGCTTTTTACCTTTACGTGGCGGAATAAATTTTTCAATCTTATCAGAAAAAATCATTAGCCCGACTTTATCATTATTTTTTATGGCAGAAAAAGCCAACACTGCAGAAAGTTCAGCAGCAATCTCGCGCTTGAATTGCTCAGCCGTGCCAAAATTCCCACTTGAGCTAACATCAACCAACAGCATTACGGTGAGTTCGCGTTCCTCTTCAAAAACTTTTACAAATGGATGTCCGCTCCTTGCAGAAACATTCCAATCTATTGTGCGCACATCATCGCCAGGCTGATATTCACGAACTTCGGCAAATTCCATCCCGCGGCCTTTAAAAACAGAATGATACTCTCCGGAGAAAACTTCATTTACAACACTTCTTGTTGAAACCTCAATCTGTTTTACTTTTTTTAGGATTTCCCTTGTTTTTGCTTCAGGAGATAGTTGTTCTTGCCCCAATGCATTTGGTGCCGGAGATTTCAAAAAAAAGAAAATGGCCACAGCAACTGCAACTACTGCAAATGAAATTAGGCTGATTATTAAAACTGTCATACTTGATACTTGTTTTTAGATGCTGAAAACTCGCTATTATTTTGGCTTCTTTTAATTATTTAGATCGTTGGTTCGTTCTTTTAATATACAATCTTTCAATCGACAATCATCAATCCTAAGGTACTTCTACCCTGTTTAGCACTTTACGGATAACATCTTCTGTGCTCATATCTTCCGCTTCGGCTTCATAAGATAAAATGACCCTGTGACGCATTACATCCATTCCAATTGACCGAATATCTTCTGGCGTTACATAACCTCTTCCATTTAAAAAGGCATGCGCCTTGGCAGCTAAAGCCAATGAAATTGATGCCCTTGGACTTGCACCAAAAGTAATTAAATCTTTAAGCTCTGATAAACCATATTCTTGTGGTTCACGTGTGGCAAAAACAATATCGATAATGTATTTCTCAATTTTTTCATCTACATAAACATCTTTTACAACATTGCGCGCTTTCAAAATATCATCAGGAGAAATAACTGACTCTACAGTGGCCACTTCTTTTTTTGTCTGACGGCGAATAATTTCCAACTCTTCATCTTTTGAAGGATAGCCAACACTTATTTTCAGCATAAACCTGTCAACCTGTGCTTCGGGTAATGGATAGGTTCCTTCTTGTTCAATAGGATTTTGAGTTGCCAAAACAAGAAATGGATCTTCCAATGGAAAAGTATTTTCACCGATTGTTACCTGGCGTTCCTGCATTGCTTCTAAAAGTGCACTCTGCACCTTTGCCGGGGAGCGATTTATCTCATCCGCCAGGATCAGGTTGCTGAACAATGGCCCTTTCTTGGTTGTAAAAGCACCATCTTTTTGATTGTAAATTAATGTCCCGATTAAATCTGCAGGGAGCAAATCGGGTGTAAACTGAATACGCTGAAATTTTGTTTTAATGGTTTCAGAAAGGGTTTTTACAGTTAAGGTTTTCGCTAATCCCGGAACGCCTTCCAAAAGAATATGCCCGTTAGAAAGCAGGCCGATAAGCAAACGCTCAATCATATAGTTTTGGCCAACTATTACTTTTGAAACCTCTGATTTTATTTTTTCAACAAAAACACTTTCCTGTTCTACTTTTTCATTTATTGCTTTAATATCCGGGTTCATAAATGCTCCTGATTCTCCTAACTTTTTGTTTCATTATTTTCTGCCAACTTTAAAGCTTGCTCAATTGTATCGTAAAACATGTGAAGATCACTCATATCGATTTTTTCTCCGGCAAAACTGGCAAGCTCGGCTTTTGAATAAAGTGACTCAATTTTATCGATTATCTCTTTCGGAATTTTCAATTGTGTTAATCTTTCAACCACAGTAGATAAATCAATATTATCTGAAATCGAAAACCGTTCGGCAATGAAGCTGTTTAATAATTTTTTAAGTGCCGAAATATTTTCATTTGTTACACCGTTGGCGAGGTGGATCGTATCCTTTTGCAGACTGAGATATTTCTGTTCAAGGGTTATCTCAACGTTTTCCAACTCATCTGTTTTTCTTCTTTGCATAAAACGCAATAAAAAGTAAACCAGGGCAATAATGAATCCACCTAACAAGAGCCAAAGCATAATTGTTCCCGGCATAAACTCTTCTTCCGTACCTGCGATGGCCGGTCCTATTTTTATGCCAATTCGCTGCGCTATCAGAGTTTCATTATTGTTCAATTGTGTATCGATGTATTGAATTGTCAGCCCATCTATATAAGCCATCCCAATTTCTATGGCTTTAAAGTAATATGTAACGCGACGAATAGATTTCGGGTTGCCATCAATATCGGTTACAAGCTGGTTTGATGAACCACTTCCGCGTAAGGTAAGATTTGAGATTACCGGATCGCCAATATCACTAATTTTATAACGGTCAAGATCGCCTTTCCAGGAAAGTTCTACATGATAAACAACCTCCTGGTTTAGAGGAACATTCTCGTTTTCCAAAATTGTTCTTAAATTTATTTGGCTGGATGTGGGATCGTTTTGTGCTAAAAGCGAAGATGTAATAATTAAGAAAACCGCCCAGGTCAAGATTTGGACGGTTTTAAAGTTAAACCGTTTCATTTATTTTTTTACTTTATTTTAAACTTTGATGTGCCTAAAACAGACGTCACTAATTTGCAGGAGTTTCTACAACAGAATCGGCCGTTGCATTTTGAAAAATTGGTAACTCGTTAATATCCTTGCCCAGGGTTTCTATTTCATATTTTGCATCATCCGCCAGGTCATGTTTTGGATATTTGGTTACAAACTCAGTATAATATTTTTTTGCTTCATCGAGATTTTTTAAGTCATTGGCGTATATAAAACCCAACATAAATAGTGATTCTGAATGGTGTTTGCCTTGCTGGTAATTCTCTGCAATCGCTTTAAAATTATTCACCGCAATATCAAATTTTTGAGCAGAGTAAGCTTCTTTGGCTTTATTGTAATATTCCTGCTCTGTTAATTTGCTTGAACAAGCAAAAATGATTAGTGCAAGAGCTGTCAGACTTAAAAGATATTTCATTTAAATGGCCTCCAATAGAACGTTAGTTTTGATAACAGCCGTTAATTTAAGATTGTGTTATGTTCAAATCAACAAAAGAATATAGGGAATGGATTTAGCTTTGATCCTTCTCATAAAGCAGTTTTCTACTTTGGCTAAAATAAAAAGTTCTAAAAAAATGACTTTTTTTCTATCTATCAAAAAGCGAAATAGATTCCAAGGTGGATGGCGTAATTATCAGCATCAATGGGACGTTTGTTGAGCTTATAACCATAATCAACACGCACAGGGCCAAGCGGTGTTAAAATGGCAATACCCAATCCTGTAGTATACCGAATATGTTCATACTTAAAGCTGCTTATATCCGGCCAAACTCTCCCGGCATCTACAAACACTTCGCCCACAAGCAACCAAAATAGTGGAATTCGCGCCTCAACATTTGCCAACATCAAAAGCTTACCACCAGTGGAAGCATCAATATGCCCATCGCTATCGAAGGAAGCTACCGGCCCTAAAAGCTGTTCTGAATAACCGCGAACAGTTGTTGCACCGCCGGCATAAAACCGCTCACTGATAGGAATGGACTTATTTTTGCCAACCTCAAAAATGGCGCCACTTTTTATCCTTGAGGCCAAAGTCCAGTGTAGTTTATTGCGGCCAAAGGTTATGCGCCACGGTTGATAACGAGACCAGGATGCAACAGCTGTAAAAAAACGGTTTGTCTCGTTTGTACTGTTACTTTGTGAAAAACTTAAACTAAAATCTGTTAAAGAGCCTTTTGTAGGATTAAACAGGTTGGGCCTGGTATCCCTTTTTGCGTACGTTGAAATAGAATAAATTTCTGCCTGGCCGGATTGAATTCCGGTTAAATCTACTTTTATTGAATCTGTATCAAGCTCATCTAAAAATTTGGCGCTTATAGTCCCGCTGATTTCAATATCATTAAAAAAGGTATGATGAATCTCAAACGATGTTTGCAGCAAGTTAAAATCGCCACTACTTGGCAAACGGTATTGGTGGTAAGAAATTTGAAAAATGCCCGGTGTGCGCGTATTTCCAATCCAAGGCTCAACAAATTTAAAGGCTATTTTATTTTCCGCATTTATAATTTTGTTATTCTCAAATTCATATAAAAACGATGGCGTTATATGAACACTTGCAGCCCGTGCCGTACCAAAAATATTTCTATGACCACCCTGAAGAGTAATTTCTCCTGTACTGCCATAAAACTGTTCGTGGCCAATTCCAAAATTAGCACCAATCCATTTTGCATCGCGCTCCTGAACAACAATTTTTAAAACAACATTTTGAGGATCATCCGAAATCGGGTCAATCTCTAATCGCGCAAAGCGGAACAGACCGGTACCATAAATATTTTGCTGGGATTTTTCCATCGCTTCACGATTGTAGACATCGCCCTTTTTTATCTCAAGCTCACGACGAATAAGAAATTTTTTAACCAGCTTCAACCCGAAATATTGGATTTTTTTTATATAAATGGTCTGGTTTTCTTCGATTTGCAAAAATGCAAATACCAGGGAATCTTGCTCAAACCTATAGTCCGATGTTACATTTGCGAAAGGTTTGCCTTTATTGTAATATTCATTCTCAACACCTTTACGCGCTTCAATCACCACGCTTTCATCAAAAGGTGAACCGATTTCTATTCCTTCAAAGTGCTCTTCCAGTTTTGTTTCACTCAGCTCTTTAACGCCTTCAAACTTTACACCGCCATAATAGTAGCGCGGCCCAGGATCGATGATATATTTTATTTGAACCTCTTTGCGATTTCTGGAAAAAAAGAGACTGTCACTTACTTCAACCAGCAAGTAGCCATTTTTACGAAAATAGTTATTCAACAGGATTTGATCTAACTTTATAAGGCGTGGTTCAAACTCTTCATCTTCTTCAGAATGAATAATATTGATCAAATCATCATCATCGAAAGCAGATGTTTGTTTGAAGGATATTTTGGTTACTTCTGTTTCTGCGAAAATAATTGTACAGAAAAGAAATGTTGTTAAAATTATATGTGTAATTTTCATTGAATTTAATTCTTAAAGAATTGTGTTTCCCCCTTCGACAAGCTCAGGAATCACCCAGATCTGTTTTTTTAATATTCAATCTTTCAATTATCAATCTTCAATCTAAAACGAGTATTCCCAGGAAAGGCCGAGTTGGATTTTATTATTGCCTTTATCAACTGTTTTCTCGTAATGGCTCTCCAGGCTCCAGGCTTTGTTCAGCCGATACTGTAAGGTAATTCTATTGCCCGCATCCCAGCTTAATTTTGGGGTTGGTACACCGCTTCCAAACTGAGTCCTGTATTCCACATATAAATCACTTGTTAAATATTTTCCGAAAGAGATTGAAGCCTGTTTTAAGCCGTTGTTCAGTTTCAGTTTTTGCAGATCAAGTAGTTTATCGCTGGAGCTGATTTCCACCTTATCCAACCCTGTCAATTCTTCTACACCACGCTCAGCCGCAGTCAACATAACATTGGATGCCACGTCTTCTCCAACTCCACGAATGGTGGAATCTGTTTTGCTGGCCACACTTGAAATATCTGCACCTAGTGTAAGTAAAGCTATTTTATCCTGCGGTGGAAGGTTTAGCTCCTGGCCACTTTCATCTCTTACAATGATGTTTTGGCGAATTGTTTCCAGATTGCCGCTGATTATCAATTCAAATTCTTTGTCTTTCATTCGTTTTTGAGTAGAGATATTCAAATCCGGATTGATACGAACCGGATTATTAAAATCTATTGTTCCGGATGTGACGTTAAAACTTTGGTTAAAAGAAGTAAATTTGCCGGATTCTGTTTCAAGAACGCCAATCAAAGCCATATTATCTGAGCCGGCTGTACGGCTGGCTTGTAAATTACCACCCATGACAATTTTAAAATTATTCTGCAAATCCAGCGCAGAACTTGTTACCACAAAGTTACCCGGTATTTCAATTTCCAGGTTCATGGCAATAAAGGGTTTTTTAGCCTTGGTAGTAGGTTTTGCCAAGTACATATTTTTCTGCATCTGGTCAAGATTTACTTCATATTCTCCGGATGGAAGCATCAGGTTTCCGGTAACCCAAATCGTATCTTGGCCGCTTATTTTCAGATTGTCCGTTGAAACAGGGAGTTTTGTAGATTCAACAAAATAGTCAACAAAAAACTCATTCATTTTAATGCCAAGATCAATATCCGGCCTTAATATATTTTCAAGATTTATTGTTCCTTCAACCGACAGTGTGCCCTTTTCCTTTTCTTCAGGAAGCATCCAGGACCAAAGTAATCGTAAATAGGAAAAAGCGCTTTGCAGCAAATCCTGCTCCTGTTCTGATTTTCCCGAAAAAGCATTTATTGCCAGCACGTTCTCTTCAATGGCAATATCAATATTTACATTTTCAATTGGATCTTTCACACGTGATAAAAGGATTTTTCCATCATCAAGTTTAATAGTGCCGCTACTTATAGACGGTTTTTCGGGAGTGCCGGAAATATAAGTTTCAATTGTATAATCGCCATAAATTGCCTCCAGCTGATCATTAAACAAGCCAACAAACTCAAGTTTGTCATCATTGCTTACAAGATAAAACTCAAATGGATTATCATTAAAAACCGTATCTTCACTACCAAGGCCCAAATCAAACTGCTGATAGCCTTTTAAGCTAAAAGAGGTTTCATTAAAATCTCCGCTTAAACTATCCAAAATTAAGTAGCCGCCACTGTATTGCCCAAACATAACAAGCGAATCTACTTTAAAATCACCATATTTAAACCCACTCATATTTAACGATTGACGCATAAAAGGATCATTTACTGTTCCTTCAATTTCAAGATAACCATCCAACTGCCCGCGTAATGGGTTTTTCATTTTTATGATTGGATTATATTTTTGAAGATCGATATTTGCCCAGTTTATTTTTAAGTGCGTTTCAGTATCACGGATCAGGTCGAGTATCTGGCTTGCTTTCTTGTCAAACTGAAAAGCCAAGTCACCTTCAACAGAAAGCTTGGTGCTATCCGATTCAATAAACAGTTCCTTTACAAAAACGTTTTTTTTATCATATTGCAGGTCTGCTTTAAAATTTCCTATCGCAACATGGTTGTAAGCTATATTTTGCCCGTCCATGTTCAGCGTTATATTGGGCTCAGATAAAACATTTTTTAATTCTGATTGCCCGCTTAGAACTCCCTCAACGGTATGTTTTTCACCAAAAAATTGCTGAAATGGCTCGAGGTTTAAACTTTTCAAATCAAGGTTTAAATTGACATCATTATTTAAAATATCATAATTACCATTGGCTATAAATTTTGTATCACGTGGCCCGGTTAGATTGAAATCATTAAATAACACATTTACTGAATCAACAGTCAGATTAATGTTTCGTCTGTTTTCCAGCCAGTACTTTTCGTACTCCATTCTTAAACGGTCTATGGCAATTTCAATATTTTTTTCCTTTGGGATTATATCAACAGTTGTTTCAAAATAATTGTCATCGCTAAAGATACGTGCATTATAAACACGAATTTTTGAGCTGTCTTTTACAGCATTCAAAGTTACATTTCTGATTGGTATATCATAAACCAAACCTTTTGTAATATTGAAATTGCCTGAACCAATTGGCATTGTCAAAACATTTGATAGTTGTAAATCAAGAGAAATACTATCCAGAAAAACTTTTTTAAATTGAAATTCATTTATCCAGAAATCACCCTGGATTTGTGGATTTTTCAAATCACCAAAGGCCCTGAAATCCGAATAATACGATCCGTATAAACTATCCATACCCAAAGCTGATGTCAGGTTATTCAAATCACCCAATGCCGTATGAATTTGAAAGTCCAGTTGATTATCGCGATCCAATTCACCAAAAATGTCAAACCTGGCCTGATTGGCAATCTTTAAAAAAGACGGTTGCTCAATCTCAATATTGCCATTATTTGCAACCAGGGCAAAGCGCAGAGAATCCAACTTAAAATTATCATAATACGATTTGTAAATAACCAAATCACCGCTGCCGGTTAACCGTTTTAGGGTTTTGGTAAGTTTGTTTATATCAAACGCGCCTGTTGGAAAATCAAAATTTAAGTGACCGTTTAATTCACTCTCGCCAATTTCAGTTTTTATTGTTTTGGGTTTTATTTGTTTAAAAGTTAGTGCCCCCTTTGCACTTTTTGCCGGATTTATTTTTGATTGAAACGATAGTTGGCCGCTGCTGCTTTCAACAAATAGAGTGTCAATTTCAATCTTCCCAAACTGATACGATGAAACCAATTGTAGCTTATTCAAAACATGGTTTTGCCAGTTTCCTTTAAAGTCTGCATCAACCGTAAAATCTTGCGGAGAACCGATAAAGGTCAGCGAACCATCGGCTTCACCACTATTTTCAAAAGCAGGAACAAACCCGGAAAAATTACTAAAATCAATGTGAAACTCTTCTACGGAAAAAATAGACTTCATGCTCTCAATTTCTAAGTCACCGGTTAATACAATCCTGGAGTTACCCGCTTCAAATAAAAATTTGTTTAATGTTACCTGCCCTTCCCTGCCAACAAGCTGAAATTGAAGACTCTCCAGCTCCAAATCTCGTTCATACCAATAACCGCTAAGATTATTAAGTTCAAAATTAAATCTTTCCGGACCTGTTTTTAAAAGAGCATTTAAATATACATTTTCAAAAGTCAGATTTTTATCTTCAACTTCAAAATGGCCTGTAACCAACTCAAACTCATCTAACTCCAGTTGTGGCATTTTGGCCAAAAGCGAATCTATAAAGTGAGAATTTTGAATATCAGCAAGCAGCGAATCCAGGTTAAATTCTTTTGTATTTTTTGTTTCTTTTGATTTTTTAGACTGGCTGGCTTTGGGAATTAATGAGATACTTAAGGAGTCGATATAAACTTTAGAAATTTTTATTTGGTCATCTAACAGGGGCCAGAGATCATAATTTAAGGAAATATTTTTTCCGGTTACCTGGATCTTATTGTCAATTTCAAAACGAAGAGAATCTATTTTGATATTATTTAAAAGTGAACCTTTGATAGATCCGTAGTTTACCCGGCTGGAATCGCTAAGTGTAGAGTTTATGTATTTTTTGACACCATCGGCCACAACATTTGTTTGCCAATATAACAAGATCGTAACAACTACTAAAACAGTAACCAGAACAATTGAGACTAAAACTCCCTGGCTAAAATACGAAAGTATCTTTTTTAGTAATGAGCTGTCAGTTTTATTTTTCATCAAGTCTTAGATCTGTTTAAAAATATTAAACTGGGTCTATTGGTTTAATACGCCTTCAGCAAATTTAACTCTGTTTGCAACTGAAGGATGACTATGAAAAAGGAATTCAATTAATGGATGCGGTTCAGGATCACTTAAGTTAGATTCGGCCAGTTTTTGTAAAGCTTCTATAAATGCAGCAGGATTTGTACTATTTTGCAAAGCATAAGTATCGGCCTGTCGTTCGTTATGGCGGCTGAGCATATTAGACAAGGGTGATGAAATCAGAGAAATAACCGTGATGATCAATGAAAGTATTGGAAGTGCTGCCAAATCTGCTACACTTGAAAAATTGTATTTTACTATTATCTCGCTAAAAACAAGATGTGCGATATAAAGACTTAAATAGCTGCTAATTGTTCCAACTACAACGCCTTGAATAATGTGTTTATGAACATAGTGGCCAACCTCATGTGCAAAAACCCCTTCAATTTCATCTTCATTAAATTTCTCAATCAACGTGTCACCCAGAATTATCCGCTTGGTTTTACCCATTCCTGTAAAAGCTGCATTTGCTTTCTTTGTCGATTTGCTCATATCGAAACGATAAACACCTTCCAATGAAAACTTACCTTTCTCTGCCAAAGATTTCATACGCGTAAGCAATGATTCATCATTGAGCTTTTCAAACTTATAGAACAGAGGAAAAATAACCTGGGGAGCTATTTTGCCAATTATAATTGAGAAGAAAAAAAGTATTGTGGCGGTCCAAAACCACCAGGTTGCAGGGTAGTTTAGTAAAAAGAAGTAAAAGGCCAGGATTAGCGGAACGCCTAGAACAAGGCCGACAAGAAACCCTTTGATTTTCTCCCACATCCATGCGAAAAAAGTTTGGTTGGAAAGATCGAAATAATGCTCCAGCCAAAAGTCGCCAAAAAAACTTAAAGGAAAAGAAATAACCGAATAACCTAACCCGATACTAAACAGAAAAACCAGAAGTTGTAAATAAGAATTTTCAAACCATTCAGAAATTACATCACGAAGTTGAGCAGAATAACCAAGCGTTACAAATAATATTAGAATAACGATTGACAGGATTGTGCTAAAAATGGAAAGAACTAGATTTATCTTTTCATACTGTTTGGCTTTTTGAAGATTTGTTGCTTCCATTGTTTCCTTTAAGAATAGAGATTAGAGTTCCTTAAAACCTATAATAAACTAAATTGATCCCAATTATTTTATAGTATTTAATAAGTTGCTAACATTTCAGATCATGGTATATTTTGTGAGTTTTCTATATAAGCGGGAAAATAATTGAGATGAATACTCGCAAATTATCAAGTTAAATTAGCAGTTTCGTTATGATTTTCAGATAATCATCGGCAAGTAAATCGCGGTTAAAATATTTCTCAACAAATTCCCGGCCATTTTCCCCAAGTTGAATTCTTTTTTTATTTTCTTGATATAGATTTTCAATAGCTAATTTTAAAGCAGCGGCGTTTTCCGGTTCTGCAAAAACACCTCCATCTGCCTCCTCAACTATTTTTTTTGCTTCTCCATCCACACTAATAATTATTGGGCGTTTCATTGCCATAATCTCAAAAATTTTTGATGGGATGACATGTTTGAAAAGTGGCAGTTTACGAAGAGTAACAAGAACAATATCGGATAATGCGTAATAATCAGGTAGTTGGGTTTTATTTATTTGATCAACAAATATTACATTCGATAATTTTTTCTGCTTTGCTTCCTGTTGCAGTTTTTCTTTCTCTGCACCTTCACCAACAAGTAAAAACATCACTTCTTTTTGATCCCTAATTAACTCTGCAGTTTCAAGGACTTTATCCAAAGCGTGAGACAACCCGTGTGTTCCGATATAAGAAACAATAAATTTGTCCTTAAAACCATACTTCTCTTTTAAAGCAGTTTGGTTGCCCTGATCTGTGAAAAGATTTAGATCAACACCATTTTTTATTACCGATATTTTATCTTTGCTTACTCCACGATTTGATAATATCTCAATTGTAGAATCGGCGACAGCAATTATATGATCGGATTTTTTGTATAGAAACATTTCAATCCATTCCAGGACAGAGATGACATATTTATTTTTTATTAGGCCTAGCTGAACGATAGACTCTGGCCATAAATCACGGATTTCAAAAATAAAGGGGATTCTTTTTAAACGGCTAATTATGTATCCGGCAATACCAACAAAAAATTGTGGGCTGCTGGCGATAATTATATCCTGTTTACCACAGGCTTTTGTTCCCTGAACAATACTGGAAACCATAAAAGAAATGTAGCTGAATATTCTTTTTACAAAACCCTTATTTGCCGTTGCATAAATATATGTGCGGATAACACTGATGCCCTCTTTTTCCTCACGGAGAAAATGAGTCCCTTTATATTCGTCTGGAATAACTCCCGTGGGATGATTTGGAAAACCTGTTAAAATGGTAACGGAAGCGCCATTCGCAACCCAACGGCGCGAAAGTTCAAAAACACGGGCAGATGGCGCACCCATCTCCGGTGGGAAATATTGAGAAAGATAGAGAATATTTAATTTTTGGGACATGAAATTGTGTGATTAAATAAAGGAAGAATCTACAGTTTTGCAATAATTAATTCAAACTATCTTTAAAATAGTCATTTGCTTCTTTTTGATTACCAAAAGGAGAAATTATAAATGAATATGTTCCTTCCTTTATTACCTTTGGTACAAAGGATAGCATTTTGGTCGGAATAATTTTTCCAAATTCCGGTGTATAAAACCAATCCTTTAATTGCGGGTTAAGTTTTGATTCCCAAATTAAAACAATAGTTTTATTTCCGATTGTTATTTTTGCCTGGTTATTTTCAATATCGATTTTGGAACCTGGTGCTAAATGGAATAAAAATTCTAAGCTAGTTAGCCTGGCTGATGAAATCGTATCCTGCAAAGCAAAAAACTTATGGTCAATTAATTCAATTTTACGGGAATGATGATATTTTCTACCGCGGTCAATTTTGTTTTCATAACTCCCTTCCACCCAGTTTTCATCCTTATTGGAAGAAATGTCTGATACCCTTTTTGCCATTCTAAACGCTTTCCACAATTGAGCCTGGTCCATCTCATTTACTACAGCTGTATTATGAGCATAGATACTTCTGGCCTTTAACCTTACTTCATTTTCAAGATAATTTCCCACACCTGTATCAACAAAAAAGCGTTCTGTTTTATATGAATATTCAAAACTCAAAATATCACAATGTGCATGGCCAGGTTGATATGATACGCCTAATTCCCCTGTATCAAAAACTAAATATTGGTCGTCTGATCTGAAAACATGATAGCCGGAATTTGTTAATGAGGACACTTGATTTTGTTTCCCGGATCCCCACTTTTTTTTAACTACCAGATCGTAATATTGCTGAAGTGATTGTGACTTTAAAGCGATTTGAAAAGCACTATCTCCTAATAACGGTACTTCTCCATCGGGCTGCAATATTCTGTTTTGCCAAACCATCATTTTCTTTAATTTTTCTTCAAGTAACTCCTTTAAACTTTTAACATTATCAGGGAGAGTTTTATCTAAAGAATAAATAATATTCACCAAATCAATAAAATCTGTAATGATGATATTTTGATACATGGGGCTTCTTTCATAATGTCCGCCGTCAGGAAGAATTTGCTCTTTAATTTCATTTATAATTTTGGGGACAAACATATTTAGCCATTTTAGATTATTAAAAAATAGTCCCGCAAAGACCAATGCTTTAAAATTTGTAAATAAATGATTTGCTTGAATATGGTACTCTACAAAATAAGTAAGATAATTTGCCTGTTGATATAATGATTTCAGAAACTTTGATTCAAATGGCTCTTCTTTTTTAAAAGAATTGTTATACGCAGAATAGACGAATATCCAATTCACGATTCTTAAGGAAAGCGAATAAGGTTCCCATCCATTGCCACGCCCAATTGGATTTTTGTCAATCCAATCACCAATAATTTTCTTAATTGTTTCAAAATTCTCTTGGTTTGGATTTTGACATAATGGAATTAAGTAATCAAAATAATGAAGATTATAAAGCCACAGCTTTTCCTGATTTGGGTCATTCCAGTTTATTTTATTCGAGCTATAAATAACTTCTTTATTGAGAAAAATAAACTTACCATTATGTGGATTATTCTTAAACAGAAGATTGATTTTATTTATTAACCGGATGCCCTTAATAGGATTAGGGCCACTATTTCTCATTGTACTAGTGACTATTATCTGTTTTAAAAGGGTACTTTTTATCAACCTTATAGCTCGGTATAATATTTGAGACTTACTAAGGTATAGAATTGTCCAAAAAAAGCGACTTCCCATAATAGTATGATTGCCATTTTATTGTGAAATAAAGCTTAAAACTTAAATAGTTAATTATTATTAACGTATTGTACTTTAACAAGTGTATATAGTTGTTTTTCAATCAAAATTAAATTGAAACCAACTTAGCTATTTCTGATGCTCTAAACGATTAGCCAAAGCAATTGTAAACTTCTCTGCACCTTTTACATTTAGGTGATTCAAACCGGACCAGTCATCAATTGTGTAATGGTCTACATTCAGGTTAAAAGACATTAAAGAATCACTTATTACTTTGTTTATTTCTGCTATTGTTGTACTCCTTTTTAGTGTTGTTTTATTAAATATCTCCGAATTTGGCAGCTCAACATAGCAGACTTTTATTCCTTCATTATTACAGAAAGTATCAAAAGATTTGAGAGCGTTTATGTTAATTCCACTGGTGTGAGGCATTAACTTTTCAGGCATTTTATTAATTATTGTGGACCTAACAAATCCCTTTAAATAGGTATAGTTTCTATTTTTTGAATCAATAATGTATTTTAAAATATGTTCAATTACGGAGCGATGTCTGAATATTGAAAATTTGTTGTACAATTGAAGAGAATAATCTATCGGAATATTGTGATTTTCAAAATATTCTTCATAGGTTTGATATATGTCTTTATTAATACCATGAATAATTGTTGGACGTAGATTTTCCCCCCATCTACTCTCATTAATAAATAATCCATAAATAATTTTTTGAGGTTTTTTGTTTGATTTAATATAATGTCTTAAAAGTATTTCATTCTCAAAGATATTCCCTCCACCAACTGCCATGTTATAACTGTTAACATTTAAAGAGGAATCAATTATAGTAGGATTAATACCCTGCTGTGTTATTGAGTTTCCTAAAAACAAAACATCGAATTCCTTATTCTTAAACTCAAGAATTTCTTTGATTTTAGGTTCGTTGGGATCAAACATATATGCGGCTTCTTCTAATAAAAGTCCTATTAAAGAGATAAGCGCTACTAAAATTGTTAAAAAGTAAATAACTTGTTTTTTCATATAATTAAAATTGAAAATATATAAATTCGGAACTTGATACCTGCCCAAACAAAATAATACTAATTATCATTATATAGTAGCTCATCCATCTAAGCCATCTGTGATTTTTATAAACGTTCATCATATAATCATTTTTTGTTACGATTTCAAAAACAAACAATATAACAAATGAAATAACTATTACAGTAAAACTGTATGGATTAATAACCCTATCCATATACAAATCACACTGTAATATATTATTTATGACAACAATTGCATCATTAAAAGAGTTGGCCCTAAAAAACACCCATCCAAAACATACTACTAAAAATGTGTAAATATAAGCTATAAACCCAAAGTTTAATTTCTTGAAAAGATTTATTTTTCCAAATAACGCTTCTATTGAATTAAATAGGCCATGAATTCCGCCCCAGATTAAAAAAGTCCAATTCGCCCCATGCCAAAATCCTGACACAATAAAAGTAATAATTAAATTTCTCTGCCAAACTCCTATCGACACTTTGCTTCCTCCTAAGGGGATGTAAACATAATCCCGAAACCAGGTTGAAAGTGAGATATGCCATTTGCTCCAAAATTCTTTTATTGAAGCTGAAAAATAAGGGATATTAAAATTAATCATTAATCGAAATCCTAATATTCGTGAGGAACCGATTGCAATATCAGAATACCCGCTAAAATCACAATAAATCTGAATGGCAAAAAAGAAAACAGCCAATAAGGTGGTCAACCCTGAATAATAACCTGGATTATTAAAAACAGGATCAACGAATAAAGCCATATTATCGGCAACAACTACTTTTTTAAACAATCCCCATAGAATTCTTTTCAACCCTTTTTTTAAAACATCCTTGTTAATCATTCGTTTTTTAAAGAACTGAGGTAGAAGATGCGATGCCCTTTCAATAGGCCCTGCAACTAGCTGAGGAAAGAAACTAACAAAAGCAAAAAAGGCAATTATATTTTTGGTTGGTTGTAATTTTTTACGGTAAATATCAATTGTATAACTGAGTGTTTGAAATGTATAAAAACTTATACCAACAGGTAGGATTATCTGCATGACAGGTAAAGACATTTGAATACCAAACATTTGCCACGATTCATTCCAAGACTCAATAAAAAAATTAAAATATTTAAATAAGCCTAGGGCTCCTAAATTTACAAGGAGACTAATAAAAAGGTATCGACGCTTCCCAGATTGATCAAAAGAGTTATGTATTTTTATTCCTGCTGCATAATCAATAATTGAACTCAAAATAATCAAAGATAAAAAACGCCAATCCCACCAACCATAAAAAACGTAACTGGCAATCAGAATCATGAAATTCTGCAGCTTTAAGTTTTTTTTGGCAAATCCCCAATATAAAATCAGGAAAATTGAAAAAAATATAAAAAAAGTGATAGAGTTAAATAGCATAAAATTTAGTTAAAAGAAATATTATCAAGAGGATTCTTGACTGCTGAGAGTTGTTAATGAAGATAGCTAAAGTAAACTAAGTATATCTTTTTCAAACTCTTCATACCAATATTGTGCATCAAGTTTTTTTGTTGTTTTTGCAATATTTGTTTTTAGTTTTAAGTAAAATTCAGAATTTTCATTCAATTTAGTGACTGCTTCATATAATTCCTCGTCAGCTTTTGGAGAAATTAATAACCCCGTTTTATTGTGTTCAACAATTTCACTAATACCCTTTAGATTTGTAGCAATTACAGGCAATCCTGTTATAAGACTTTCAACAACTACTCCAGGATGTCCTTCTCCTTTCCAATAACTAGGCAAAATTAAAGCATCATATTTTGATAAGATTTTATATATATTTTGATTTTTAAATTCACCCATGTATTTTATATTTTCAAAGTTATTAATTTTAAACTTAATATCCATTCCATCACTACCATAAATGTCAATATTAATATTCTTTCTCATGCGGCAAAAAGACTTAATAATCTCATTTATGCCTTTCTCCGGACAGACATAGCCAATAAAAACAAAGTTAGAAGCCCTGTTCCTATGGAGCATTGGTGAATCGATTAAGTCTCTATGATTTGGCATATTTTTCACATTTTGCATTGAAAACTTTGAAAAATAATCGACTTGATATGATGTTTCATAATATGTCAGATCGGCCCGAAATACTGTTTTGTTTATAACATATTTAGTAATGCGAGAATACGATTTGTAAAGCTCAATACCATTACCTGCAAATCGCCTGACAATTAACGGCTTTTTGTAAAGTTTAGAAATAAAATAAACAATTGGTCCAAGAATTTTAAAAGTATTTGCAGAAGTTTGAAAAGTGACTAAATCGTTCATTCTAATCTTATAAAAAAGTTTTACAAGAACAGAAACTGAATTAAAAAAAAACTTAAAACCTTTATATAATAGAGTTATATTTATTACATCAACTTCTAGTTTCTCCGATTTTTGCAGCTTATTCAAAAGTAGTTTTGCTAACAAAGTTATTCCCCCTTCGGGTGGAGGAAATGTCCCAATAAATAACAATCTTACCATCTAACCTTTTCCATTGATGAGATTTATAGTATTCTTAGCCATAACCAAGTTAGTAAAACCTTGTTTAAATCTCTTATATGCTGATTCTGAAAGTTTTTTACGGAAGGAATCTTCTAAAATTAGCTTTTTTAGTTTATCAGAAACTTCCAATATATTATTTGGATCTGTCAAAAGACCAGAAACATTATCCTCAACGGCCTCAACAACTCCAGCTACTGCTCCAGCAAGAACTGGAACTTTACAAGCATTCGCCTCAATAAAAACAAGACCGAATGCTTCTTCCTTTCTTCGAGAAATCATAGCGAATATGTCAGATATACCCATTAAACTAGCAAGCTCTTCTCTTGCTAAATTCCCAGTAAATAAAACACTATTCTGAATTTGTAAATCGGCCGTTTGCTGTTTTAAAGCGTTTATATAATTTCCATCTCCTGCAATGATTAGTTTAGTATTAGGTATCTCATCCTTTATAAGTGAAAATGCTTTAATCAAGTTGTCCTGTCCTTTTTCCTTAACAAGACGAGATGCAGAAAGAATAATTAGTTGTCGTTTTTCCAAATTATATTTTTGAAGAGTAGATATTTTTTTATTTTTGGTAGTTGGTTGGAATAAATCTGTATCTATTCCATGAAGTACTACATCTATTTTATGGTTCAATGAAGGAAGTACCGTAACAATTTTATTTTTCAGATCAGCACTAACTGCAATATTTGCTTTGCAATGGAATAACATATTCTCATATTTTCCAGGAATTCCAAATAATTTTAGATATCTGTTAGGTGTCAGATAAAAACTATCAATTTCCCCACCATGAAAAACATTGACTGATTTAACTAAAGCTTTTTTAAAAAAAAGCATACCAAATTTTGTGGCGCGATGATCAGCCAAAATTATAGAATCAAATTTATCAAAATAATCTTTTCCAAAATTCTTAATCAGATGATAGAATAATTGAAAATAAAATAACTTCCAGATGCTTTTAAAACGAAGTATGTTTATTTTATGAGTACTTTTAAGAGTCTCGTCAATTCCAAATGCCTCTTTCTCATCGTTATGTAATGACGTTAAGACAGTTACTTCATGTCCTAAAGAAGTTAGACCGACCGATAATTCTCTAGAATAAGTTCCTGCACCGCCTAAAAAAGGGGGAAATTCGTAAGAAATTATTAAAAAATATTGTTTCATTTTAAATGATTTTAATTTTGAAAAGTTTTAAATTTAAAGTATAAGTATAATACATTCAATAATTTTAAATAGGTAAAAAAATGAAAAAATCTAACTTTTTTATTGTTGGAGCACCAAAATGTGGGACAACAGCGCTTGTAGAATATCTTAAACCGCACCCCGACGTGTATTTCCCATTTGGGCAAAAGGAAATTAATTATTTTGGGCAGGATTTAAAATTTGGAAAAAAAAGAAATAGAAAAATTGAAGAAAAAAACTATTTCACTTTTTATGAAAAAGCCAAGTGTGAAAAAAGATTGGGCGACGCATCAATATTAAACCTCTATTCAAAAACTGCCGCACAAGAAATATTTAACTATAATCCAATGTCTAAAATAATTATTATGTTAAGAAATCCAGTAGATATGATGTTCTCTCATCACAGCCAGTTAATTTTTAATGCTGATGAGGATATTATTGATTTTGAACAAGCTTTGGAAATGGAAAAAGAGAGGCAATCTGGCATCAATATTCCAAAAAATACATTCATTATTGACTATCTCTTTTATAGGAAATTGGCAGATTTTGCACCACAGGTTGAAAGATATCTTGATATATTTAGTCAAGAAAATGTACACATAATCATTTTTGACGATTTTATTAAAGAAACACCATCTGAATTCAAAAAAATTCTTCAATTCTTAAAAATCGATTATTCTTTTACCACTGAGTTTTCAATAGTTAACCCAAATAAAAAATCACGGCTAAAATCACTCCAAAACATTTTAAAACATCCTCCAAAAGCAGTGCTTCTTTTGAAAACTATATTGCCTTATAATATTAGATCGATAATAAAACAAGAACTCCGAAAGGCAAATACAAAATATGTAAAGAGAAATCCAATTAAGGATGATTTGAGACGAAAATTGACGATTGAGTTTAAACCAAAAATTAAAAAACTTGAAAAGGTTATTAGTCGAGATCTAAGTAGTTGGTATAAAGAGGTTTAATAATTGTCTTTAGAAAAAATTATATTAAAAATGCTTCTTCTTAATAATCAAATGTAAATATTTATAATACTTTGAGATATCAAGAACAAAAAATATAGTTAGAAAAATCAACATTATTCTTAAAAGATAATGTGAAAGTGAGGGTTCTGGAAAAATAACCATACTAATAAGAACAACAGAAATTTTAATCAACAGCTTTAGATTGGTTTTATTCAACCTCAGCTTCTCCTTTCTGAATAATGCTATTTCAATAATTAATGCACTAATTATGTATGTAATGCAGATTCCCCAGATTATTCCCACTAACCCATAATTCAATAAAAACCACCATGAGAGCCCAACAAATAGAGTACTTCTTAGAATATCTAGACCAAAATAGATTTTTGTTTTTGCAATACTTACGAAAACCATCAAATAATAGGAAAAATATGCTTCAACAGCTTTTGCGAGAAGTAAAACAACCAGAAGATCAGAGACTTTAGTAAATTCTTCTGAAAATAAAGTAAATAATACAATATTCGGAAAAGCCATTATTACTAATATAACTGGAAAAACCAAATAGATAAGTATCTCAAAATTATTGTTTAATTCATTATAAAACTTTGTATTATCATTGATTTCTCTTAGCGTTGGTAAAAAAACAAATAATAATGCCTGAATAAGAATATTTATATAATTTGATATACTCCAAACTGCAAAAAAATATCCCGTCTCATGCAAAGATAAAGTTTGCACAATTAGAATTGGTAGAATCATGTATGCTGTGAAAAGTACAAATTGCCGTGTGAAATTTATCCCTGCGAACTTTAAAGAGAATAGTTGTGTGCTAAAGAAGTGTTTAAATTGAAATTTCAAATAGTGAAAAAATGGGATGGATAATATTATAAGCAAACTTAAATTTAGTGAAAACCATAATGCTAGATTATATATGACTCCAATTAGACCATATAAATAAATTAAAGGGATTACCGAAACAATTGCTATTAGTTGTGAAAAAAATTGTGCTGTTGATATTATTTTAAATTGTTGTTTTGCTTGTAAAATTGATTCAACTAACTCCTTAAGTGAAAAAACTGGACTCAAAAATACCAAAACTTTTAAAAGTGTTTTATAATTTTCATCTTTAAATAAAAGTGCATTTAATTCGTTAATAAAAATAAAAGAAAAAGAAATAAAAAAAAGGTTTGCTAATAATAACAAAAAGATATTTGCTACAATAATACCTGTTTGTTCTTCTTTACTTTTATCCTTTAAAAGTGTAATAAGTGCTATTCTTAAACCAGGAGAAATGATCCGGTTTTGAAAATTAAAAAAACCTATTATTAATCCTAAAACACCCACTTCAGAAATGCCAATAAATATAGCAACATATTTTGATCGTACCACACCGATCACATTTCGGAAAAGATTAATAAAGGCGAAAGAAAAAATAGCAGTCTGTTTTTTCAATTGATTCTTGAATTTTCTGGTCTATCTATTTTTTTTAAAGCCATTAAAGCGCCAAAGATAAACCACATATAATTATTATGAAAACAACCAGCATAAAACTGGTAATAAACAAGTAAAGAAAATAAATATGAGGTGAGAACAGCTGAGTATAGTTTTACTTCTGAATCAACTCCAGTTTGTGTTAATCGCCATCCAAATTTAAAAAAGGAAAAAATCATACTATAAAAGGTAAAAAATCCAAAAATTCCCAGTTCAGCTAAAACTGTCAAAGTAATATTATGAGATTCAATGACACCTAAAGACAAGACTGGATTAAAATACTTATGGGCTAAAACTGGAAACGAGAAATATCCATAACCTAAGAAGTTAGAATCGGTAAACATTTCCCAACCGGCTTTTGCCAGAAATATTCTAGAAGTATTAGAAACATTAAATGAAACATTAGTTATTGATAAAACTCTATTTATTATAGCTTGATAAAATACCTCATTAAGTGACAAAATTGAAATTAAGATAATTGAAATGAAAAATAACAAACCCAATTTTTTAAGATTTTTAGTTAAAATAAATAAAAAAATTGACCCTAGAAAAAAGGATAACCAACCACTGCGAGAATAGGTAGTTAGTATTGTACTAAAAAGTAAAACAAACAAAAATACATATAAACTTAAAATCCAATTATTCTGGTTTTTGTTAAAAATCAAAACACGAGCAATAATGAATAATAAAGGCAACACTAAAATCATAGCAAAATCATTCGGATCAGTCCATACAGAAACTGATCTACCAAAAACTTTTGACTCAGTATTTAATGCGTTAAGTAAAAGGGATGATGGATCTTTAATAAATTGAATAATTGAATAGACTGAAAGGCATGCAACAATAAAAATGGTTATATTAAAAAAATACCTATAATATTTACTTTCCAATAAAAGGTCCTTAACTAAATATGTCATAAATGCCAAAATTGTTAAAGACATAAGAAAAAAGAACGCTCGCTCTTTATCAAGGGAAAATAATGTGTATATCAATAAAAGAAGTAAAAAAAGGAAAATATAAATAATATTTGGTTCAATTGAAAAGGATAAATCGTTAGTTAATAGTTTTTTTAATAAATAAAAAAGAATGCTGACTAAAAGGAAAACTTGGAAAACAGTTAATGGAAAAGCCGCGGCGTAAAACAGGCTTCCAAAGGGACCAACACTTATTGAAATAAGTGAAATTAGCAAAACAATTTCAGGTTTCGATACAAAAAATGCCACAAATGCTACAAATCCGGCCATTCCAAGTATAATAACTAACGAAATGTCAAATCCCATTTGTAAGCCAACAATAGTAAATATGCCCAAAATGCCAAAATTGGACCAAACAAAAACAGAATATCTAAATCTTAATAGTTTCAACATTATTACTTATTTTTTTTTCTTTTTAAATTGGACCTCAATTCAACTAATTTGTAGTAATTATCTGTTTTGTTTGATTTATTTTTGTAATAAAAATCAATAAGAACTATATATGTAAGCGAAACAACCAAGCTTAAAAGAAAAAAAGCAAGGACTATCAAAGACTTTTTAGGTCTTTCCTTGTAAGTGGGTAATTGAGCCTCATTGAGAATCAAAATTGAGGGAATATCCTTATCAACCTGCATTTTAGACTGCTCATATTGGATTGCCACCATCTCAAATATTTTATTTTGTATTTCGATTTCCCTATAGAGATTTAAATATCGTTTAGCCAAACCTGGAATATCATTAAGAGGTTTTAAAATACTATTTACTTTATTAGAACCATTACTTGAATATAGTTCCTTAACTTCTATATTAATCGCATTTATCTCTGAATTAAGTTTTTTGTAGAGCGGACTTTTTGCCCCAGTTTGATTAAAAAGTACATTCTTCTCAATTTTTAATAACTCACGTCTTGCTTCTAATTCCGCAACAATTGTAACAATTGCTTTAACTTGTTCAGATAATTCCAAAATACCGAACCTTTTTTGAAAACTTTCCAAATTGTTTTCAGCTATTTGGATATCATTAATACTTTGTATATACCGTTTTTCAATATATAGGAATTTTTGTTCTAAAAATGATTTATTTAAAAATTCTACTCGTTTCTCCAAAAATCGAAGACAATAGTTAGCCATATTTTGTGCTCTTTCAGGTAGTTCATCCAAAACATGGATTCTTATTGCTACAATAGGTACGTAACCTAATCCAGATTCTTTATCTATCTCAATTTCAATTTTTTCATCTATCTTTTTGTATAGAAACTCTTTATACTCTTCATCATATATATCTTCCAATTGAAACGTTTTTATAAGTGAATCTTTCAAACTTTGACTTCCTAGAATTGCTCGATATGCTTCAGGTATTATAATATCTTTTCCTAAAACATTGAGACTATAACCTGCAAGTAATGAAGATATTCCACCTCCCTCACTCGAAACCGGTATTATCTCTGCTGTTGATTTAAATTCTTTTGTAATAACAAAAGAGATAACTAAGCCAATAAATGTCCAAATTAAAACATTTTTAATTAGTACAGATTTGTATTTTGCAATAACTATCAAATAATCAATAATATTCATTTTTGTTCTATTTTCTTTAGGATTTACTTATTTTATTTTTTACTCGCTTGGATAATAGCATAAGCACTTAGTCCAATGCTAATTATTGGTGTTAAGATTTGCATATAATCTTTGAATAACTCCCGAGCACGCTTTGGTAAAACAATTGTATCACCCTTCTCAATAATTACATCCGCTCCCTGTAGAACTACGCTAGTTGATTGACGCATTATGAGTACATCTTCTATATCAACTGCGGAATCTAATGCGCCCGCACGACCTACATAGTCTTTTGCAGTATAGTGTGCCAAGTATGGCTGTGATCCCGGATTAAAAACTTCACCCCTTACATATACACGGTCATGAATAGTAGGAATAATTATTTTGTCTTTATTCTGTAATGTATACCCTCTATAGCTTTCTTGATCATTTAAAATATCAATAACCTCATTTTGGGAATTGCGTTCAACAATGATACTTTGAAGATTTGATTTTTTACTTAATGCAGAAACACGTGTTAAAAAATTAAAAAGTGTTTCATTTTTTTTCAAAGTATGTACACCCTGGAACCCAACATTACCCTCAATAATGACATATGCTTTATTTAAGTCAATTGATGGGACATATATTATATCACCACCTTGTAAATAAGGATTTTGTGACTTATCGCCTAATCTATAAAACTGTGATAAATCATACATGTCAATGCTTTTGTCAGCATGAGTAATTTGGATACGCGTATCATCTGCCCAATCACTTAAGCTACTTGTTACTTCATTTGGCATAGTTGCTTGAACTAGTGATATTTCTATAATATCAGAAAGTCGATCTGAACCTTGAGCAAAATAAGTTCCAGGCGCTTTCACTTCACCAGTATAATAAACCCTGAATTTTCTTAAACCTGTCAAGTTAACTGAAACGGTTGCATTGATATAATTAGTTGAAACCGCATCCTTTATCCGACGCTTTGCATCTCTTAATAAAATATCATTTAAATCAATTTCACCTACTGTTGGTATTAATACCTTCCCTTCCGGCAATACTTTGAAATCAAATGACTCTTCAAGTTCACCAAATATTGAAACCTTAAAATGATCGCCAGGTCCAATAATATATTGATCAGCATCCAACTCCGATTCTAAAACCTGAGCCACGGAATGGCTAATCACTGATCTATTTTGATATAATTTTTCAAGAGAAGTATTATATTTTTGATTCTGAAGGTTTAATAGAGGTATTTCATCTTGACCACTTAAACAACTAACCAATAATATAATAGAGATTAAAATACTTTTCATGCTAATTCTTTCTTAATGATTTCAACTATCCTTTTGGCGGAATTGCCATCCCACAAATCTGGTATGCTTCCTTTACGGGAATCTCCTTTTAAAATACTTTGCACTTCACTTAAGATCAGGTCTGTATCTGTTCCAACCAAGACATTTGTACCCACATCAACCGTTATCGGACGCTCAGTATTTTCGCGCATTGTGATGCAAGGAATTTGTAAATACGTTGTTTCTTCCTGAATACCACCGGAGTCTGTTAATACCAGTTTTGCATTGTGTAATAATTTCATAAAGTCAAGATAACCCATCGGATCCAATAGAACCAGATTTTGCATATTATTAACCTTATCTTCAAGGCCAAAATTCTGTATCATTTTACGAGACCGAGGATGAATCGGGAAAACCAATTTTAAATCTTTTTCAATTCTTTCAAAGGTTTCCAACAGTTTTGTAAAAACTTCTAAATTATCAACATTGCTTGGCCGGTGAAGTGTAATAAGTCCAAACTTATCCTTTTCAACATTCAAATCATCCATAATAGAAGACTTGGCTGCCGTTTCGCTAAAATTGATCAGTGAATCAATCATAACATGACCGACAAAATGCACTTTGGAATCTTCAACACCTTCATTTTTTAGATTGTCTATTCCACTTTGCTCAGTTACAAAAAGCATATCAGAAATTGCATCGGTTATTAAACGGTTAATTTCTTCAGGCATTCGGCGATCAAATGATCTTAAACCAGCTTCTACATGAGCTACCTTAATGTGCATCTTTTGAGCTACAATGCTGCAGGCCACTGTTGAGTTTACATCTCCAACAACAATAACGAGATCAGGTTTTTCCTTTTCCAAAATTTTTTCAAACTCAACCATAATTTTAGCAGTTTGAACCGCATGGCTTGCAGAACCAACATTTAAATAAATATTCGGTTTTGGCATTTGCAAATCATCAAAAAATAACTTTGACATCTTTTCATCATAATGTTGACCTGTATGCACTAAAACTGTTTCTATATCCGGATCTAAATCCATCTGCCTTTGAATGGGAGCGATTTTCATAAAATTTGGCCTGGCGCCAACAACATTGATAATTTTCAAATTATTTTCCTTTGTCAGTTTTTTAAAAAATCTTTTACTTCAGAATTGGTTTCTGAGATAAGCATTAAAGTATTTTTAGCAGCCTTTTGCTCTGCACTTTTTTTATTTGGACCTTTTCCACTTGCTGTCCAATTCTCATTTACTACCACATTAATCAGGAATGTTTTTTGATGATCGGGGCCACTTTCTTCCAGCACCGCATAGGTTGGTGTTCCCCATCCTTTTGATTGGGCGTATTCAAGAAGCAAAGATTTATAATTAAAAAATGTTTTTTCTTTTAACAGTTCTTTATAACGGCTGATCAAAAATGATTCGACAAACTTTTTAGATGGTTCCATTCCTCCATCTAAGTAAATAGCCCCTAAAATGGCTTCAAATAAATTAGCTAAATTTGAGAGGCGTTTTCTTCCACCTGTTTTTTCTTCACCTTTATTCAGGATTAAATATTTTCCAAAGCCATGTTCTTCACTAATTTTACCCAAAGCTTTGCGTGAAACAAGAATGGCCTTTTTTTGAGATAACAGCCCTTCATTTTCATTTTGAAATTTTTTATACAAAAACTCGGTCACTATTAAATCAAGTACTGCATCGCCTAAAAACTCAAGTCGTTCATTAGAATCAAGTTGTTTCCCTGCATCTACATAAAATGAACGGTGACTAACAGCCTGAATTAATAAATCTTGATTTTCAAACTCATATTTAATTGATTTAGTAATTCCAGCAATATCTATGGGTTGATCTATTTCTTCCTGATCAGTGTTTGAAAACCACTCTGTAATTTTTTGAATCATTATGTTCAACTACTGACTGATTTGTGCAGAACGAATATTAGAATATCTTCTTAATTATCAAATTTCTTAACACATAAACACGTATTATGGCCACCAAAACCGAACGAATTACTGATTGCTACCTTTACTTCTTTTTCTATCATTTTATTCGGAGTGTAATTCAAAGTGCACTCAGGATCAGGAACTGTGTAATTTATTGTGGGTGGGATTTTATTTTCCAAAACCGCAAATGAGGCTACAATCATCTCTATGGCCCCGGCCGCTCCCAATAAATGGCCTGTCATTGATTTAGTAGAACTTATGCTAAGTTTCATTGCATGGTCACCAAACAAACTTTGAATGGCTTCAGATTCAAGCTTATCATTAAAATAGGTCGATGTGCCGTGTGCATTTAAATAGTCAATATCGTTTATGTTTAATCCGGCATCCTGAATCGCAATTTTCATAGCCCTTATAGCCCCTTCACCTCCCGGTGCAGGCTGTGTCATATGATATGCATCTGCTGTAAAACCCATACCTACAAGTTCAGCATAAATAGTTGCCCCGCGTTTTCGGGCATGTTCAAGCTCTTCCAAAACGACAGTGCCAGCGCCTTCACCAATAACAAATCCATCCCGTTCTTTATCAAAAGGGCGGCTTGCTTTTTCAGGCTCATCATTCCGTGTAGATAATGCTTTAGATGCATTAAACCCTGCAACACCCATAGGCGTAACAGAAGCTTCAGCTCCACCGCAAACCATAACATCTGCATCACCATATTGAATTGTTCTAAGCCCTAATCCGATACTATGCCCGGATGTGGCACATGCTGATACAGTCGCGTAATTTGGCCCTTTAAGGTTATGCTTCATTGATACGTGACCAGCTGCAATATCAGCAATCATCAAAGGAATAAAAAATGGACTAACTTTTCTAGGACCACCGTGAACCAGCTTTGAATGTTCATCTTCAAATGAACGCATACCGCCAATCCCAGAACCGATTATAACGCCAATTCTATCGCGATCTTCTTTTTCCAAATCCATATTTGACATTGATAAAGCTTCATCAGCAGATATTATCGCAAATTGTGTATACCTGTCCAGTTTGCGGGATTCTTTCTTATCAAAGAAATTTAAAGGATCGTAATTTTTGACTTCTGCAGCAATATTGGTTTTAAATTCGCTACTATCAAAACGTGTAATTTTAGCAGTCCCGCTTTTTCCCTCAAGAAGGGAATTCCATGTTTCTTTTACAGTATTACCAACCGGGGTAATAGCGCCAAAACCTGTTATGACAACACGTTTTTTACTCATTGTAAACCTTTTTTTAACTAAAACCTTTATTAAATAACAGAAGCAATCCATATACTTTGGATTGCTCTATTTTCAATCTGTTTCCAGGAAACCGGTAAACAAATTTATACTACCTGAATTATTAGAACCGGATTATGCTAATTTTTCACCAAGGTAACTAACAGCATCGCCAACTGTTCTTAATTTTTCAGCATCTTCATCAGGAATTTCGATATCGAATTTTTCTTCAAAAGCCATTACAAGCTCTACTGTATCCAAGCTGTCTGCCCCTAAATCATCAATAAAAGACGCTTCATTTTTTACCTGACCTTCATCCACACCTAGTTGATCTATAATAATTTCTTTTATATCTGCCTCTACTGACATAAGTCTCCCTCCTACTTGTTCATTGAATATTAAAAAATTTTAAATAACCATTCCGCCATCAACATTAACAGTCTGGCCTGTAATATATTTCGCTTTGTTAGAAGATAAGAACAGAACTAACTCTGCCACATCTTGAGCGCTGCCTAATTTGGACAAGGGAATTGAATTAATCAATTCTTCTTTTGCTTTTTCTGGTAAATTTTCTGTCATGTCTGTTTCAATAAAACCAGGGGCAACTGCATTTACCCTAATATTACGGGAAGCCAGCTCTTTGGCCGAACTTTTTGTTAACCCAATCATACCAGCCTTGGATGCTGAATAATTCACCTGCCCAGCATTTCCTATAACACCAACAACCGAGGTAATATTTATTATTACACCGCCGCGTTGTTTCATCATTGGTTTTGTACATGCTTTAAGGCAATTAAAGGCGCCTTTGAGATTCGTATTGAGGACACTATCCCAGTCATCCTCAGAAAGGCGTAATAAAAGGTTGTCACGGGTTATACCAGCATTATTAACCAGTACATCAATCTTGCCAAAAGTTTCCAGTGTTTGTTTTATTAAGTTAGTAGCATCTTCAACTTTTCCCACATCCGCAGCCACAGCAAGCGATTTTGCACCGGTCTCACCAATTTCTTTTTCAACGCCTTGTAGGCTTTCAATATTTCGCCCACTTATAACAACTGTAGCACCACTTTTTGCAAAACCAAGGGCGATCTCTTTACCAATTCCGCGCGATGAACCAGTTACAACAACCACCTTATCTGTAAATTCCATCTATGCTCCTATGCTTTCCAACTGATCAACGGTACCACATAAATCGCAGGAAGAATCACGGTCTATTCTTTTTAAAAGGCCTTTTAAAACTTTTCCAGGCCCAACCTCAATAAAATTCTGATTTCCATCCTTAACCATTTGTCCAACAATATCTTGCCATAAAACCGGGCTGGTTAATTGTTTTAATAAAAGTTGTTTGATTTTTTCACCATCTGTTTCAGGTTTTGCTGTAACATTTGTGTAAAGTGGAATTTCTATATTTTTTATCTCAGATTTGTTTAATGCTTCTGCTAAACCATTTTGTGCATCAAGCATCAATGGTGAATGGAATGCTCCTGAAACTACCAGTTCAACAGCTTTACGTGATCCCATTTCCTTTGCAGCATCCAGGGCTTTCAAAACAGTACCTTTATCGCCGGAAATTGCAATCTGACCAGGCGAATTATAGTTTGCCGGTTGTACAACACCAACATCTTTCAAACCATCACAAATCTCATTAACCTGCTCATTTGACAAACCGATTATTGCTCCCATTGTACCGGGATTTTTTTGTCCGGCCTCAAACATTAAACGGCTGCGTTCTTTTACTAATTCCAGGCCACTTGCAAAATCCAGTGCATCTGCCGCAACCAAGGCGCTGTATTCACCCAAACTGTGTCCTGCAACAGCAACAGGTTTAACACCTTTTTCTTTTAATAATTCAGCAGAGATACAACTGTGGACAAAAATTGCAGGCTGAGTTAAAAATGTTTTCTTAAGTTCCTCTTCCGGGCCGTTAAAACAGATTGACTTTAAATCCATTTCCATTATTTCATTGGCTTGTTCAAAATGTTTTTTGGCAAGATCATATTTTTCATATAAATCTGCTGCCATTCCAACAAATTGAGATGCTTGTCCCGGAAAAATAAATGCTTTATTCATGAAACCTGGTTTTAATTTTCTGATGATTTAGTTTTTTTGTTGGATTTCTGCTCTTGGTTGTCAGCAGAAACTCTTACTTCTTATACTTTGCTTTCTACTTCCCTGGCTTATCCATTGACCATTTCAATAGAGAACTACCCCAGGTAAACCCACCGCCAAAAGTGGCAAATAAAACAAGGTCACCTTTTTCAAGGCGTCCTTCCTGGTAGGCTTCGGATAATGCAAGTGGAATTGTTGCTGCGGTAGTATTGCCATACTTAGCAATATTTATCATAACTTTTTCACTGTCTACACCGAGGCGTTTTACAACTGCGTCAATAATTCTCAAATTAGCCTGATGCGGAACTACTAAAGCAAGATCGTCGCCATGATAGTTATGTTTCTCAATAATTTTCACAGCAGCATCGGCCATTCGTTGAACAGCATATTTAAATACTTGTTTACCATCCTGGTATAAAAAATGCCAATCGCTTGTTACTGTTCTTAAAGTAGCAGGATATAAACTTCCGCCGCCCTTCATTTTTAGATAATCTGCCCCAGATCCATCTGTGTGAAGCATAAAATCGATAATTCCATTACCTTCTTCGTCAGGCTCTAGCAATACTGCTGCGGCTGCATCCCCAAAAAGAACACAAGTATTTCGATCCTTATAATTAACGATGGAGCTCATTTTATCGCTCCCAACAACCACAACTTTTTTATGCATCCCTGAAGTGATAAACTGTGCGCCGGACGCTAAGGCGAATAAAAATCCCGAACATGCAGCTGCTACATCAAAAGACCAGGCATTTTTTGCCCCAACTTTTTCCTGGACTAAATTTCCAGTACTTGGAAAAAACATATCTGGTGTAACAGTTCCAACAATTATTACATCAATTTCTTCAGGATGAATTCCGCGCTGCTCACATAATTTTTTAACAGCTTCGGCAGCCATGTCCGATGTAGCCTTGCCCTCTTCACAAATATGCCTCTCGCTAATACCTGTTCTTGTCCTGATCCATTCATCATTCGTATCAACCATTTTTTCAAGATCAAAATTTGTAAGAACCTTATCAGGTACATAATGCGCTACTGCACTAATTTTAGCTTGCTTTAGCATTTATTGCTTCCTCAAGTTTTAGCTGTTTTTGGATATGGCTATTTACTTCTTTTTCTTTCATTTCTTTTGCAACACGTAAAGCATTTTTTATGGCTATCGAGCTTGATTTTCCATGGCAAATAATTGAGATCCCATTTACACCTAGCAGAGGAACTCCGCCATATTCTTCATAATTAAAACTTTGTTTTAAAGCACTAAAAGCTGGCTTCACCAGCATTGCGCCAAAGTTTTTAACAAGGTTTTTTCCAATATTCCGGCGTATTTGATGCAAAATCACACCCATCACACTTTCAACCATTTTAAGCATGATATTTCCGATAAAACCATCACAAACAATTATATCGGTTTTACCTTTAAAAATATCGCCTCCCTCAATATTTCCATAAAAATTAGGGAGATGTTCTTTTAGAAGTTTATGCGAGGCAATTGTGTTTTCAGAACCTTTACTCGATTCTTCACCATTGCTTAACAAACCAACAGTTGAAGTTTCTTTATCAAAAATTTGCGAGACAAAAATATTGCCCATAATAGCAAATTGCAATAGATGAACAGGTTTAGAGTCAACATTAGCCCCTGCATCCAGCAAATAAACCATTCCGGACTCAGAAGGAAGAAAAACGCCAATAGCCGGCCTTTTAACACCGGAAAGGCGCCCTAATATCAACAAGCTACCCGCCATTTGAGCCCCTGTGCTTCCGGCACTTACAAACCCTTCAACCTCACCGTCTTTTTGCAAATTTAACCCAACAACCATTGAAGAGTTTTTTTTACGTTTAACGGCGTCAGTTGGAGATTCTGACATGGTAATATTTTCCGGAGCATGAACTATGGGCATTCTGGAATGATATTCGGTAGGAACCTTTTTTAATTCTTCCCTGATTTTATCCCGGCAACCTACCAGCAATACAGTATCCTCGGGGTTATCATGCAAAAAATGATATGCCCCTTCTACTGTAATGTGTGGCCCATGGTCACCGCCAAGCGCATCTAATGCTAACCGCACCTATATAGTATCCTAATTAAACAGATTGTGGATTGATAACACTTTTACCGCGATAATGACCACATGAAGGACATGCTCTGTGAGTAATCATTTTTTCACCGCAGTTATCACAGGAAATTACATTGCTTGTAGATAGAGAGTTAACCCAGTGCGCGCGTCTCATATCTCTCTTAGAGCGCGATATTTTTCTTTTTGGATTAGCCATTATTTTCTCCTATTTAATCAATTTGCGAAGTTTTTCCCAGCGTGGATCAATATCTCCTTCTTCGCAAATACACTGTTCTAAATTTAAATCAACACCACACCCCGGACACAATCCTTTGCAATTATCGCTGCATTGCATTTTAATTGGATGGTTTAAAACCACTCCTTCATTCAACAGATTCGTTAAATCAAGTTCGATTGTATCACGTGTTAAATAAATAATTTCATGATCCGAATTTTCTTCCGGGGCCGGACCAATTTCATACATTTGTTGTTGTTGAATTTCAATATTTGATTCAAAATCTTTTAAACAAGAATCACATTTATAATTCGCAGTAGATTTGACAACCAATTTTAAACGGATATCCCGTTCAAATTTATCTACTTCAACATTTACAAAAAAATCTTCAGGGTAAAAATTCGAATAAGACTTTTCAATAAAATCCGGAGGAATTTTCTCTGAAAAACGTGTTAGTCCTTGCTTAAGGCTTTGAATAGATATTTTCATTACAAGCGTGGAATATAAAAAACCCTATTTAATAATCCAAATTAAATAGCGACTACCCCGGTTCTTCAATATTGAGTCGGAACCGGGGAGAAATCGCTTTATTTTTTAGTTGATATTACATCTAATAAGATGCTAATCCAATTTAACTATTGGAAATAACTTCTGTTTCTGAAAAGAAAAATCTTATCTCACGTGCGGCGTTCTCATCGGAGTCTGATGCGTGGATTGTATTACGTCCTTTGTTTTCTGCATATAGCTTTCTAACTGTGCCTTCTTCTGCTTCGGCAGGATCTGTTGCCCCAATGGTTTCACGTAAAGCAGCAACCGCGTTTTCTTTTTCAAGCACAATTGGGACTACTCTTGTTTCCATCATAAAGTCTACAAGTTCCCCATAAAAAGGTCTTTCTTTGTGCACTTCATAAAAGGCACCGGCTGTTTCTTTTGTCAATTTCATCATTTTCATTGCGGTAATTTTAAAACCGGCACTTAATAGATGATCTATTACTTTTCCAACATTATTATTTTGAACACAATCCGGTTTAAGGATTGCTAAAGTCAGATTACTCATTAAAACTCCTGTTCTATTCATTGTATTGTTATTTGCGCCATTCTGATTTTATTTCTGAACTTTTAAGATGCTGAAACAAGTTCATCATGACGCAAATTATATCTTTTCAACCATTCAATTATCAATTTTCAATTAAAGCACTTCCTCAATCATCTTGCCGATATCCGCCGGGCTTTTACAAACATGTATCCCTGCCGCTTCCATGGCAGCCATTTTATCGGCAGCTGTTCCCTGCCCGCCGCTAATAATTGCACCGGCATGTCCCATTCTACGTCCCGGAGGCGCAGTTTGCCCGGCTATAAAACCAACAACCGGTTTGGTAAAATTTTGTTTAATCCATTCGGCTGCTTCCTCTTCCGCAGAACCACCAATTTCTCCAATCATTACAACTGCATGGGTATCTTTATCTGCATTGAAGAGTTTAAGTGCATCAATAAAACGTGTACCGATAACAGGATCACCACCGATACCGATACATGTAGACTGGCCGATATTTCTTGCGCTTAACTGCCCTACTGCCTCATAGGTCAAAGTACCCGAGCGGCTAATAACGCCCACATTTCCTTTTTGATGTATAAACGCAGGCATAATTCCCATTTTGCCAATCCCCGGAGAAATAACACCAGGACAATTTGGACCAACAAGATGTGTATCTTTATCTTTAATATAGTCATACACTTTTACCATGTCTTTGGCAGGAATACCTTCGGTTATGCAGATTATTAATCCAAGTCCCGCTTCTGCTGCTTCCATAATGGCATCGGCTGCAAATGGCGGCGGCACAAATATTACAGATGCATTCGCACCTGTTTCAGATGCGGCCTCTTTTACTGTGTTAAAAACAGGCACAGTTTCATTAAATTTTTGGCCACCTTTTCCCGGCGTTACCCCGGCAACAACATTTGTATTATATTCCATCATTTGCTGTGTATGGAATGAGCCTTCTGCGCCGGTAATACCCTGGACCAATATTTTTGTATTTTCAGTTAATAAAACACTCATTTTTTTCTCCTTTAACAAGAACCTTGAAGGTTACCGCTAATTTTAATTTATTGCGCCAACAACTTTTTGCGCGGCGTCTTCGATTGTTGAAGCAACAATAAAATCCATACCGGATTCTTTTAATAATACTGCTGCTTCTTTGGCGTTTGTTCCTTCAAGCCGTACAACAACAGGAACATTAATATCCATAGAGTTTACAGCCTCAATAACACCACCGGCAACACGATCACAACGCACAATACCGCCAAAAATATTTATTAATACAGCTTTAACATTTTTATCACTCAAGATAATTTTAAAACCATTTCTGACTGTATCCACATTAGCGCCGCCACCTACATCCAAAAAGTTTGCGGGTTCACCACCGGCCAATTTTATAATATCCATTGTAGCCATGGCCAGGCCTGCGCCATTAACCATGCAACCAACATTACCATCAAGTTTTATATAATTCAGGCCATCTTTCGATGCTTCTACTTCCGCCGGATCTTCTTCTGTCAAATCGCGCAGTTCAAGAATATTTTTATGGCGGTATAGGGCGCTATCATCAAAATTGATTTTAGCATCCAAGGCTAAAACATCTCCACCCTTTGTAACAACCAGAGGATTTATTTCTGCGATTGAACAATCATTTGCATCAAAAGCATTGTATAAAGCCATCATAAATTTTACGGCATTGCTCACCTGTTTTCCTTCAAGACCAAGACCAAAAGCCAATTGGCGCGCCTGAAAACCTTGTAAACCAACTCCAGGATCAATCCAGACTTTAAGAATTTTTTCCGGTGTTTCTGCAGCAACTTTTTCAATTTCAACGCCACCTTCAGTACTGGCCATCATTACATATTGAGAGGTTTCGCGGTCCAAAACCATACCAAGGTACATTTCACGGTCAATATCGATTCCTTGCTCAATTAGCAATTTATTTACTTTTTTTCCGGCTGGTCCGGTTTGATGAGTTACCAGGTTCATGCCCAGTATTTCGCTTGCAATTGTTTTTACATCATCTTGTGTTTTTGCAATTTTAACACCGCCACCTTTTCCACGCCCACCAGCATGGATTTGTGCTTTAACAACACATAATTCGGTTGGTAGTTTTTTTGCAGCTTCTACTGCTTCATCGATGCTAAAAACCGGATAACCTTCCGGTACAGGCACATTGTAAGCTTTGAGAATTTCTTTGGCCTGGTATTCATGGATGTTCATAAAACACTCCTACATATAATTGTCTTTTTAAGAAAACTTTACTTTCGGGTCCGATTCTTGATTCTTGATTCTTGATTCTTGATTCTTGATTCTTGATTCTTGATTCTTGATTCTTGATTCTTGATTAAAAATTTGTGTCTCAATAATTACCAATCAAGTTTTTCATTCTCAATTATCAATTTTCAATTATTAATTATCCGCGTTCCATTCTTTCCATCAAGAGCATCATTTATATTTTCGATTGAAGTAATCAGCACTTCTTTGCCACCTCTCTTAAGGAAATTTATGGCTGCCAATATTTTTGGTCCCATACTTCCTTTTGGAAACTGGCCATCATTGAAATGTTTTTCTGCCTCGTCAATTGTCATTGTATCAAGATTTTCTTGTTCATCAGTTCCAAAATTTATGGCAACTTTATCAACACCGGTTAGGATTATTAACTTGCTTGCCCCAACCTCATTACCAAGTAAACCGGATGCATGGTCTTTATCAATCACCGCATCCACACCTTCCAGCCAGCCTCGATCATCGCAATAAACTGGGATTCCGCCACCGCCGGCAGCGATAACCAAAATGTCATTTTCGAGCAAAGTGGAAATAATCTTTTTTTCTACAATACTTTGTGGAACAGGCGAAGGAACAACACGGCGATACCCACGGCCTTTGTCCTCTTTCATTTGCCAACCGCGTTTCTTTTCTAAATCGGCAACCTGTTCTTTTTTGAAAAATGGTCCAACATATTTTGTAGGATTTTTTATCGAAGGATCTTTTGGGTCTACAATAACCTGCGTTAAAACGGTTGTAACATCTTTGTTAAGCCCGGCATCATGCAATTTGTTTTGCAGGCTTTGCTCAATCATATAGCCCATGCCCCCTTCTAAATCCGCAACAATAATTCCAAGAGGCAAAGGTGGTACTAAATCGCGGGATTCTTCAACGCGAATTAATGCATTACCAACCTGAGGACCGTTGCCATGGGTTAAAATAACACGATAGCCGTATCTTACCAGGCGTATTACACCATCGAGGCTGGTACGTGTATTTTCAAATTGTTCCGGAATCAGCCCTTCTTCAAATTCACGTGTGATGGCATTTCCGCCAAGAGCTACTACAACAATTTCTTTGCTCATATTTCATTTCCTGTAAAAAATTACAAGTTGCAAATTTACTTCTTCCTTTCCTGTAAATCAATATGATAATAAGGTGTATTAAAATAAAAACTCGTTCCAAAAAGCAGGAACTCAAACAGTTTATTTTTCTTTTAGAAATTATTCCAACAGATTTGACCGCCATATTTCATAAGGGCGATAAAACATAGATAAAAAAATCCGATTCGTAGATTGGCTTAAAATAACAAGAGTAATATAATTTCTTGATTGGTTGATATTAATCCTTTAAAATCACATCTGGAAAACTAAAACCCCTTAAAATTGAAAATGTCAAATCAAACAAAAATTAAAGCAAACCACCGCGAAGAACTTTTTAAATTAGTCAGCCACGATTTTGAAATTAAACGAGGTCATCCCTGGCCACTGGGAGCAACACTTGTTCGTGAAGGTGTAAATTTTGCAATAATCTCAGAAAGTGCCAAAGCTGTTTCGCTGGTAATATTCAGCAAGTGTTCAAGCAGCCCGTTAATTGAGTTCCCACTTGATCCGCGGATTAATAAAACCGGTGATATTTGGCATGCGCATATTAATGGACTAAATCCATGGATAAGCTACGCCTACCGAGTTTTTGCCGATGACAATTTCCGTAAAAACGGCGTGCTGGTTCTCGACCCGTATGCGCGGGCCACCTGCGGCGCAGAAACCTGGGGCCAGCAACAATTAACACAAACCGGTAACCAGGAAAGCCCCGTTCGCCTTTCTACAATTGTGGATGATACTTTTGATTGGGAACTTGACCAACCTTTAAACCTGCCGCTGAAAGAATCTATTATTTATGAAATGCATGTACGTGGTTTTACGCAACACCATTCTGCACAGGTAATGAAACCGGGCACATTTGCAGGGATAATCGAAAAAATACCGTATTTAAAAGAATTGGGCATAACCGCCGTGGAGCTGATGCCGGTAACTGATTTTGATGAACTTGGTATAAACCGCAAAAACCCGATAACGGGAGAAAAATTAAAAAACTTTTGGGGCTATGATCCTATTTCATTTTTCGCGTTAAAATCATCTTATGCTCACGATCCAACACCCGGTGGTGCTCTGATTGAATTTAAGAAGATGGTTAAAGCGCTGCATAAAGCGGGGATTGAAGTAATTTTGGATATCGTTTTTAACCATACTGCGGAGGGCGGCGAGCAAGGTGAAATTTACAATTTAAAGGGTCTTGACCGGGATACATATTACCTTTTTGATAAAAAGACGCGGCACTATCTTAACTATACCGGCTGTGGGAATACGGTTAACTGTAACCATCCTGTTGTGCGCAGTATGATTATTGATTCTTTGCGATACTGGGTTACTGAAATGCATGTGGATGGTTTCCGGTTTGACCTGGCCTCAATTTTAAGCCGTGGGCCAAATGGCGAGGTGTTATCGGACCCGCCAATATTGGAAAGGATTGCGCTTGATCCTGTTTTGACTGGGACAAAAATTATTGCCGAAGCCTGGGATGCTGCCGGTCTTTACCAGGTTGGTGATTTTCCACATTGGCAAAGATGGATGGAATGGAACGGCAAGTTTCGTGATGATGTGCGGCGTTTTATAAAAGGCGATGAAGGAATGGTGCCTCTGCTGGCAAGCAGGCTTTCTGGCAGTTCTGATTTGTATGAGGATGACGGCCGTGAACCTTACCACAGTGTTAATTTTGTTAGTTGCCACGATGGTTTCCCTTTAGCGGATTTGGTTGTGTACACGCAGAAACAGAATCTTGCCAATGGTGAGCAAAACCGGGATGGTGAGAACCATAATAACAGCCACAATTTTGGAGTTGAGGGCCCTACTGAAAATCCTGAAATTGAAAAGGTACGCCGAAGACAGATAAAAAATTATGCCGCAATTTTGATGCTGTCGCAGGGTGTGCCCATGTTCCATGCGGGCGACGAGTTTGGCCGGACTCAGGGCGGGAATAATAATGCTTATTGCCAGGATAATAAAATCAGCTGGCTGAATTGGTCTCTTGTTAAAAAAAATAAGGATCTGATTCGTTTTTTTAAATTGCTTATCTCATTTAGAAAATCGCACCCGTGTTTGCGGCGCTCTCAATTTAGGGTGGAAACGCGCAATGGTATTGCTGATATGAGTTGGCATGGAAAGCAAATCCACAAAGCGGACTGGTCAAAAAAATCTAAAACACTGGCTTTGTTTTTGGCCGGTGCGGACAAGGATGAAGCGGATATTTATATAATGATAAACGGCGATCATAAAAAGCATCGTTTTGAACTGCCAAAACGTGCCAAGGGAAAATGGGCTCTTTTTCTAAATACGTTTAATAATAGTCCGGATGATATTTTGGATGATGGCCGGATTAAGGCACCGGTGGATCAAAAACTTTTTGGGCTTGAAAATCGGTCTATCGCGGTATTTGTTTCAACCTAATACTTTCCGCGGATTACGCGAAATTTCAATAACATTTTTGATTTAATATTGATTTTTTTTGTTTTATTTCCACTTACTTTTACAAAAAAATACAACTGCAAATACTTTTTTCTTGCCACGGATTGAGCGGATTAAAGTAAAAAGGTGATTTTTTTTAATGCTACTTCTTTTAAATCCTTTAAACGCGAAGGCGCCAAGACGCGAATTGTTAATTTAAAAAACTAATACATTGTGCTTACTGATCCACGGATTACACAGATTTACACTGAAACAATATTTAAATTGTAAAAATACAAAATCGCAAATACTTTTTTCTTGCCACGGATTGTGCAGATTGAAGTAAAAAGGTGATTTTTTTTTTAAGGCTATTTCTTTTTTATCCTTTGAACGCGAAGGCGCCAAGACGCGAATTGTTGTTTATAAAAACTAATACATTGAGCTTACTTATCCACGGATTGCGCGGATTGAAGTAAAAGGGTGATTTTTTTTAATGCTACTTCTTTTAAATCCTTTAAACGAGAAGGCGCCAAGACGCGAATTGTTCTTTTTGGGTAACCGAATTCTGAAAACCACTATTTACTCTCTTTTCTTTTTCCTAAATGAAAAAGAAACAAAAAATCAGCACCTGATTGAAATGTGGCTATTACCTTCTTCTTAATTTCTGAAAAACAAAAACTCGTTTCTAAATACATGAAACTCAAACAGTTTGTTTTTCTTTAAGAAATTATTCCAAAGGTCTTTTAACGCCAAATTTCAAAAGGGTGTGAAAACTACTGAGTGATGAATAGCGATTGAAGATTGATGATTGTTGACTGTTGGTTTTATCAATCTAAAGGAGATTTGACGGCGAGGCCGGGCCGGTTTAATACGTGGGTATAAATCATTGTGGTTTTCACATCTTTATGGCCAAGCAATTCCTGCACTGTGCGGATATCGTATCCATTTTCCAGAAGGTGTGTTGCAAATGAATGCCGCAATGTATGGGCACTTACCGGTTTATTGATCCCTGCTTTTTTGCGCGCCAGGTAAATGTATTTGCGTAGAACTGATTCATTTAAATGATGGCGTCTTTTTTTTCCGGAGCGCGGGTCGACCGACAATCTTAATGCCGGGAAAAGATATTTCCAGCCATATTCTGTTGCGCTTACAGGTGATTTGCTTGCTAATGCATTTGGTAAAAAAACTTCGCCGTTGCCATTTATCAAATCTTGCTCGTGCAAAGCTTTTACAGTATTTAATTGAAGCTGCAGATGTTTCTTTAATGATTCCGGCAATATGGCCCGCCGATCTTTTGCACCTTTTCCGCAATGAATGTTTATCTGGTTTTGATCGAAATCGATATCTTTAACGCGCAGCCGTAAACATTCCATATTACGCATCCCTGTTCCGTAAAGTAATGAAGCCATTAACCAGGGTTGGCTGTTTAAATGTTGTAATAATTTTTTTACTTCGTTTTTTGATAAGATGACCGGTAATTTTTTTGGTTTTTTTGCCCACGAGATATTTTCCAGTTGATCAAAATCTATTTTCAATACTTCTTTATATAAAAAGTTGATGGCATTCAATGCCTGGTTTTGTGAGGAAGCGGCCAGATTACGTGAAACGGCCAGATAATTAAGAAACTGCTCTATTTCTTTTGCGCCCATTAAATTAGGATGTCTCAGGTTGTGAAAATAGACGTAGCGTTTTGTCCAATCTATATAACTTTTTTCTGTACGAATGCTGTAATGTTTTGCCCTTATTTTTTCTTTTAACAGCAAAAGCAGTTTCTTTTCTGTCATGATCATTAAATCCGTTTAATGTACTTGCGTACACCAATATACAAAATCTCTAAAATATGTCAATAGCGTATTGAAAAAAGGTTGTTTTTTGTAAACATTTGTTTATAAAACAATTATCGGGTTGGGAGAATAATTGAAAGCGTGTTTACAACGCGGTTTGTTCTTTGATGATAGTTTCCATAAAGTGTTGAGTTTATGACGGATAGCTTAGTTTAGTTTAAAAGTAAACCGAGTTTGTTTCCCGCATTTAATAAAAAAGTACAGTTTTAAACGGTTGAATCTGTTGATTTTATGTCGTATAGTTATAGAGTGAAAACAAGATTGAATCACACTAATATTATGTTATATTGAAGCGGTTATGTCCGCAGGTTGATTAGGATTTTTTTTCTACCTCCCTCAATAAATTTTCCCTTGTATATTGACATTTCATTTCTTATATAATATGTACTTATGTACACCATAAATATATGATATGTCAAGTGCAACCATAGCCCGTATTTTCCGTGAGAACATCAAAGAATACAGCCAGGGGCATAGGCTGTCAGCCAAACAGTGGAAAGTTGTTAACGCGATCATGAACTGCCGTACAGCAGCTCTTGGCGGCCATCTTTATGAGTGTCGCTCGTGTGGTGGTGAACGTCCCTGCTATAATCCCTGCCGCGACCGTCATTGTCCCAACTGCCAATATATCCTGAAAGAGAAATGGGTAAAAGAGCGTTTAAAGGAGCTTTTGCCTGTGCCTTACTACCATGTGGTGTTTACACTTCCACACAGTTTAAACGATTTGATCAGTTATAACAAGAGGCTTTTATACAACCTGTTTTTTTGTTGTGTCAAAGAAACGCTTAACACTTTTGCCAACGATCCAAACTATCTTGGGGCGCAATGCGGGTACCTTGCCTTGCTGCATACCTGGGGGCAGGGCTTATCACAGCATGTGCACCTGCATTTAATTGTCGCCGGAGGTGGAATAGCGAAAACAGGCGAATGGAAAAGCCTGCCCTATGAAAGCCGTTTTCTCTTTCCGGTAAGGGCTGTGGGGAAAATGTTCCGTGGCAAGTTTATATCTAAACTGAAAAAGATGCATTATAAGAGGGAATTGGTAATCCCGGAGTGTGTTGGTTTATACAAAGAGGCACATGTATTTGAGCATATGCTGGATTCCATTGCCCATAAGAAGTGGCGAGTTTATGCCAAGAAACCTTTTGGTAGCGCCGAGATGGTTGTGCGCTATATCGGACGTTATTCGCACCGGGTGGCCATTAGCAACAAGCGCATCATAGACGGTACTGAAAAGAAGGTGCGTTTTAATTACAAAGACTACAAGCAAGGGAGCGAAGGTGGCGCCTTTAACAAGGAGATGACCTTGCCCGCAGCAGAGTTTATCCGTCGCTTTCTTTTGCACATTCTGCCCCACGGCTTCAACAAGATCCGCTTTTACGGTTTCTGGGCAGGTAAGGTAAAGAAGGATATTTTGCAGCGCATCCGATCTGACATGGGGGACACTACCAATAATGGGGCGCTGTGTGATGAACAGGAAGAAGTGAATTTATATAGCTGCCCACATTGTAAGGTGGCCATGTTTTTCCGAATGATGCTAGACCCACAATATGATCAGGTTGCTTATGTGGATACATCTTAAAGGGGTTTGTGGTTTAGGGACAGTAAAGGGGGGAGCTTATCAACATCAGGGGGATTGGTGTGCCCCAATATTGAAAATAACAGGTAAAATCAGATGTTATCAGCCCGAGAGAATAAGTATAAAATTAAGTGTTGCTGTTTTATGCATTTTTAATTAATATTTATACCGTTATGAAAGTGTTGATGTACACATAGCATGAGCGCTCAATATAACAAGGTATTGAACACGGTATTTAATCTCGATCCGGTACGCCGCATGCTTTTATGCCAGGGGTTGTTCCGAAAGCAGATTGGAACGGCGTAATCGAGATCAAATCCGGTTAATACCCGATACGTTAGCGATCTGAACTTCAAATAACGTAAAAGTTAGTATTGTAGATTTTAATTTAGGCCGGTTTATTGTTACATTTTGTTTAAATCATGAAGAGATTGATTCATTGATTTCCAAATTTGTATGACTTTAAAAAATCTCAATATCATTTATTTTAAATATTTTGAAGGTTAGATAGACAATGTGGAAATTTATTGGACTGAACCAAGGATAGATCGCTTAAAAAATGAAAAATGTCTTTTTATTTGGAATAGCATTTTTATTATTAATCGTAGCTTTCTTTACTTTTGCAATCCTTGGTGCTGGGAGCCATGGACATTTAGGTTTATTTGATCACGCAGATTCGTTCCTTTTGTATGCAATTATTTTTGGATGTCTTTACTATTTTTTTAAAATCAATATTTACGGATTAAAGTTAGTTGGGAAAAATGTAATGACATTTGAAAAAATAGTTTTTTTGATTTTTCTATTTATTTTTTTTCTGATACTTGTTTTGTTTTTTACAGAGTTATTTTCAGATAGTCCAAATATCAGGCTGAGAGATTGGATTTTAATGGCAGCTTTTTCAACCATTTTTGTAATGGGTTATAAAAAAATAATCGCTAACAATAGCATTAAGTAGGAATTTAACCGCGGGAGCATGATTTCGGTATGAGAGTTTTTGAACGGTTAAATCCTCTTATGCTCAGCCGTTATGCTGTAAAAAAATTATGAGATACATTCTAAAAATAATTTCGACCATAATAAGTATCGTTCTTCTTTTAAATTGTTCTGGGTTAAGACAATTCAAGATTAATAATGCAAATCTTGAGGATGGTAACAAAGTTAAAGAATTACTCAAAAATCCAAATACGGTTTCTGATCCTGAAGAATTATCAAATTTATCCAAAATATTTTTTGAGAGCGAATATTGGGAAGCATCATCTTATTACATTGATCAAGCATTAACACTTAATCCACTAAATGGCAATTTTTATTTTTTGAAAGGTGAAATTCTGGTAAACACAACTTTGAATGATTTTGAAAAAAATTCCTTTGAAAGAAAATTGGTTTTGAGATTAGCATTTGAATTCTATTCCATTGCGTCAAAGTTTGTGGAGACTTCAAAAGAGGCAAAAAAGAAAATGGAATTTCTTTCAGAAATAATTTTTCCAAATGTTTGTGACCTTGGGTCTCCAAATTAATTAAAAAGATTTAGATCTAAAAGGTATGAATGGATTTGTCCAAATGTTCTTTCAAAAAATATTATGTCAATTATTGAATTCGATAAAAAACGAATTTATGGGCAAAGTTAATATTTTAACAATTTACAACATAACAATGTATTGTAGGCGAATTCGCTCGTCGGAGCATGAACCAGGGTTCGAATATTTACAATCGCAAATCGCCTAAATACTCAGCGTTATGTATTAAGACCACTATGAAGAAAATAGATTTATACTTTACCATAATTATTTTAGCAATCATTGTATTAGTCTTTTTAAGATTACATTGGGATCAAACTGTTTATCTAGATACCATAACCGGTGTATTAATCATTTTAGCTTTTATTCTGAGAATTTATACCTCAAAGAAAGAGATAACTACTTCAAAGAAAGATGAAAATTCAAAAAGGACGTTTCATATGAAGATTTCATATGTTCCCATTTTTTATTGGTACAACATCTTATTTATACTCTTCTTTGTTGTATTTATAGTGAGTAATAATCCAGATAAAGATTTCCTGAGGATAATGGCTATAATATTTGGGCTTATGCATTTTATTGATCTTTTTTTAAAGAAAAAAAAATCATTTTTTAAATTCTGGATTGAACAAAATATGGTAAATCTGTGTAAAGTGACCTGGAAGAAAATAGAAGCCTCTGAAATAAACAAAATTAATTACGACAGTGTTTTTAATAGTATTAATTTCGTTACTCAAAAGAATAGATACGTTTTACCTTTAAGGTTTATAAAAAATGCTGACAGAACCAACTGTATTTCTGAAATAGTTACATTCGCAAATGAGACAAAGATAGAGCTGAGTGATAATTTCAAATTTATTATTCCGTCAGCACAAGCAAGTAATACATAACACAAGGTTGTACCTGACGCTATACAGTGCAACGATGATTCGGAAAAAGTAACGGTTGTTTGAGTTGCCTTCAGCGCAGGTAAACCTAAACGTTATGTGTTTTCTTAAAAATTGGAAAAAATGAGAATAAAAAAAATTACAGTGTTTGAAGCATTATCAATAATTTCATCAGTAGGTATGATTTGTTGGATAATCTCAGATTATTTTGGAGGAATGATTCTCAATCTTATTGCTTATAATGGCATCTTCCTTGTAGTTATTTTATTGTATTTTATATCTATTATTGAAACGATTATATCTTTGATTAGAAAGAAAATTAATAGAATAAAGATCTTTTCTCATTCAACCTTTTTATTAGGGATTATCATTTTTAATCTTCATAATTCCGAGTTGATTAAATCCGAAAGAATAATGACTGCTACTTTAAAAGATGATTTATCTCACCATACTCTAATCTTTAGAGAAAATGGAGATTGTGAGAATCGTGTAGACGGGATGCTTGGACTTTATATAAAATACGAAGGTCGATTCACAATGAATCTTGACACAATTATTTTTAGCATTAAACCTTACGACAACTCATTTATACCTGATACCATTCTATTTTCGGAACAAGATAGTGCGATTTATATTGAGAAGGATCAAGAGGGTAATTTTCGAAAGACAAAAGAGTGGTTAAATCATTTTAAAGTTCAATTTATTAAAAACAGTGTAACACATAACAATATATTGTAGCCGAATTCGCTCGCGGGAGCATGATTTCGGTTTGGAAGTTTCACAATCGCAAATCGGCTAAATATCAGCCGTTAGCAACAAAAGTATAAAATGAACATTAAAAAATATTTTATCATTGCAATTCTTTTTAGTTTTATCCCTTTAGAAGTGATAAGTGCAAGTAAGCGAGAGTACTATATTAGTCCTGGGATTCGAATAGGTTATAGTTTTGGACAAGATATGACGTTTAATCTCAAACTTAGCCTTGGGCAATATGGAAGAAACACATATGACCATTTAGAATTCTACAATGTTACATATGGATACAAATTTATTTTTTTTGATGATAAAAAAAAACATAATGAAAATTTCCATTATTTCGAGGCTCAATATGGTTCGTTCCCTGAAGACGAGGACTCGGTTATTAACCTTTTCAATGGAGGAAGTATCGGGATTTTATTCAATAAAATGAACGGAGTTAATAACATCGGATTCAGATCAACTATTTATTCAGGTATGTGGCTTTTTCCAAGTTTAGAGTTGAACTTATATTCTTTAGAGAAAATACATTTTGATTTGGGTGTCAAGGGAGTCCTACCGATTCCTTTCGATGGAGTTAGCCCATAGTGTTGGAATTTTATATTTTAATTATTCTCAACCAACTATAATTGCTAACAAAAGGTTCAAGGTGAATTTGCCACTCAGAGCATGATTTCAAGTTTAAAAAGTTTGCAGTGGCAAATCACCTTAACCTCGGTCGTTATGCTTTTTAACCAGGAGTGATAAAATGAATTTAAGTAAAACCACTTTTTTGTTTACTACTATGTCTTTATTGCTTTTGATCTTGAACAGCTGTAGTAATTCAACTGAAAATGGGAAAACATCATCTTTTGAAATGTACTATCTCGAAAATACTTTACTTTCTTTTGAAGATGTAGGTAATGAAGAAATTAACAAGGTCGATTTAGAAATGAGTTCATTCATTACTGATGATAATATACAAACTGTAACAGCATACTATAATAGCGATGGAAAAATAATGTTTTTCCAGTTTAGGATAGAAGATACAGATAAATTATCATTATCAAGCATTGTCAGACCGTTCGTATTAATTGTTAATGGGAGAAGATATCTTTCAGAATATTGGCCAACAATAACTGCAAGTTTACCTAAAAGTATTTTATTCTATAAAGTCAATGGAAATACTTTTGAATTACACAATCGTAATTCTGACATAAAAAATATTCAAATTTTAAATAGTCTTGAAGAATTAGGAGTGGAAATACAAAAGATATATTTCGATTAAATGAATTGCAACCTTGGCGAGAGGTATTAAAGAAAGCATAACAATGCAATGCAATGGGAACCAAAACGCCGTTTTGGTTCCCGGGTTCGTGGTCACGTCCGTAGTCCTCTGGACTGCAAACGCCGAGTGGCCGCCGGGTTTTGGTCCCCTGATCGCCGACGTTATGCATTTAGGAAAATGGATAAAAAAGAAGAAGAAATAGTATTTGTAAAAGAGCTTTTTAAAAAGCTTGGAATAAAAACAGAACCTTCAAACTCCGAATGCCCTGATTTTATTTTTAAGCACAACAAAGTAAAAGTTGGTATTGAAGTTACAAGAATTTTCAAAAACAGAAAAATTGAGGGAAGACCACTGCATGCCTTAGAATCAGAAAGAGATTCTATTGTAAAAATAGCAATGCAAAGCTATACTGAACTTGAGAAATTCCCTGCATTAGATGTCGCTGTGTTTTTTGGAAGTTATCCTAAACTCACAAAAGCTCAGAGATATGATTTAGCCAAAAAACTGAAGGATTTAATTATTCAAAACCTTCCAGGAAAAGATAGCACAGTGCGAGTTAATAATAATTTTGAAGATCTTGAAAATTTTCCAGAATACTTTGACTCAATACGTATTTCAAATTTTTCATTCTTAACTAAAAACTATTGGCAAGTACCTGTTGCAGGTTTTGTTCAAAAGAATTTTATTCAAGAACTACAGGATATTATAAATGTAAAAAATACAAAATTGGATTCATATAAAGAAAAATGTGAAGAATGTTGGTTATTAGTAGTTGCTGACAGTAATTTTCCATCATCATTTTTTGATCCAGATATTGAAACAAAAAATTATAAATATAAGTGCAATTTTGAAAAAGCCTTTTGTATGTGGGATTGGTATGGTGATTACTTTGAAATTCAAAATCAAACAATGCATAACAAAAGCATTAAGTAGGAATTTAACCGCCGGAGCATGAATTCAGGGTTTGAAGTTTATACTCGGTTAAATCCTCTTATGCTCAGCGTTATATTGAAGCGGTTATGTCCGCAGGTTGATTAGGATTTTTTTTCTACCTCCCTCAATAAATTTTCCCTTGTATATTGACATTTCATTTCTTATATAATATGTACTTATGTACACCATAAATATATGATATGTCAAGTGCAACCATAGCCCGTATTTTCCGTGAGAACATCAAAGAATACAGCCAGGGGCATAGGCTGTCAGCCAAACAGTGGAAAGTTGTTAACGCGATCATGAACTGCCGTACAGCAGCTCTTGGCGGCCATCTTTATGAGTGTCGCTCGTGTGGTGGTGAACGTCCCTGCTATAATCCCTGCCGCGACCGTCATTGTCCCAACTGCCAATATATCCTGAAAGAGAAATGGGTAAAAGAGCGTTTAAAGGAGCTTTTGCCTGTGCCTTACTACCATGTGGTGTTTACACTTCCACACAGTTTAAACGATTTGATCAGTTATAACAAGAGGCTTTTATACAACCTGTTTTTTTGTTGTGTCAAAGAAACGCTTAACACTTTTGCCAACGATCCAAACTATCTTGGGGCGCAATGCGGGTACCTTGCCTTGCTGCATACCTGGGGGCAGGGCTTATCACAGCATGTGCACCTGCATTTAATTGTCGCCGGAGGTGGAATAGCGAAAACAGGCGAATGGAAAAGCCTGCCCTATGAAAGCCGTTTTCTCTTTCCGGTAAGGGCTGTGGGGAAAATGTTCCGTGGCAAGTTTATATCTAAACTGAAAAAGATGCATTATAAGAGGGAATTGGTAATCCCGGAGTGTGTTGGTTTATACAAAGAGGCACATGTATTTGAGCATATGCTGGATTCCATTGCCCATAAGAAGTGGCGAGTTTATGCCAAGAAACCTTTTGGTAGCGCCGAGATGGTTGTGCGCTATATCGGACGTTATTCGCACCGGGTGGCCATTAGCAACAAGCGCATCATAGACGGTACTGAAAAGAAGGTGCGTTTTAATTACAAAGACTACAAGCAAGGGAGCGAAGGTGGCGCCTTTAACAAGGAGATGACCTTGCCCGCAGCAGAGTTTATCCGTCGCTTTCTTTTGCACATTCTGCCCCACGGCTTCAACAAGATCCGCTTTTACGGTTTCTGGGCAGGTAAGGTAAAGAAGGATATTTTGCAGCGCATCCGATCTGACATGGGGGACACTACCAATAATGGGGCGCTGTGTGATGAACAGGAAGAAGTGAATTTATATAGCTGCCCACATTGTAAGGTGGCCATGTTTTTCCGAATGATGCTAGACCCACAATATGATCAGGTTGCTTATGTGGATACATCTTAAAGGGGTTTGTGGTTTAGGGACAGTAAAGGGGGGAGCTTATCAACATCAGGGGGATTGGTGTGCCCCAATATTGAAAATAACAGGTAAAATCAGATGTTATCAGCCCGAGAGAATAAGTATAAAATTAAGTGTTGCTGTTTTATGCATTTTTAATTAATATTTATACCGTTATGAAAGTGTTGATGTACACATAGCATGAGCGCTCAATATAACAAGGTATTGAACACGGTATTTAATCTCGATCCGGTACGCCGCATGCTTTTATGCCAGGGGTTGTTCCGAAAGCAGATTGGAACGGCGTAATCGAGATCAAATCCGGTTAATACCCGATACGTTATGGCTTTATATTTCACGAGAAAATCTTATGAAATTATTTTTTATTATATCTTTACTTATCTTTCAAGTTTCTTTTTCAAATGCTCAACAAGCTTTCCCAAAAACATGGACAAAAAAATCTAAAAATGGAAAATTTTGTGCAACAGTTTCTGGAGATTTTTACGAAGGATTTGTTGGCCCTCAACTTCTCAGTTTATATCAAAATGACAGTTTATTATGGCAAAAGAAAATGGAACGACGTGGATTACATTTACCGAGTGTCTCCAATACAGGTGATGTAATTATTACAAAGTGGAGTAAGTTATTCTTGTACAGTAAGTCTGGTTCTTTATTGTGGGAATATGAGTTACCAAATAAAACTTTTTGTCCATATTATGGAATGCATTTAGACATAACTCAAATTTTCTCAGATGATGGTCAATACTATTTTACTTTTGTTCATAATTCAAAAGAATATAAAAGTTATTTTACTTGTTATTCCATTGCTGGGAAAAAAGAAAAATGGAAAATTGATTTAGGTGATTTTAGAGAAAGCGATATTCAGCAAATCTTGAACTTATTAGTAATTCATGATTTTTTAACCCACTCTTTAGACTATTTGAATAAGTGTTATATCTTAGATTTTTCAGGAAATATTAAATGGAAATATGAACGTGAATTAAGAAGGGATTTATTTAGCAAAATTAGCTTCGACGATGAACACAAAACAATAAATGTCGTTTTTATCGATAAAGTTGAAAAATATTATTTACAAGATGGGAAACGAGAGAAAAAAGTTTTTGGGCCAACACAGTAATCAGGCCATAACAAAATATTCAACTGGGAATTAACCGCCGGACGGTGAATTCGCGAACGAAAAATTTAACAGCGGTTAATCCCGTTAATATTCACGTTATAAGGGCAGCTGGTTTCCAAGTCGCTTTGTCCGCCGGTTTTAAAACTTGGGTCAAAAACTGTTTTAACACAAAAGATGTTCTTTTCAATTTTATGGTTCTGCCCTAGTTAAAAGTTTGTTGGTTTGTCCAAAATTTCAAGGCGGCAAAAAATTAAACTCTTTCTCAAGTTTAGCGGGGTTTAGAAAAGCGCTAAGAGTTTTCGTCCGCCATTGCCAGTTTGAATTTATTTGGCAATGTTTTGTGGCGGGCTCACCTTAGCTTGCTGGCTGTCGGGTTTGTTTTTTGGTTTCAGTTTTTGCCTTGTGGGTTTACCAAAATGTTTTTTGGCAGTTCAAAGTTTTCCCCGACAAGTCGGGATGTAGCACCGTCGGCCAAAGCTGGTTTTTTGGTTAGCCAATGTTTAAATTGTTACAAAATTAACGGGGCTTTAGTGGCCCTTCTAACAAAATATTCAACACGGAATTTTACGTGCTAGCATGAATCGCCAACCGGAAGTTTTTTCAACGTAAAATCCGGTTAATATTCACTGTTATACAGCTTTAGATTTTCAGGAGTAAAACTATGAGCTCTCTCAAATTGCTTTTATTCATTGTATTGTTTTTATTTTCCGATAAATTATTTTCTCAAAATTTTTTAACTTCAAGTTTTAATGAAGCATGGTTAGAGTCCGTTATTTCTATTGAAAAGAGCATTAATGGTAACTATCATCCAATAGGAACAGGATTCTTAATCAATACTCCAAATAATCATGTCGCAATTGTTACAGCAAAACATGTAGTTCTTGATGAAAATAGAATGCCTCATAAGAAAATTGGCTTTAGGGTAAAAACGAAAAAAGGAAAAAGTATTGTTTATCCAGAAAACTTTGCGATTGATTTTACTGGTAATAAATGGTTTTATTCAAAAAAATTTGATATTGCATGTCATATTTTTGCTTGGGATACAACTGCCGATATTTCAACCATTCCCTATAAAAATCTTTTAGTTTCTAAAGATCTGCAAACTGGTGCTCCATTATTAATTCCTGGTTTTCCTATGGGGCTGCGTTCTGCAGATTATCCAGATCCAATTGTGAGACGTGGTTCTGTTGCGCTTATAATGAAGGATAAAATCCTAGCTGATGCTTTAGTATTCGGTGGAAATAGTGGAAGTCCTGTATTATATGTTCCCACACTTAAAGTTGATAATAAGACACTAAGCTCTCCTTTATTTAATCAAGAAATGGTAATTGGACTAGTCTCCAGTTATATTCCTTACACAGATGTTGCCATCAGCAAACAAACTAAGCGAACAAGAATAACATTTGAAGAAAATTCAGGGTTGTGCAATATTATTCCTGCAGAGGCTATAATAGAGTTGCTTAATCGCAAGGACTTAATTGAATTAGAGAAAACATTGAAATAATTATCAATCGCTGTATAACAATATATTGTAGCCGAATTCGCTCGTCGGAGCATGATTTCGGTTTGGAAGTTTTACAATCGCAAATCGGCTAAATATCAGCCGTTATATGCTTTCCAAAAGGATAGAATGAAAAAAGTATTTTTCTTAATTGTTTTAACATCTCAGCTCTATTCCCAAAACTCTTCGGTTGAGAATAGAAATGGGGTGCATTTGTTTATTGGAGATGCATTATCTCAATTTCAAAGTTCCCTGAATGATAAATCACATAGCATTTTATATGGAATCGGATTTGAGTATTTTGTTTATAATAATTATTCTTTTGGACTTGATTTAAGCTATACAAACTATCAAGGTTCGTATAATTCGAAAATTATTGGCTCATATTGGATTTTCGGAGATTTCGTGGATTCATGGAGTCTTTATAATTTTAAAACCTCATATTCTGTAATTGAAATCCCGCTTTCAATAAATTATAAATACCCTATATTTAAATCATTTTCTATTCAGGTGCACGGTGGTTATTCAATCTCCTTTTTTTCTGATGAAAAGACAAAATATATTAAAATACGAGAGTTGACATCTGAAGAAAATGGTTATCAGAATCATGATTATCGTTGGGAAGAAGATCCTAATCCAGAAGAAACTTTCATTGTTACAAGTTACTTTTTAGGATTTGGCTTTTATTATAAAGATTTCTTTTTAAAAACGCGAATAGTTAAAAATATTGAAAATGGACCTGACATAAAAAGATTGCATAATTTTAAAGAAAAGTTGGAAAGCTTTAAAATATATTTTGGAATGAAACTCTAAATCGCATATAACAATGGCATCAACTCGGAAACTTCACGCGGACGGTGAATTGACAATTGGAAGGATTTCCAGCGCTCGTTCCGGTTATGCCCAGTCCGTTATGTTGCTGAAGGTTAGGGAATAAGATTGGATAAAAATGAGTGAAAAAGTAGAAGCAGTAAAAATAGTCTATCCACACTTTGACTTAAATATTGCAAGTAGAACTGCTTTGAGAGATGCCAAGAATACAAATAATAAATATGAGCGTTTTCACTACTTGATGACATCAATGCTATTTTGCAGTTTTACAATTGAAGCATACGTAAATCACGTTGGGAATACGAAAATAAAATATTGGAGTAGCATAAAGAAAAATATTGGTTCTGAAGAAAAAATAGAAATTTTAGCATCAATATATAACTATAAATTGGAAAAAGGTAAAAGACCATTTCAAACTTTAAAATCTATAATTCAATTTCGAAATTTAATGGTCCATGCTCAATCTGAAATGGTTACCGAACATACAGATATGCATAATCCAATAACTCCATTAGCTAAATGGGAAAAAAAAGTTACTCAAAAAAATGCTGAAGATTTTAGCACTGATACAGAACTCATGTTAAGAAAGATACAAGAGTTTTCTGGAATGATTATTGACCCTATTCAAGCTGGAAGTGCAACAACATTTGGGGCAATTAGAAAAACAAAGGCAACATAACAAAATATTGTAGGCGAATTTGCTCGTCGGAGCATGATTTCGGTTTGGAAGTTTTACAATCGCAAATCGCCTAAATATCAGTCGTTATAAGTGCAAGGCTTCAAGGTCGCGCCATTGTTTAGAATAATTTTATTTTTTACGAAAAGTTCGGGCAGATTTAAAAGTGTTCTTTTCACGTTGGTTTTTGTTAATGGGTTTCAACCCTGGGTAAAATGCTTTGGTTGTTGTTTTAGTGCGGCATATTGAAAATGCATTTTACTTGAGGCGGTTTCTGGTTTCTGCCTTCAAAATGTTTTTTAAAAACAATGGCGCTTGGTTTTTGGGTTGCTTAAATTTTGTTTATCTTTTCACGGTTTGGCAAAAGGTTTAAATGGCACTTCTAACAAAATATTCAACGGGACGCTTTCACGCGGAGCATGATTTTGTCAACCGGACGGACTTCCCCGCGCGGGCGCCCATTAATATTCACCGTTATAAGGGCGGTTGGTTTCCAAGCCGCTTTAGCCGCCGGATTTAAAACTTGGGTCAAAAACAGTTTCACCAAAAATCATGTTCTTTCTAATTTTTATGTTCTGCCCTACCCCAAAGTTTTTTGGTTTTTGGGTATTTTTAAGGGCGGCAAAAGGGCAACCTCTTTTTCAGGTTTGCCAGGGTTTTGAAAACGCTAAGAGTAATCGTCCGCCATTGCCTGTTTGAATTTAGTTGGCAATGTTTTGTAGCGGGCTCACCTTAGCTTGCTGGCTGTCGGGTTGGTTTTTTGGTTTTAGGTTTTGCCTTATGGGCTTTGCAAAATGTTTTTTGGAATTCAAAGTTCACCGTCGGCCAAAGCTGGTTTTTGGGTTAGTTACTGTTTAAATTGTTACAAAATTAACGGGGCTTTAGTGGCCCTTCTAACAAAATATTCAACACGGAATTTTACGTGCTAGCATGAATTGGCAACCGGATAATTTCTCAACGTAAAATCCGGTTAATATTCACCGTTATGTTGCAAAGACATTTTTAGAATAATTAGTATGAAAAAGACCTTTATTTTATTAATTCTGGCTTTATTGATTTTTACAATTTATTGTAAATTTTATATTTATTCCTATGATATCACAGACAATGATCTTCCATCATCGCAATTAAATTACTTTACCGACGAATATTTAATTGATTTAGGTTATGTTAGGCATCCTGATTGTACAGGAATGTTTTATTCCAAAAAAGATATTTTCAAGATTAATCTAAATGGTAAAATATTTCAAGATTCATGCACTATAAATTTTTATACTGAAAAAAGCTTGAAGCCCCTATACCTTTTCTACACAATTCAGATGAACCCTAAGGTAGACAAAAAATTTGTATCTTTTTTTAACCTAAAAACGGATTCTATGACCAGTCTAAAAGTAGTAACATTGAAAGATCAACCTCAATATGAGTCCCAAACATATTATTATAAAATTAATGACACAATCGAAATCAATAGATACCTTGATATTGAAAATGAAGAAGTTACACAAGCATTGTACAGAGTGAATCCACAAATGATAAATGCTTTTGATAATTTATATTTATTAAAAAGACTTTTTTATTTATATATAAAAGTATTACATGATTACACATAACCTGGCAACATAACACGGTGTTGTAACTGAATTTGCCACTCGGAGCATGATTCAGGGTTCGAAAACTATTCAGTGGCAAATCAGCTAAACACTGGGTCGTTATAAGTGCAAGGCTTCTAAGGTCGCGCCATTGTTTAGAATAATTTTATTTTTTATGAAAAGTTCGGGCTGTTTTAAAAAGTGTCTTTTCACGTTGGTTTTTGTTTATGGGTTTCAAACTGGGTAAAATGCTTTGGTTGTTGTTTTAGTTCGGCATATTGAATTTACATTTTACTTGAGGCGCTTCCCTGTTTTGAACTATCAAAATGTTTTAAAAACAATGGCGCTTGGTTTTTGGGTTGCTTAAATTTTGTTTGTCTTTGCACGGTTTGGCAAAAGGTTAAATGGCACTTCTAACAAAATATTCAACACGGAATTTTACGTGCTAGCATGAATCGGCAACCGGATAATTTTCAACGTAAAATCCGGTTAATATTCACCGTTATAAGTGCAAGGCTTCCAAGGTCGCGCCATTGTTTAGAATAATTTTATTTTTAACAAAAATTTTGGCTGTTTTAAAAGTGTTCTTTTTACGTTGGTTTTTGTTTATGGGTTTCAACCTGGGTAAAATGCTTGGGTTGTTGTTTTTGTTCGGCATATTGAAAATACATTTTACTTGAGGCGGTTTCTGGTTTTCTGCCATCAAAATGTTTTTAAAAACAATGGCGCTTGGCTTTTGGGTTGCTTAAATTTCGTTTGTCTTTTCTCGGTTTGGCAAAAGGTTTAGATGGCACTTCTAACAAAATATTCAACGGGACGCTTTCACGCGGACGATGATTTTGCTTACCGGACAGACTTCCCCGCGCGAGCGCCCATTAATATTCACCGTTATAAGGGCGGTTGGTTTCCAGGCCGCTTTGTCCGCCGGATTTAAAACTTGGGTCAAAAACTGTTTCATCATAAAAGACGTAACTTTTCAGTTTTATGGTTCTGCCCTACTCCAAAGTTTTTTTAGTGTGTGGGTTTTCCAAGGTGGCAAAACGCAAATTGGTTTTTGTTCGCTAAGAGTTTTATTAAATATCTCGGTTTGAGCGCGAGGTTCGTTTCCGGCCTTAGCTCACCCGATGTTTTTACTTTGCTTTGGGTTTGCTTTTTGCCTTGTGGGTTTGTCAAAATGTTTCTCGGTATTTTAAGGTTCACCATCGGCCAAAGCTGGTTTTTTGGTTAGTCAATGTGTAAATTGTTACAAAATTAACGGGGCTTTAGTGGCCCTTCTAACAAAATATTACTATTAGGCTTAGATAGTCAATAGTAAAGTGAGAACCCCACCGTTGTAGTTGAAAAGTTTTCTTTCTTTTTTGCTTCTTTTTTCTTTCTTTAATTATCCACAAAATGTGGAAAACCATCTCCCTC